>JBIKWC010000086.1:0-25839 GCA_044356535.1 Myxococcota bacterium
GAAGCTGGCGCTGATGCCGCGGTAGTTCGGGTTGCGGACGATCCGGCCGAGCCGACCGTCCACGATCTCGCGCCCGAGCTCGCACCCGAACTGGAACTTGTTCCGGGAGTCGTCGATGGACCACGAGAGGTTCGTCTCGAGGTACACACCGCGTTCGATGCCGGCGACGAGCCCCTCGAACGGCGTGTCTCCGGGCTCCACGTTGAGGTTCGCCATCCGATCGATCGGCGGACGGTTCCAGGCGCTGGCGCGGCTGTTGGCCACCCCTTCGAGGCCCGAGCGCGCCTGGGACAACGTCCCCCCGAGGGCCCGGACCAGGATCCCCCGCTCGATCAACATCCGGCGCTCACCCGCCGCCCCGTCGTCGTCCCAGCCGTAGCTCGCGTACTCTCCGGGCTCGTCGGGGGCGAAGCTCACGTTCGGATGCTCGGACCCGTACCGGTAGGTCCCGAACATGTCGAGCGTGACGAAGCTCGTACCCGCCAGGTTCCGCTCGTCCCCGAGGATGCGGTCCAGCTCCAGCGGGTGGCCGATGGACTCGTGGATCTGCAACATCATCTGATCCGGGGCGAGGAGCAGGTCCATCGTGCCGGTCGGGCACTGTGGCGCGTCGAGCAGGGCGAGGGACTCGTCCCGGACCCGCACCGCCTCCCGTTCGAGGTCGTGGGCGTCGACCACCTCCACCCCACCGAGCCGGCTGGCGCCGCGGATCCCACCGAGGGTGCGCCGCTGGCTCTGCCCGCCGCGGGCCGCGAACACCATCACCTCCGGGACGATCCCGGACCGCTGCTGGAACACCTCGCCGCCGTCGGAGGTGGCATACAGGGTGTCGGTGACGGACGCCGCCACGCTCGCCTCCCGCAACACGACGGCTGGCGCGCCACCGGCAGCAGCGCACACCCGCCGGAGCCGATCGATGCGGTCGGCGAGCGGAACGTCGTCCCAGGCCCGCACGACGGGTCCGCGCCAGGCGCCCGCGGGACGGGGCATCCGGACGCGCGACGTGTCGACGACCGAATGCCCGGCCACCGCGCGGGCCCATCCCCTGGCGCGGGTGATGGCTTCGCGCAGCCCCGAAGGGCTCGTGTCGGAGGTGGCGGCGTAGCCGAGCCCGCCATCCTCGTGGACCGTCACCATCAGGCCCTCGTCTCGCCCTACCGCGGGCGGAAGCACCACGTCGTTGCGGACGGTGAGGGCGCTGCTCCGCTCGTCGACGAAGCGGACCGACACGTGGTCGACGCCTGCGGGTACGGCCTCGCGGAACTGGCGGAGAAGCGCGGCGTGCATCTGGGCTCCGGGATGTGGAGTCGTACCATCGACGGGCGCCGGGAGGGAGCGCTCACCTGGCCCGCTGGCACTGCGGACACCACCAGGTCGTCCGCGGGAGGTCCCTCCCCTGGCTCGCGGTGCGGATCCGCGCGCCGCAGCGCAGGCACGGTCGGCGCCGGCCGTACACCCAGTGGTCGACTCCGGCGGTCTCGGTGGTGTCGCGCGGGCCACCGCGGGCAGAGCTGCGCCGCATCCGGGCTGCGGCGTCGCGGAACAAGGCGACCCAGGACTCCATCGGCAGCGCGGCGGCCGGAGTGAACGGGTCCACGCGGTGGAGGAACAACAGCTCGCACTTCCAGACGTTCCCGATCCCGCAGGCCACCCGCTGGTCCAGGAGCACCTCCCCGACGGTCTCCGAAGCGGCCTGGGCCGAGGCCGCAGCCGCCACCGGGTCGAAGCCGTCGGCCATGACGTCGGGGCCGAGGGCCCGCAGGGTCGGGTGCAGGGGGCGCTCGCGGGTGCGGAACCGTTCCACCCGCGGGGCGTCGAGGCAGGTCGCGATGCCCCGGGCGGTGTGCAGGCGCACCGACACGTGCTCGAGCGACGAAGCCATGCGGGCGTCGGGAGCGGACAGGCGCCACCGTCCGTTCATCCCGAGGTGGATCCGCAGGGAGGTCGCGTCGCCGAAGTGGACCAGGAGGTTCTTGCCGACGGGCTCGAGGCCCGACACGCGCACGCCCACGAGTCGATCGACCACGATGGGCCAGCGGCTGGCGGCGGCGACGACCCACTCGCCCGAGAGGACCGGGGAGAGCAGCGCCGCGTGGCCGCGGATCGAGTCCCCCTCGGGCACGCGACCTCCCACGCTCGGCCGTAACGACGGGAACCGCACCGGGACACCGGATAGGCGGCCTCGTGAGCATCCGAGGCATCGGCGACGGGTACGCGTTTCAGCGGCTGCTGTGGCTGCTGGTGGGCACCGTCATCGTCCCCACCATCCTGTTGTCGGTCGCGGGGCTCGGCGCCGTCCGCAACCAGCAGTGGGCGCTCCAGGACGAGCTCGACCGGGTGGCCGCCATCGAGACGCGGTGGACCTGGGACGCGGCCGCACCCGTCCCTCCGGAGCTCGCAGCGTTGGGCCTCACCCCGTCGCTCGTCCCCCAGACGGGCCGGGCCACCTGGTTCGTCCCGACCGACGGCTCGGCGCCGATCGCGGTGCGCGCGGACGGACCGGGCCGCCTCGCCGTGCGCGTGGATGCGGCGGGCCTGCTGGTCGACCGCTCGCCCGAGGCCCGGGCGTCGCTGTCCTGGAACGGCTGGTGGTCGATCGCCGGCATGACGCTCCTGATGGCGCTGGTGATCGTCGGCGCGGTGATCACGCTGAGCTCGGCGTCGCGGGAGATCCGACTGTCGCGGCTGCAGACCGACTTCGTCTCGAACATGTCCCACGAGCTGCGCACCCCCCTCACGGCCATCGCCCTGTTCGTGGAGACCCTGCGCAGCGGGCGCCTGCAGGATCCGGTGCGGGTGCAGGAGTGCCTGGACCTGCTCGCGCGCGAGACCGACCGGCTGTCGCGCCGCATCGAACGCGTCCTCGACTGGGCCCGGATGGAGGCGGGGCGGCGCGTCTACGAGTTCGAGTCGTGCCCGCCGCGCGAGCTCTGCGACGAGGCCTTGCGGGCCCTCCGGTCGCAACGCCTGCTCCAGGACGATGCCGACGGCGTCACCGTCGAGCTCGATCAGGCCCTGCCTCGGGTCCACGCCGACCGGGACGCGATCGTGGAGGCGCTCCTCAACCTGATGCAGAACGCCACGAAGTACACGGCGCCACCCCGCCGGATCCGGGTGTCGGGCACGGTGAAGGGCCGCATGGTGGGCCTGTGTGTCGAGGACAACGGTCCGGGCATCGAGAAGCGTGACCGCCGCAGGATCTTCGAGAAGTTCTACCAGGCGGACACCCGCCTGAGCACGATCGCCCAGGGCGCGGTGGATCGCGGCAGCGGCCTCGGCCTCTCCATCGTCCGGGCCGTGGCCCGCGCGCACCGCGGGCGCGTGGAGCTCGACACGGAGGTCGGCCGCGGCAGTCGGTTCACCCTGTGGCTCCCGGTCGCGACCAGTTAGTGTCCTGCCGTCTTCGACCCCCTGGAGGAGCGGTGCCTCGTTCCATGCTTCGGTTGCTGGTTCCCCTCGCGTTCCTCGGCATGACCTCGTGTGGAGCTGGCACGGCCCAGCTCGAGACCGACGTCCGCGAAGTCAACACGAAGGTCCAGGCGCTCGAGAACCGGGTCCGCCGCATCGAAGGCATGGTCTCGAAGGTCGGCAAGGGCATGAAGGGCAAGGCGGCCAAGGGCAAGGCCAAAGGCAAGGCCAAGGCCGGCAAGTCGAAGACCCCGTCGGACGACGACGGCGGCATGCCGCCGGGCTGAAGCCCGTCACGCCACGAAGCGGACGAGCCACCCGCCGTGGTTCCAGACCCAGGTCGAGCCGTCTGGGCTGCGCCACTGCGCAGCGTCGGCGAACGGGCCCGCGGGCGTCTCGAGCTCCGCGGGTCGCGGGCGGGGGATCCTGGGCGCGTTGCCGGGGCTCCACCCGGCGCCCGTCCAGCGGAACCCCTCTCCCAGCGCCGTCACCGCCCAGGCCGCTCCGTCCGCCACGACGATCCCGGCCACCACGTCGTCGGGGTCCAGCGGCAGCACGAACGGGTCACGCACGCCGCCCGGCCCCACGAAGTGTCCCCGGCCGGTCTCGCCGTCGATGGTGACGAACCCGTCCCCCACCACCGCCGTCGCCCCCGGCAACACCGTCCCCGGCGCGGTCACCGCCCGAGCCGCCACGAGGTCCCACACCCGGCCAGCGGGGCCCGCCAGCAGATGCCCCAGGCGGGCAGCGGAGGCCTCCTGCACCACGGAGCCGAACCGGACGCGCCCGGACCACAACGCGCCGTCGCGCCACTGGAGTCGATCCGTGACCGGGAGCCCGACCAGGGTGGTGCGGGCGCCTCCCGACAAGGCTACCCGTTCGGCGCCCTCCGGACCCACGAACGCCACCGCAGCGCCGTCTTCGGCGAGCCGTAGCCCCGCAGCCTCGGCGGCGAGGAGCGTGGGCGTCCGCCCGGGGAGCCCCACGCGCACCCCGTCGGGGCCCTCGACCACCACGACCCCACCACCTCCGATCCAGGTCCGCTCCCCGGGGCCGCTCCGGTCCACGGCCCGCGTCACGCCGCCGCTGCGGTGGTAGACGTACCCGTCGGCGACCCAGCTCTCCGCTCCGCCGTACACCGCTCGACCCGGGCCCACCGGGCGCAGGACGCCCGCGGGATCGGGGCGGTGCTCCGAAGCAGCCAACACGCGCAGACCTGCGTCGTCGGCCAACACCTGGTGTACGCCTTCCACCCGCCACACCCGGGCCGGCCGCCCGGGCGCCCACAACCTCCGCCCGTCCGACACCCAGAAGGCGCCGCGGACCCGCCACCAACCCTCGCCCCAGCCCGCAGCGAACAGGTCGATCACGCCGGCTCGCTCACGAACCGGTAGCCGATGCCGCGCACGGTCAGGAAGTGGACCGGGTTCCCGGGCTCGTCGAGCTTCTGGCGCAGGCGGGTCACGAAGTTGTCGACGGTGCGGTCGGTGCCGAAGTACCGCTCGCCCCAGACCGCCTGCAGGATCTGGTCGCGGGTGACGGCCCGGCCCTCGTTCTGGACCAGGAACACGAGGAGATCGTGCTCGCGCGGCGTGAGGTCCACCTCGACCCCGGCCTTGCGCACCTGGCGGTGGTCGACGTCGATGCGCACGTCGCCGAACGCCCAGCGGTCCACCTTGGGCTGGTGCCGGCGAAGGTGCGCGCGTACGCGAGCGACCAGCTCGGCCGCCCGGAACGGCTTGGTGACGTAGTCGTCGGCGCCGAGCTCGAGGCCCATCACGATGTCGAGCTCGGCATTGCGCGCGGACAACAGGATGATCGGGACCTTGTTCCCGGTCGCGCGGATCCGCTCACACACCTGGTACCCGTTGATCCGCGGGATCATCAGGTCGAGGACCACGAGATCGACCCCCGGCGCCAGCTCGAGGCCCCGCTCGCCGTCTGCGGCAGACAGGGTCTCGAAGCCCTCGATCTGCAGGTTGAGCTCGAGGCCCCGCAAGATGGCAGGGTCGTCTTCCACGACGAGGATGCGCGCCGCCATGCGCCGCCGTAACGCGAGCCCGCCGCGAGGTACCGTGTGGCGGTGTTCTGGTCGATCGCCACCGCCCGTCCCCTCCCCGCGCTGCCTCCCCCTGCGTCGGACGGCGCCACGATCGTCCGCGACGAGGTCGTGACCGTGTTCCTGGGTCGGGGAGCCACCGAGAGCCCCTCCGTCGACCTGCGCGTCTGGTTGGGAGACACGGCCGTCGTGCTCCCCCGCCACGAGTGGGCCGACGCGCCGTTCGTAGCGGTGCCCGGAGGCCGGGAGCTCCGGAGCGAGCGAGCCCTCCGGCGGTTCTCGGCGGCGGCGTCAGCAGGCGGACCCGGGGGAGCCCAGGTGCCCTGGCGCCACCTCGACCTCGAGGTCGGCGGGCGGGCGCTCCGGCTGGTGGTGTTGCCCGGAGGCGGACCCTGGTTCGACGACGCCGTGTCCTGGTTGCCCAAGGTCCTGGGGACGACGCCGACGGTCCTGCTGGTGTCCGACGGCCCCGGGGTGGGCGCCGTGCGCGACCTCGCCCGGCGACACTCGGCTTCGCTGGTGGTCACTGCCTGGCCCGGAGACGCCGCGATCATCGAGCAGGAGGGACCGTTCGGCGAGCTCCTGTTCCGCATCGGTGACGGGGCCCGGCTCTCCTGGACCGGCGATGCGCTCGAGCTCCAGTCGATCGATCGGCCGGTTCGCGCGGCCTGGACCCCAGACGCGGGCTGGTACCTCGGCGGGCCCAGGTAGCGCTCAACGCGGGGCGCCGGGGTGTCGAGAGAGGGGGTGCGGAGGGCCGATGACTGCCTCTGGTGCTGCCCCCTTCGTGGGCCGGGTGCTCCTGGTCGAGGACGATGCCGTCAACCAGCGCATCGCGATGATGTTCCTCCGCAAGAACGGCCTCGTCGCCGACCTCGCTGCGGACGGACGCGCCGCGGTCGAGCGCGTACAGGCGACAACCTACGACCTCGTCCTCATGGACTGCCAGCTGCCGGAGCTCGACGGGTGGGCAGCGACCCGCGCCATCCGAAGCCTGGGCTCGACCGTGCCGATCTGCGCGCTCACCGCAGGGTCCTCGCCCGACGACCGCGAGGCCTGCACCGCCGCCGGGATGAACGACTTCCTCGCCAAGCCGATCCAGCCGCCAGCGTTGGTCGCCCTCCTGGAGCGCTGGCTGTTGCGAGCGCCCAGCGTGACGGCGGCCCCGTAGTCAGAGGGCGGCGCTGTAGGTCCGATACGTCTTGTAGATCCGGCCACCCATCTTCTCCATCGCGCCGCGCATGCGGTGGTTGGTCTCGAGGATGAGGGAGGCCTCTGCGCCACGGATCGGTAGCTTGTACCCCTCTTCCCACGTCTTCACGTACAGGGGTGCGCCGAGCGGCAGGTGCTGGAACTTCTGGCGGATGCCGAGCACGAAGATGCGCAGCGCGTCGATCTTCTTCGCGCCGAACAGGAGGTGGTACCACCCGAACGGGAACAGGTGGCCACCCGTCTTCTTCACGACCTGGTTGAAGTCCGGGAGCGTGAGCGTGGCCCCGGCGATCTCCCCGCCGACATACGCGAACCAGGCGAGATCCGGGTTGACGATCTGCTTGAGGCCCGCCGCCACGAACTCGAACTCGTCGCGATCGAAGTGGATGTGGCCCCAGTTGTTCTCCCAGGCGTCGTTGTAGATCTGGAAGAACAGCTCCTTCTCCGAGTCCCACTTCGACATGTCGCACTTGCGGAGCGTCACCTCCGGGTTGCGCACCAGGAACCGGTCGGAGATGGCCTTGATGCGCTCGGGCATCTCGCCTTTCTCGAGCCAGTACGCGTACCAGTCCATCGCCTTGGCGAAGCCCAGGGCCTCGTAGTGGGCGCCGTACCAGGCCCGGTTGTGCGGGTTGCTGATGCACGGGTCGGTGTCGAAGCCGTCGATCAGCAGCCCGAACTCGTGGTTGCTGTTGAAGTTGTACGGGCCCTCCATCACCGTGACGCCCTGGGTCCGGAACCAGGCGGCGGCGGCGTCGAACAGGGCCTTCGAGACGGCGCGGTCGTCGATGAACTCGAAGAAGCCGATCAGCCCCTTGGTGGGCTCGTGTGCGCGCAGCTTGTGGTCGATGGTGGCCGCGATGGAGCCCACGTCCCGCCCGTCCTTCGTGGCGACGAACAGCTTGATCGTCGCGTGCTTGAAGTACGGGTTCTTCCCGGGATCGAAGAAGGCCTTGCGCTCCATCAGCAGCGGAGGGACCCAGTGCGGGTCGTCGGCGTAGATCGGGAACGGGACCTTCACGAACCGCTTCCAGTCTCGCGGCAGCTCGATGGGTACGATCTCGATCACGGGCGCCCTCCCGTCGTGGGAGGCGACGCTTATTCCACCGTCACCGACTTCGCGAGGTTGCGCGGCTTGTCGACGTCGCGACCGAGCGCGAGGCCCGCCTGGTAGGCCAGGAGCTGCATCGGCAACACGGTGACGAACGGGCTCGCGAAGTCCGCCGTCTTGGGCACCGCGATGGCGAGGTCGGCCAACGAGGAGACCTCCTCGTCCCCCTCGGTGTGGATGACCACCAGCCAGGCCCCCCGCGCCTTCACCTCCATGATGTTGGAGATGGCCTTCTCGGTCTGCCCGTCCCGCGGGCACACGAAGATGACGGGCGTTCCGGGATCGAGCATCGCGATCGGGCCGTGTTTCATCTCGCCGGCGGGGTACGCCTCACACGGGACGTAGGCGACCTCCTTGAGCTTGAGCGCGCCCTCGAGCGCCACCGGGTAGCTGAGCCCGCGCCCGAGGAACAACACGTAGCGGGCGACCTTCACCCGCTCGACGATCTGGTCGATGGCGCCGGGCTCGAGCAGGTAGCGACCCACGAGCCCCGGGATCTCGTCGAGGCTGCGGGCGACGTGCCGACCCTGCTCGAGGGACAGGCTCGTGCACCGCGCCATCATCAGCGTGAACACGTACATCGCCGCCAGCTGCGACGTGAACGCCTTGGTGCTCGCGACCGCGATCTCCGGGCCCGAGTGGACGTAGACGCCTTTGCCGCAGGTCCGCGCGATGGTCGAGCCGACGACGTTCACGACGCCCATCACCTCGCCGCCCTTGAGCTGGACCTCCTGGACCGCTCCGAGGGTGTCGGCCGTCTCGCCGGACTGCGACACCGCGAAGTACAACGCCTCCCGCTGGATGATGGGGTGCCGGTACCGGAACTCGGACGCGATCTCGGCCCGGGCGGGGACCCGCGCCAGCAGCTCGATGGCCATCGCAGCGGCCATGCCGGCGTGGTAGCTCGTGCCGCAGCCGAGCGCGATCACCGAGCGGACAGCGGCGAGATCGCGGGGCGACATCACGAGGCCGCCGAGCTTCGCGTTGCCCTCGTCCAGCATCAACCGGCCACGGAGCGCACGGCGCACGCTGCGCGGCTGCTCGTGGATCTCCTTGAGCATGTAGTGTGGGAACCCCTCCTTGCTGGCGAGGCCGTAGTCGCCGTCGAGGGTCTCGACGTTGCTCGCGACCTTGGCGCCCGCCATGGAGTGCAGCGTGGCGCCGTCGCGCGTGACCACGGCGACCTCCTTGTCCTGCAGGTAGATGACCTGCCGCGTGTGCGCCACCACCGCCTGGGGGTCCGAGGCCACCACGGTCTCGCCTTCGCCCAGACCGATGACCAGCGGGGAGCCGTTGCGGGCGACGATGATGCGGTCGGGCTGGTCGGCGAACACCACCGCGATGCCCCAGGTGCCGCGCACGTGGACCAGCGCGTCGAGCACGGCCTGCAGGGCGTCCCCGCGCCAGTGGTCGCGGATCAGGTGGGGCAGCACCTCGGTATCGGTCTCGGACCGGAAGACGACCCCCTTCTCCTTGAGGCGGGCCCGGAGGTGGGACGAGTTCTCGATGATGCCGTTGTGAACGACGGCGATGCGACCGGTGCCGTCGGTGTGTGGGTGGGCGTTCGGCTGGGTGACGCCGCCGTGCGTCGCCCAGCGGGTGTGGGCGATGCCTACCGTGCCCGGCGGTCCGCCCTCGAGGTGCGAGGCCAGGTTGGTGACGCGCCCGATGTCCTTGCGCACCCACAGCTCGCCGTCGTGGAACACGGCCACGCCGGCGGAGTCGTAGCCCCGGTACTCCAGGCGGCGGAGACCCTCGATCAGCTTGGGCAGCGCGGGGTCGGGACCGAGGTACGCAACGATTCCACACATGTGATCACCTGTTCGTAGATGCGGATGGGCGGTGAGGGGCTTGGGATCGATTCAGGGGGTCTGTCTGACGAGCTGCTCGAGCTCCGCGGCGGAGAGCCAGTGATCGACGAAGAACCTCGTGACTCCGGAGCGATCGACGATCCAGGTCGTCGGGTAGCGCCGGATGCCGAGAGTGGACGCGAGCTCCGGATCGTGGACCAGCTGGCCCCAATTCCGGGCGAAGACGGCGGTCTTGCGGAACGCCTCCTCGTCTTCGTCCGTGTTGACGGGCACGAGCACCATGTCGACGGCGCTCAATCGCAAGCGCAGTGCCAACCGCGCGTACGCAGGCAGGATCTGCAGGCACTCCTCACAGTCCGCCTGGTACGCGGACACCACGACCACCCGCCCCTGCAGGCCCGCCGTGGAGCCCCCGTCGAACGAGACCGCAGGGAACGGCTGCCCCAGCTTGGGCCCCGAGCCCCGCCCCGGCCCCCCGCGCGCTGGGCCGGGGACCCCGCGGACCCGGGGCGGCGCCACCACTGCTGGCGGCTCCCCACCGAGCGTGGTGGCCACCACCTTCCAGTCACCGGGGCCCGCGTACGCGGCGGCGAGCCGCTCGTCGAGCCCCGGAGCGCCGCGACCCCGGGCGACCGCGAGGGCGGCGAACCCGGCGTCCCGCTCTCCGAGCTTCTCGTGGGCGCGGGCGCGGGCCTCCCAGACCTGCGGATCGTCCGGCAGCAGCAGGGTCGCGAGCGCGAGCGCCGCCCGGGCCTGGTCGTACCGGCCCGCCGCGAAGTGGGCGCGTCCTTCGAAGAACCAGGTGTCTCCCACCACGTCGACCCAGGCGTCCGGATCGGAGGCGACGGCGGAGCCGGTCGCGGTCCCGGCGAAGGCCAACAGGCGCGCGTCCCGGGCGACGGTCAACACCTCGTCGGCGGCAGCGGGATCATCGGCCTTGGGACCGATCCGTCCGAGCGCGACCTGAGACGCGGTGGCCCGCGCGGCCCGGTACTTCGGCTCGAGCTGCTGCTCGATCGGCAGCACGAGCTGATCGATGCGCTCGGCCAGCGCCGGGTCCACCTGCGACTCGGCGAGGAGGTAGGCGGTGCCGAGGTCTCCGCGGGCGAGCACCACGTCGCCCCGGGTGAACGCCACCGCGGCCCGCGTCCGCAGGACCCGGACGAAGTCGGCGCGCGCCTGTCCGGTGCCGAGCGCCACCTGATCGGACTCCCGGGGGCCTCCCGTGCGCCCCATCGCCTGGTCGATCGCCACGGCCGCGTCCTCGGGGCGCTTCGCAGGCAGTCGCAGGGCCGCGATGCGCTCGTGGGCAACGCCGTCGGTGGTGGTGCCCGCGACCCAGGTCCAGAACGCCTCGAGCTCGGCCCACCGCGCCGCCTTGGTCCAGATCTCGTCCAGGTGACCAGCTGCGACCGGGAGCTCGGAGGGGTACACGAACGGCGCCATCGGCGGCGACTCCGACCACGCCTGGCCGAGGTCGCGGAGGGCGGGGCGATCGAGCAGCGGCCGCTCGGGGACACCGAACTCCCGGGCGCGCGTCGCGGCGGCTGCGTTCAGCCCGGGCTGGTCCACGTCACGCGCCAGCCGGACCCAGCGCAGGGCAGCCTCCTCGGACCACTCCCTCGGGTCCGAGCCTGTCGCCCAGCGGGCACGGAGCCCCACGGCCGGGCCGACGTCGACCGACCACAGGGGCGCGAGCAGGTCGGGCTCGTCGGGGTACGAGGTCCGGAGCGCGGCGACATCGGCCTTGAGCCCGGCCTTGTCGCCTGCGGCGACGTGGGTCTGGAGGGAGGCGGCGACGGCGGCCCACGGAGGAGGTGCTGCTTCGCCCGCCAGCTCGAGGGCGCCGCTGGCCCCCCACCCGGCTGCTGCCGAGGCCTCGACGTACAGCTCACGCGCGCCAGCGTGGGTCGGGTCGCGGGTGATCACGCCGAGCGCGACCGCCCGGGCACGGCCGTAGGCCTCGCGATCCATCTCGAGCCAGCCGCGCTCGACCGCGAGCTCGGACTCACCACCCCACGCAGCCGCCAGGTACCAGAGTCCCACCGCCCCCTCCGACCTCGGAAGATAGCCCTGGGCGCTCCTGGGCGCGAGCAGCGGTCAGCGAGAGGACAGCCGGGCCTGCACCGGGGCGGGAACGTAGCGGGACACGTCGCCCCCGAGCTTCGCGATCTCGCGCACGAGCGACGAGCTCACGTGCGACCAGCGCGGGTCGCTGACCAGGAACAGCGTCTCGATCCCGGAGAGGTCGCGGTTCCCGAGCGCGTTCCGAACCTCGAGCTCGAGGTCGGCTGGTCCGCGGAACCCCCGCAGCAGCACCGTGGCCCCGAGGCGCCGGGCCTCGTCGACGACCAGCCCGCTGAACGACGACCACCCCACCTCCGGGTGGTCTCCGATGGCCTCGCGGAACATGGCGAGCCGCTCGTCCGGGGTGAACATCCCCTGCTTGGCGGGGTTGTGCCCGACCGACACCCACACGCGATCGAAGAGCGCGAGCGCCCGCTGCACGAGGTCGACGTGGCCGACGGTGGGCGGGTCGAACGAGCCCGCGTAGAGCGCGATCCTCACCGACCCTCCTCGAGCGGCGTGTCCTTGCCGTAATACTTCGTGAGGATGGTCTTGAAGCGCGCCGTGCCGCGGAGCTTCTCGAAGGCGGGGTCGATGCGGATGTCCTGCCGGAACTCGATGTGGTGGAGCGTGTCGAGCGCGCGCATCCCCTGGAGCGCGACCTCGAGGTAGCGGAACGCGTCGTCGTCTCGGCCCATCTGGGCGTAGATCTTGGAGCGGTGGAGGTCTGCGTACGGGTCGTCCGGGTCGCTCCGCTCGAGCTCGCGCATGATGGCGAGCGCCTCGTCGTAGCGCCCCTGGTGCGCGAGGTTCACGGCGAGGTTGTTGAGCGCGGTGGTGTCGTTCGGCTCGAGGTTCAGGGACTGGCGGTACAGCCCCTCTTCCTTCCGGTAGTCCTCCATCCGCTTGTAGACGAGGGCCTTGTTGTTGTACGCGGCGGCGTCTTCGGGGTCGATGGCGAGCATCTTGTCGTACGTGCGCAGGGCGGAGCTGTAGTCCTGCGCGAGGTACTGGTAGTAGCTCATGACCCCGAGCGCTCCGAGGTCGTCCGGGTCGATCGCCAGCCGCCGCTTGGCCATCCGCAGCACGATGTCGATCTCGAGCTTCTCGGCGGCCCGATCCTGTTCGTCGTACCAGCCGGGGATGCCCCACCCCTCGACCTCCTCGGACGGCGGCTCGGCGCCCTCGTCGGGCTCCTCTTCGTCGGCGCCGTCGGCAGCGACGTCGTCGGGGCCCTGCTCGGGCTCGGGTGCCGAAGGGATCGGCGTGTCTCCGTCCACCGCCTGCGGCTGGTCGGCGGCCTTGCGCTTGCGCGGGATCGTCGGCTCGGACTCGACCACCACGGTCCGTACGGGGCGGAGTGACCGCTCGCTCGCGCCCCCCATCTTCGTCGCCGGCCCCGCCGACCCCGCCGGCATGTAGAAGTGCCGACCGTCGTCGTTCTGCGCGTCCCGTTCGGCCTCGGGGCGATCGATCTTGTCCTCGATCACGCCCTGCTCTTCGCCCGCGTAGTCCTTGCGCAGGAGGCGCGCGAGGTACTCCGCGCTGTAGTTGCTGCCTGCCGACCCAGAGGAAGGTTCCGGGGGAAGGCACACGTAGAGCTCGTGGTCGAGGACATCGTTCCCGGTGCGCCACTGGGCGCCCGAGAGCGACCACCCGAGCGGGATCAACACGCCGAACACGGGCGCGAGCAACGCGGGGACCACGCTCCGCCACGAGTTCGCCACCACGAGCGACACGACCGCGACCGCCACCGAGAGCGCGGGCAACACGAGCCACAACAGCGGCCCACCCACGTCCATCACGCCGGGGAGCACCAGGAGCGCCGCCGTACAGAGGTTCTCGGCGGCCCACCCGAACTGGATGGAGAACACCGTGGAGAGCAGCACCACCACCGCCCACGCGAGACCAGCGCCCACGCTCGGCCAGTCGAGGGCCGGGAGCGCCAGCCTGCGGGCTCGGCGCAGCGTGATCACGAGGTCCCCGTCGGTGAACGACACGAGCTCGGTCGGGCCGACCTCCCGCACGGTGCCCTTCGCGTCCTGGACCATACAGGTCGGACCGCGCCACAACACGCGGGCCACGTACGGCCCGCCGTCGGCCACCGGCACCTGGACCGTGGCGTCGAGGCTGCGGTGTGCCTCCGCGTCGCCGTCCGACCCGATGCGGAGCGGGCGGCCGACACGCAGGAAGCGCTCGTCGACCGTCCGTCCGTTGAAGCGGACGAGGACGTGCAGCACCTGCACACCGCGCAACCAGTTCATCGCACCAACCGAGCCTGGGTAGACGAGTACGATAACCCCGCGCGCCGCCGCGCAGCGTCGTCGTGCGACTTCAGCCGAGCAAGGTGTCGAGCGCCGCCAGGGCGGCCGCGAGTGCCTCCTCGTCCCTCGACTCGAGCGTCACGGTCACCTCGACCTCGCGCAGCTCGTCGCTCCAGCGCGGGTACGACCCGATCGCCACCGTCGGGTGGGCGGAAGCGACACCCCCGAGGGCCGCAGCCAGCGAGGTCTCCGCGCGGCGGGTCGTCCGCCGGGCCGTGGAGACGGGTACGCCGCGGAAGGACCCTGCCACCTCCTCGAACTTCTTTCGGAACAAGGCTGGGACACCCGGGAACACCCACACGTTGCCCGCCGACACCACCGGGAACGAAGATGCGCCGTACACGAGCCGCGCGCCGACGGGGACCGTGCACATGCGGAGGTTGGTGGGGGTGCGGGGGAGCCCCGACCGATCCAGCAGGACCAGGAGGTCCTCCGCGACCTCGAGGGGCCTCGAGAGGCCGAGCGCGACGCCTTCGAACGTGACGTCGTCGTGGGTGGGCCCGACGCCCCCGGTGGTGATCACGTGGTCGAACCCTTCGCACCGCCGCACCTCTGCCGCGATCTGGTCGAGCACGTCGGGCAACACCACCAGCCGGCGCAGGTCGCAACCGAGCTCCCGGAGCCGGCGGATCAGGTAAGGGCCGTTCTCGTCGGCGAACTTCCCCGACAGGATCTCGTCCCCGATGATGAGCACCGCGGCGGTGGGCACACCTCAGCGTACCCCGGGGGCTCCCGGCGTGGGGCCGTCCGGCCACTCGAGGAGCCGCCGCGCCAGCGTCGACAGCGGCACCTCCTCCGGGTCGGCCACCCAGCGACCCTCGACGTAGCCCTCGGCAACGCCCATCGGCGCCGCGTCCGCGCGCTCCTCCCACCGCGGGTACACCACCAGGCGGCGGTGCGTGAGGACGTGCACCAGGGAGCTGCCGTGCGCCCCGGGGGCAGCGGGACGCATCGGGGGCTCCCACAACCCTGCGAACAGGCCGGTCTCCGGGCGACGCACCAGCCACGTGCCCGCCGGGGAACGGACGAGCCGGGCCTCGAGTCGCACCTCGGTCGGCGGCTTCTTCGGCGCCTTCGTGGGAAGCGACGCGGCTTCGCTTCGGCCGGCGCACACCCCCACGAGGGGACAGGCCAGGCAGCGCGGCGACTTCGGCGCGCACACCGTGGCGCCGAGCTCCATCAGCGCCTGGTTGAGGTCACCCGGGTGCTCGTCGTCGCGGAGGGCCTCGTGCATCGCTGCCACCCGAGCCCACAACGCCGTCTTCCCCTCCTTGCGGGGGTCTTCGCGGCGGAGGTCGAACCGGGAGACCACGCGCTCCACGTTCCCGTCGACCAACGGCGCTCGGACGCGGAACGCGATCGACGCCACCGCGCCCGCGGTGTACGGACCGACACCGGGCAATGCCCGCCAGCCCTCGACGGTCGACGGCAGGCCACCCGCAGCCACCGCAGCACGCGCCGCCAGCAGCAGGTTCCGCGCGCGACTGTAGTAGCCGAGCCCGGACCACGCGCGGAGCACCTCCTGCTCGTCCGCTGCGGCGAACGCGTCCACGGTGGGCCACGCTGCCAGGAACGCCGCGTGGTAGGCCTTCACGGTCTCCACCCGGGTCTGCTGGAGCATCACCTCGGACAGCCACACCGACCACGGCGTCGGGTCGCGGCGCCAGGGGAGGTCGCGCGCGTTCCGGCGGAACCAGGGCAGCAGCAGGTCCACCACGGTGCGGGCGTCGGGCTGGGACACGGGCGCCCCCTATCCCCGGTGGTACCCCGGCCGGGGGCATCCGACGGACCAAAGGCCGATGACCGGCTCACAACGCCTCGTACTCCGGATCATGCAACGACATCCGCAGTCCGGACCAGTTGGTATTTTTCGCCATGTGTCCTTGTTCTACGCCGGGTATGACCCCTGTCACGGGCTCGAAACGGACTCGTCAGCAACTGGTCAAGACCGGCAGATTTCCAAGGTTGCTCCTGCACCTGGCGCCAATGTGCGGCATTTATTCCTTATATCGGAGGTCCAACGATGGCCGAACGCCAGCTATGGCGTTGGCACGGGTGGTGCAGTGTACCTGGACAACCGGTCCACACCGCCCCGATTCTGCTGGAGGTACCCATGTTCCGCACCGCACCCACCGCCCTCCTCCTCGTCGCCTGCGCCAACTCCGGACTCGAGGAGTCCCTCGTCAACGCTCCCATGGTCAAGGACGACACGGACGCGATCGCGGGCCAGTTCGTGATCGGGGCCGACGTGCCGGACACCCTCGCGCAGGACCTCGGCATCGCCAAGCTCGACTTCGACGCCGACCTCGGCTCGGGCCTGTACGAAGCGCAGGAGGACGGCGTCGACCTGTTCGCCCTGGCGACCGCCCTCAAGCAGAACCTCCGCGGCAACCTCGTGGTGGAGCCGAACCGCGCCCGCCAGGCGCTCCGCACGGTCAACGACACGAACCGGCCGCTCCAGTGGAACTTCGACATGCTCCAGATGGAGGATGTGTGGGACCTGTCGACGGGGGCCGGCGTGACGGTCGCCGTCATCGACACGGGCGTGTCTCGCGCTGGCCAGGACGTGCCTGCCAACTTCGTCCCCGGGCGCGACTTCATCTCGAACGACGCCGACCCGAACGACGGCAACGGGCACGGCACCCACGTCGCCGGCACCATCGCCCAGCGGACGAACAACGGCCGGGGCCAGGCAGGCATGGCCTTCGACGCCGCCATCATGCCGGTCCGCGTCCTCGACTCGAACGGCAGCGGCTCCAGCTACGGCGTGGCCCAGGGCATCGAGTGGGCGGCGAACAACGGCGCCGACGTGTTGTCGCTCTCCCTCGGCTCCCCGGCCTCCAGCCAGACGGAAGCCTCGGTCATCGCGAGCGCCATCGCCCGCGGGGTGATCGTGGTCGCCGCGACCGGGAACGACGGGCGCAACTCGGTCTCCTGGCCCGCCGCCTACCCGAACGTGATCGGGGTGGGCGCCGTGGGCGCCGATGGCCGCGTGACCTCGTACTCGAACGGGGGGACGGGCACCGACGTGGTGGCGCCCGGCGGCAACATGTCGATGGACTACGACCGCGACGGCTACCAGGACGGCATCCTGCAGGAGACTCTGGGTGGCAACCAGTTCTTCCAGGGCACGTCGATGGCGACGCCGCACGTCTCCGCCATGGCGGCCCTGCTGCTGAGCGCCGGGGCGGCCCCGAGCGACATCGCCTCGCTGATCACCGGTACGGCCTCCAACAACGGCCGGTGGGACACCCGGTCCGGCTACGGCATCATCGACCCGCTGGCCGCGCTCCAGAGCCTCGGCGGCGGTGGCGGTGGCGGTGGCGGCGGTGGCGGCGGTGGTGGCGGCGGTGGTGGAAACCCGCCCCCGCCCCCCGTCGGTGACACCACGGCGCCCGTCATCGACGACATGGGCGGCTACCGGAGCTGGGACTCGCTCACCATCTTCTGGACCACCGACGAGCCGTCGACGACCGCGGTGCGGTTCGAGGGCTACGGCCTGTTCGTCGCGAGCGGCGGCATGAGCACCGAGCACGAGATGAGCTTCTGGGTCGACCCCTACGAGACCTACGCGTTCCGCGCGGTCTCCGACGACGCCGATGGCAACCGTGGCCGCTCCGGCCGCTGGATCTCCACGCCCTGAACGGTCCGTCAGGTCTGCCCGTCCATCCGGCCTGATCAGTCCATCAGCCCTGATCAGTCCATCAAGATGGACACGATCCACACGACCGCGCCGAAGCCCGCCGCACCGAGGCCCATCACCATGGTGAGGATGCCGAGGGTGGTGGGCGCAGACCCCGGGTCGGCGTACATCTCGAGCCACACCGACAGCAGCAAGGCGACGCCGAGCAACGCGCCCAGCATGCCGAGGCACCCACAGCCGCACCCGGCGCCTCCCGTGAGGTTCTTCACCAGTGAGGGCTTCGGCTCTTCCATCGGTGGCACTCGACCCGCAGGATGACGTTCCGTTCCGCGCGGACCGGGGAGAGTTAACCCGACGCAGGGGGAGTGGAATGCCAGACCAGGACCCTGCGGAAGCGGGGCGTCTCGTGCACCGGATCACGAACGCAGTCACCTACGTGGTGACGAACCTCGGGCTGTTGTCCGAGGAGCTCCAGGACGTGACCGAGAAGGGCGCAGGCTCCGACGCCCCCATCACCCTCCCGCGCGCGCAGGTGCGGCGCCTCCTCCAGCTGGCCAGCGACGCGCAGTCCGGCGCCGAGCGCACCGGCGACCTGTTGCGTCAGCTCCGGGTGTTGTCCTACGGCGACGGCACCGACGGCGTGGACGACTCCCTGGACGACACCTGGGACGAGGATCGGCGCGGCCGCCGGATCCTGGTGGTGGACGACGAGCCGTTCATCCTCGCTTCGCTGCAGCGGGCCCTCCACCGCTACGAGGTCGTCGTGGCCGAGGGCGGGAAGGCCGCGATCGCTCGGCTCTCCGAGCAGCCGGGCTTCGACCTCGTGTTGTGTGACCTCGTGATGCCGCCGGTCCACGGCAGCGAGGTCTACAAGTGGATCAAGGAGAACCGCGCCCCCCTCGCCGACCGCGTGATCTTCATGACCGCGGGCGCGTTCACGCCCGAAGCGCGCGGCTTCCTGCACTCGGTCCGCAACCCGGTCCTGCACAAGCCGTTCGACACGAAGACCCTTCGCTGGGCGATCGGGCAGGCGCTGCGTCGGAACGAGCCGTGAGCAACCCCGAGCGGATCGGAGCTCCGGACGGCGCGATCCCGATCTGGTTCGTACACGGCATCCTCGGGCAGGGCCGGAACTGGAGGAGCTTCGCGCGCCGCGTGGTGGAGCTCGACCCGCGCCTGGTGGCGTACCTCCCCGATCTGCGCGGCCACGGCGGCTCGCCCGCTCCCCCTCCGAACACCGTCGCCAGCTGCGCCGACGACCTCGACGAGCTGGCCCGCATCCACGGTGTACCCGCGGTCGTCGTCGGACACAGCTTCGGCGGGAAGGTCGCGCTGAGCTGGCTCGCGCGCCAGGGGCCGGGCCCAGCGGCGGTCATCCTCGACAGCCCGCCCGGCACGCCGTCGGCGCGCGACGCCGGCGCCACCGACCCGACCGTCGTGTTGCGCCTGCTCCGCTCGATCGTCACGCCAGCGACCGACCGCGAGTCGCTCCGCAGGCCGCTCCTCGAAGCGGGGATCCCAGTGCCGGTGGCCTCCTGGCTGCTCACCAGCGCGCGCCAGGACCCGGACGGCTGGCGCTGGCAGTGGGACTTCGACGCCGTCCAGTCGCTGCTCGCGGACTACTTCGCCCTCGACCTCCGGCCGTTCCTGGCCGAGACCGGGAGCCGCGTCGTCCTCGTGCGCGCTGGTCGTTCGGACCGGTGGTCGCCCGACGACGACGTGTTCCCCGTGGGCCCGCGCGTCACGCGGCTCGTCCTGCCCGAAGCGGGGCACTGGGTCCACGTCGACGACCCGGAGGGCACGTTCGCGATCGTGCGCGACGCTGTCCGCGAAGCGTTGGGCGCTCCGCCCGGGCTGGGCGCGGCCGACGCGCGCGGGTAGGATGGCGCCCCGATGCAGGTCACCGAATCCACTCCTGGCCAGACGGGCCCCTACACCCCGCAGCACCTGCTCGCGATGGGCGCGCAGGCGAGCGTGTGGCAGGCCACCGGCCCCCTGAACGAGCCCGTGGCCCTCAAGATCGCCCGCGGCGCCGACGGACGGCGGGGGATCGCGCGCGAGATCCGGTTCCTGGGCGAGGTCACGCACCCCAACCTCGTCCGCATGGTCGGGTCCGACCCGGGCTGCGACTGGATCGCACTCGAGCGGATCGAGGGCACGACCTTCGACGCGTGGTCGAAAGACAGGCCGATCGAGGCGATCGTGCGGGTGGCGGCAGCGCTCCTCGACGTGCTCGAGTGCCTGCACGCCCACGGCATCGTGCACGGCGATCTCAAGCCGTCGAACGTGTTGATCGACGGGTCGGGCACGGCGCGGCTCATCGATCTCGGCGTGGCCACCGCCGCAGGCCAGAAGGTCGACGGTTTCCGCGGCACCCTGGGGTACACGGCGCCCGAGCTCCTCTCCGGAAAGTCCCCCTCCACGGCCACCGACCTCTACGGCCTCGGCGCGCTGCTGTACGCCGGAGTCACCGCCCGGACCCCGTTCGTGGCCCCCGATCCCGCGGCCCTCACCTACCTGCCCCTGGTGAGCCTGCCGGCCCCGCCCGCCGCCTTCCGCCCGGACCTCCCTGCGGGGCTGAACTCGCTTCTGCTCGCCCTCCTGGCGCGCGACCCCGAGCGCCGGCCGTCCGACCTCAAGCGGGTCCGGGACGCGCTGGCCAAGGTCAACGATTCGCTGCCCGCCACCCCGGTGTTGGGCATGCTCGAAGAGCGCGAGGAGCTCCGCCGGGCCGTAGTGGGCTCGGCGGACGGCGAGCCGCGGGTGGTGGTGGTGTACGGGGCTCCGGGCTCCGGCCGCAGGACCCTGATCACGGAAGCGGTGGAATACGCGCGGCGCGAGGGCCTGCCTTACCTGAAGGGCACCGACCCCGCAGCCGCCCTCCAGCAGCTCAAGGCGAGCGGCAAGCCCGCGGTCGTCGTGATGAAGGCGGGGGGCAAAGGCGCCCGCCAGGTCGCCGAGGCCGTCCTGAAGGACGGCACGCCGTGCCTGTTGCTGCTCCACGCCGAGCGTCCCCTCGCGGGCCTCGAGGGCGCGATCCAGCTCACCCCTGCCCCGCTCTCCGCAGCCGACACCGTGCGCCTCGCCCGTCTCTGGGGGGCCAACCCCGAGCACGCCGAGGTCTGGTGGCGCCAGAGCATGGGGCTCCCCATCGCGATCGTGGCGAGGATCCGGGCCGCGCGCCGCCACCAGGGCATCACCTTGACGACCGGCCTGCAGCTGCCCACCGAGTCGAAGCGCATTCTCGAACACCTCCGGGGGAAGCCGAAGATGCGGTACGAGGTCGCGATGCTCGCGGCGGAGCTGTCGATGACCGAGCACGTGCTGCTCGACCACTGCGAGGTCCTCCTCGCGGAGGAGCTGCTGGAGCCGGCCGACGAGGGGACCTCCATCGCCGTCGTCCAGTCGCGGAGCGTGTGATGTCCCGAGCCTCCGGTTCCGCCGAGCTCGACTCGGGCCTCTTCCACGAGCGGCCGCGCGACCTCGTGATCCGCGATCTCGTCAACCGCTCGCGCCGCCGGCTCGAGGCCCTGCCCGACGCCGCCCTCGAGTCGCTGCTCGAGGACGCCTTGTGGCACGAGCGGAAGCGCCTCGAGCGCAAACCCGAGGATTCCGGGCACGAGATCCTCGACGCCCTCGCCCGCGGGTTGCTGCGGGGTGACCGGAAGCAGCGGCTGGACGCTGGCCTCGCGCTGGTGAACAGCTGGGGCGACGAGATCCACGGCCGGTTCGACCCCCGCGTGTACCGGGTGGCGACGCGGTTCCTCCCCCGGGCGCTCACGGCGCTCCTGTCCGGCCGGCGGGGGCGCCTGCGGGACTGGCAGCCGCTGGAGCCCTCGGAGACCCGCATCCAGGTCCGCGGCCCCCTGAAGCTCGTGCAGGAGCTGTCGCGCGAGGCGACCCTGGTCCTGGCCCCGACGCACGTGTCGAACCTCGACTCGCCCCTGGTCGGGCTCGTCCTGTACCTCGCCGGGCTCCCGCCGTTCGTGTACGGCGCTGGACTCAACCTGTTCAGCAACAAGATCATCGGCTGGTGGATGCATCGGCTCGGCGCGTACACCGTCGACCGAACCAAGAAGGCTGCGATCTACAAGGACGTCCTCAAGGACTACTCGATCCGGGCGCTCACCACCCGGCACCACTCGCTGTTCTTCCCCGGGGGCACCCGCGCGCGGAGCGGCGAGATCGAGCGGTCGCTCAAGAAGGGGCTGCTCGGAACCGCCATCGTCGCGTGGCAGGAGATGCTCGCGGCCGGCCGGCCCGACAGCGAGGTGTACGTCGTCCCCTGCACCCTCTCGATGTCGCTCGTGCTCGAGGCCGCCACGCTCATCGAGGACTTCCTCGCGGAGTCCGGCAAGCAGCGGTACATCATCACCGACGACGAGTTCGCCCAGCCGCGCCGGTTGGCTGCGTTCGCGAACCGGGTCCTCGACCTCGACTCTGCCGTGGTGGCGCGGTTCGGCCAGCCCCTCGACGTGTTCGGGAACCCCGTCGACCCCGACCCCGCCGCGCGGAAGGCCCAGGCCCTGCGACGTCGCGGCTACGTGACGGGCCGCGACGGGAAGGTCGAGTGGGACGACCAGCGGGACCACGTGTACACGCAGCGCCTCGCCGAGTCCCTGTGCGAGTCGTTCGTCGACAACACCGAGGTCCTGGCGACCCACGCGGCGGCGGCGGCGGCGTGGAACTGCATCTCGCGGCAGGTGGGCTCGGCCGACCCCTTCCGCGTGGTCCGCTCCCCGATCGAGAAGCGCCGGATCGCCCCCGACGTCTACCGCGCCGAGCTCGGCAACCTCCTGGACCGCTGCCGCGCCTCCGCCAACGCAGGGCGCGGGTTCGTGGACACCCTCGAGCCCGACGTGGACAGCGTCCTCGCGACCGCGCTCGATCGGTTCGGTCGCTACCACCGGAGCCGCGTCCTGGTCCGTCGGGGCTCCGAGCTCGTGGTGGAGGACCCGAAGCTCTGCTTCTACTACCGGAACCGGCTGACCTGGCTCGATCGGGCACCAGCGGAGCGCGCGCGCAGCACCCTCGGGGAGAGCCGCTGATGGCCAGCACCGCGATGAAGGTCGGGATCCTCGGTGGAGGCCGGTGGGGGCAGGCGCTCGCGCGGCTCGTCATGGCTGCCGGCCACGAGCCGTACATCGGGTTCCAGGGCAAGCGCCCCCCGCAGATCCTGCCCTCGACCGACGACCCGCCCCGCGTGAGCGCAGCCTGCGAGCTCGTGTTCGTCGCCACCAGCGCCTCCGAGGTCCGCAACGCCATCCGCCTCGCGAAGCCCGGGCCCACGAACCGCGTGGTCGTCGCGGGTCGCGGGCTCGAGCCCGAGACGTCGACCTGGCTGACCGACGTGGTGCTCCAGGAGTCCGACACCCTCCGGGTGGGTGCGCTCGCGGGGCCGGCGCCCGTCGAGGAGATCCTCAACGGTGGCCTGTGCGCCGGGGTCGTGGCCAGCCGCTTCGCCGAGGTCCGCCAGCTCGCCACCCGGGCGCTCCACTCCCCCCGCTACCGGATGTACGAGTCCGAAGACCCAGCAGGTGTCCAGCTCGCCGGGGCGATCGTCCCGGTCCTCGCCACCCTCCTCGGCGTCGCCCGGAGCCTGCGCGGCTCTGGGGTGGGCATCCACGCGATGGTGCTCGCGCGCGGTCTCGAGGAGGCCGCCCGCCTCGCGCGGTCGATGGGCGACGATCCGCTCACGTTCGTCGGCCTCGCGGGCATCGGAGACCTCGTGGCCTCCCAGGCCGTGCCGGGACACCCCTCGTTCGAGGCCGGGGCCGCCCTGGCCCGGGGGGACCGCTCCCAGGGACCCGACAAGCTGGCCCGGGCCGTGGTACGGCTCGCCAGCGCCCGAAAGGTGGAGCTGCCGCTGATCGAGGCGCTGGTGTCCATCTACGACGGCCTCGATCCCCTGATCGCCGTGCAGCACCTGATGGGTCGCAAGCCCACCCGCGAACACGGCTGAGTCGTTCGCAGCGCCTTCCCCCGAACTCCGAGGTCTCCGTGCGTCCCGAGCTCGCCCACCCGCCCGTTTCCGCCGCCGCCCGCGCCGCCATCGAGGCCCTCCACCCAGACGTGCTCGGGGAGGTGCGACGGGTCGTGCTCGCCCACCGCGTGGTCGTGGTGGGGATGGCCTGGAACCAGCCCGTGAAGAAGGTTCGGGGCGCCCTCGAAGAGGCTGGGATCGAATACCACTACCACGAGATCGGGAACTACCTCGGAATGTGGGGTGAGCGGCTCGCGGTCAAGATGTGGAGCGGGTGGCCGACGTTTCCCCAGGTGTTCGTGCGGGGGACGTTGATGGGCGGGACCGATCTGACGGTGGCGGCGCTCAAGGATGGCTCCCTCAAGGCCCTCCTCGACGCCGCGTGACGGCCCTCGCGTTCGCAGCGGTGGCCCTGGCCAAGGCGCCGAAGCCCCGACCAGCGCCCGAGCCCGCGCCTGCGCCTGCGCCGCGCCTCCCGGCGGTCCCCTCCCCTGCCGAGCCCGGCTGGACGGCCGACCATGTTCCGAGCGTGGTCGGAGCCACCGAGGTGATCACGGGGCAGAACCTGTCCCGCGACACCGCCACCATGGTGTTCGAGTTCGACCTGTCGGGGCTCGATCGGCTCGACGCTGCCGGGGTGGACGCGTTGTTCACGCTCCTGGCGGCAGACCCCGGGTGGCGCGTGGTCGTCCGACCGGCGGGCCGCGTGGCGACGCGCCGCCGCGAGACAGCGGGGCTCGACGGCTGGCACGTCCGCGCCGGGCGGTGCGAACGGCTCGCCCTCGTGGAGGCCCGCGAGCCCGCGTTCACGGGCGCCCGGGTCGCCGTCGCCAGCGCGACGGCGGGGACGGTGAAGGTCGCGGCCTTCCGCCCACACGACGGGCCGGTCGCCTGCCGGGAGTGGGCCACGATGTTCGTCCTCGACGGGGCCCGGGTGGACCTCGAGCTCTACGAGGCGGGCGCGGTCGACGACCGGTCGTGGACGCTGGAGGCCCTGCAGGAGCTGCCACGCCCGATCGCGTGGGCCCGGCTCGACGCTGCAGCCATCGTGGCCGCCGGGCACCGGGAGGCGCCCGGGAGCGCCGGTGAGACGCGCTACGAAGCGGGTCCCGTCCCCGGCAGCTGGATGGCGGAGCGGTGGGTCAACCCTGGCGCACCGGGTCGGGTGTGGCTCCGGCTGCTCGACGCCACCGGCAACGCGTTGGCGGAGGCCTCGGTCGGCGCACAGTCCCTGCAACTCGTCGGCTGGTCCTCCGATCCCGCGCACGCATTCCTCGTGGGCGGCATGGTGGCGTTGCCGCCGGGCCCCGCCTTCAGCGGGACCGCCGAGTGGTGGTTCCAGGCAACCGACGGACCGGTGCGCCGCCTCGCCAGCGACGCCGTGCTCGTCCCGGCGCGCTGACGACGGCGAGGGGTTAGTGCGCCCGCATGTGGTCCCTCGCTGCCGCGTCGCTCGCCGCCCCTGCTGTCCCGGTCGCCGCCGTCGACGGCGCGAACCTGCAGCGGCCGGGCTGGTCTCCCGACGGGGCCCTGTTGTCGTTCGAGGCCAACTTCCACGAACAGCGGCGCATCGAGTCGTGGGTGGGCCCTCCGCGCGAGGGCGCGTTCACCCGCGTGACGCTCAAGGCGCGGCCGACCAGCAAGCTGACCGAGGGGTTCACCGTCGCGAGCCAGGGCGTCGGACAGGTGGTGCACGAGCTCGCCTTCACCAAGGCCATGCCTGGCGCGTACGTGTTCGTCGCGACCAACGACGCCGGAGACTACGACCTGTACCTGTCGGTCGGAGCGCCGGTCGCGGCCGCCCCCGGAGCGGACGGCAACCCGGTCTGGTCCCCAGACGGGTACCGCCTGGTGTTCACCTCGGCGCGCACCGGTGAAGGTGATCTGTACCTGCTCGATGCCCGCGCCATCGGCGAGCCGCCGACCCGACTCACCTCCATCCCGGACAGCTCCGAGGTGTACCCGGACTGGTCCGCCGACGGCCGGTCGGTGGTGTTCGTAGGGCACTCGGCCACGGGCGACAACCTGTGGTGGGTGCCTGCGCTCGACGCTGCGCCCGCCCGCATCACCTCGGGGCCCGGCAACCAGATCCGCCCCCGGTTCTCGGCGACGGGCGCGGTCGGGTTCTACGCGAACGGCGAGCAGCGGGACCGGTGGGACCTGTTCGTCGTGACGCCAGGACAGGCGCCCGCGCTGCTCTACCGGGGCGTTCACCCCGACG
>JBIKWC010000349.1:0-7124 GCA_044356535.1 Myxococcota bacterium
GGTCCTCGCGATGCACGACGCGAAGCCGTCCACCCCCGCGAAGGCCTGGAGCCGCAAGCTCTGGTCCGCGCTCCTCGACGGCCTCCCCGACCCCGTCGCCATCGAGTGGTCCAAGCAGTGGGGCACCACGAAGTCGGTGGTCAAGGAGTCGCGGCCGTGGGAGGGGCTCCGGGCCATCCTCGAGTCGTGGACCGCGCGCCTCGAGTGGCTCGTCGCCGAGACCACGTGCCCCGCCTGCCACGGCGGCCGGCTGCGGCCCGAGCTCCTCGCCGTGAAGGTCGGAGGCCACGCCATCGGCACCCTCGCCGCGATGCCCGTGGACGACGCCTGGGCGGTCATCTCCACCTGGTCGTTCGCGGGCGCCACCGCCGTCGTCGCCGAGCGGCCGCTGCACGAGCTCCGGCGGCGCCTCACCTACCTGCGCGACGTGGGCCTCGGGTACCTGTCGCTCGACCGCGCCGCCAACACGTTGTCGGGCGGAGAGGCCCAGCGCATCCGGCTCGCGTCGCAGCTCGGGGCGTCGCTGTGCGCCGTCACCTACGTGCTCGACGAGCCCACCGTCGGGCTCCACCCGCGCGACACCGGGCGCCTGCTCGACACGCTCGACGGGCTCCGCGATCAGGGCAACACCGTCATCCTCGTGGAGCACGACCCGGAGACCATCCGCCGCGCCGACCACGTCATCGACCTCGGGCCCGGCGCGGGGCTCCACGGCGGCAGGGTGCTCGCGGTGGGCTCCCCCGCGGAGATCGAGCGGAACCCAGCGTCGGTGACGGGTCGCTGGCTGTCGGGCGCCGAGGCGATGCCGGTCCGGAGCACGCGGCGGAAGCCCCGCGCCTGGACGACGCTCAAAAACCCCACCGGGAACAACCTGCGCTGCGGCGACGTGCGCTTCCCCACCGGGGTCTGGCTCGCGGTCACCGGGGTCAGCGGCTCGGGCAAGTCCACGCTGGTGCTGGAGACGCTCGCGCCCGCGCTGCAGGCGGGGCTCGGCCAGGAGGTGTACGCCGCGCCCCACGACGGGCTCGTCGCCGGCGAGCAGGTGGACCGCGTGGTCGTGGTCGACCAGTCGCCGATCGGGCGGACGCCGAGGTCCACGCCCGCGACGTACACCAAGCTCCTCGATCCGCTGCGGGCGCTGTTCGCCGAGCTCCCCACGGCGCGCGAGCGGGGCTGGACCGCCGGCCGGTTCTCGTTCAACGCCGCCGACGGCCGGTGTCCGGTCTGCGAAGGGCGCGGCGCCACGCTCGTCGAGATGCACTTCCTGCCGGACGTGTGGGTCACGTGCGACGCCTGCCTGGGCAAGCGGTACGAGCCCTCCACGCTCGAGGTCCGGTACAAGGGCAAGTCCATCGCCGACGTGCTCGCGCTGCGCGCCGACGAGGCCGCGGAGCTGTTCGCCAACGTGCGCACGCTCTCCCGGCCGCTGAAGGCGCTGGTGGACGTGGGCCTGGGCTACCTGACGCTCGGGCAGCCGGGGAACACGTTGTCGGGCGGAGAGGCCCAGCGCGTCAAGCTCGCCGCCGAGCTGTCGAGCCGCAAGGGGCACGCGGTCTACGTCCTCGACGAGCCCACGACGGGCCTGCACCTCCAGGACGTGGCGGCGCTGGTCGCCGTGTTGCACCGCCTGGTCGACGACGGCCACACCGTCATCACCATCGAGCACCACGTCGAGGTGTGGCGCCAGGCCGACTACGTGCTCGATCTGGGGCCCGAAGGCGGCGCGGGCGGCGGGCTCTTGCTGGCGGCCGGCACCCCGGAGGAGGTCGCCCGGACCGACACCGCGACGGGGCGCGCCCTGCGCTGACGCCCGCGGAGTGTCACCTCCCGACCGCTTCGGTGTCGTCGGGGGCGGGAGGTGCAGGTGACTGTAGGTTGGCTCGGCGCCGGCGCGTTCGCTGCGACACCCTGGGTGGGCGTGTACGGCGACTTCCTGACCCATCCGGGGGTGGCCGCGCGCGAAGAGATCCCGGTGGGGCGCTCCCCGGCCTCGCTCGACGCTGCCGGGCTGGTGTACTGGCACCCGGGGCTGATGACCGCGTTCGAGCTGTCCGCGGGCCCCTCGGTGCGAATGACCGGCGGGCGTCGCAGCACCTACGGCGCGTTCGCGCACCTCGGCGTGATGCGGGGGTTCTGGACCGCGCCGACCTGGTCCGTGGACGAATCGGGCGTGCGCCGCGTGCCGCTGGCCGGCGACCTCTGGGGGACGACCGCGTTCGGGGTGGGCCTCGGGCGCGTCACCGAGGGGTGGATCACGGGCTTCGAGGTTCGGCCCCAGGTGCACCTGCGCTTCCCGACCTTTCACGGGGTGGGCATCGACCCCGCGATCGAGCTCTCGGTGCGCGTGGGGGGCCGGACGTGAGGGCCGCGCCGCTCGCCGTGCTGCTCGCCGCCTGCACCTCCGGGCGCGTCCACGACCGGCTGAACGTGCGGGTCGACGGCGCCGTGCTCCCGGTGGAGGTGCACGGGAACATCGGGAGCGGCACGCTCCTCGTGGTCGAGTCCGGGGGTCCGAGCGGCCCGTCGATCGCGCAGCGCGCCGTCGGGCACATGCCGTTCCGCGACACCCTGGAGCCCGCGCTCGCGGTCGCGATGTACGACCGGCGCGGCACCGGGAACGCCACCGGAGACTACTCCCCCGAAGACCAGTCGATGGGTCTGCTGCTCTCGGACCTCGACGCGGTGCTCACCGTGCTCCGGGCGCGCTACGAGCCCGAGCGCGTGGTGTTGATGGGGCACTCGTTCGGCACCTACACCTCGGGCCGCTACACGATCGAGCACCCCGGCGAGATCGACGGGTGGGTGGCGACCGCGCCCGCATTCATCGACGGGCCCGACGAGCTGTACATCGTCTACCGGCGGGACTTCGCGTGCCGGGTCGCGGCCGATCAGCTCGCCGGCGGCTCCACCGACGCGTTGTGGACCGACCTCGAGGTGTTCTGCGCCGAGAACCCGGTCGTTGCGCCGATCTGGGACACACCGGAGCGCGAGGCGCTGTGGAGCTACCTCGACCAGATCGCGGAGCGCCTCGAGCCGTGGCCCGCGATGCGCGTGGCAGGCCTGATGGGAGCGGTCTTCGCGTCACACTACAGCCTGATCGACGCGCAGCTCCGCCCGAACCTGATCTCGCGCACCATCGTGGCCGAGCCGGGGCGCGAGGACCTGCTGCCCGAGGTCGGCGGGCTCGACCTCCCGGTCGCGGTGATCACGGGTGAATTCGACGGCACCACGCCGACCGAGATGGGCACTGCGCTGCGCTCGGCGATCGGGCCGCAGGCGTCCCTGACCGAGGTGCCGGGGGGCGGTCACTACATGATGGCCGACGCACCCGACGCGTTCGCCGACGTCGTGCTGGGGCTCGTCGACGGCCTCACCCCGCGGTGACGGCGGCGCCCCGAGAGGATCGCAGCCACGACCACCAGCCAAGGGGCCGCGCTGGGTCCCCCGGTGGCGCAGCTGCAGCCCTCGTCGGCCTTCCCGTCCGGCGTGTCGGTCTCGGTGGGTGTGGTCGTGTCGTCGTCGTCGTCGTCGTCGTCGTCGTCGTCGTCCCCGGTGGGCTCCGTCGCGCCCACCGCACCCACGGTGAGCTCGAGCGCCGCCCAGCCCTGGGTTCCGGCCCGCGCGACCTGCGTCCCGCTCCCCAGCGGCCACCCCGGGCGGTCCAGCGTGGTGGGTCCCGCGACGGCCACGGCGTACAGGGAGACGGACTGGCCCTCGCTCCGGTCGTTCGACCACTCCAGCCGGTCGGCCCGCTCGACGGTGACGCGCACGCCGTCCACGTACAACGCCAGGGCCTCGACCCCGTCCGGATGCGACGCCGTGACCACCACCGTGCCGTCCTCCCCGACCTCCGTCGGCAGCGCCACGACCGGACGCTCTGCGAACGGCGCCACCAGCGGGTCTCCGAGCAGCAGGTTCTGCCAGTACAGGAAGCGCTGCGTGTACAGGAAGCTCTCGCCCAGCGTGTAGCCGGACGTGTACAACGCGAGCGCTCCGGCGTTGGGGAACACGTTGTTCAGCGGCTCCGCGACCGTGCCGTGGGCGGCGGTGGCCCCGGCGCGCACGAACCGCGCGATGGAGGTCTGCGACTCGGAGGCCGGGCAGATCACCCCGGTGGCCTCGTCGCACACGAAGTTCTGCGGCACGGCCCCGTACGACGTGAGGTTGCATGCCACCGCGCCGGGCGCGTACGTGACGCCGTCGATGGCGCCGCGGAGGTTGTCGGCGCCGGTGAAGTACGCCGACACCTCGAGGCCCGCGAGGGCCGGGTCGTGGGGCGTGATCCAGGTCGCGGGGACCCCGGCCTCGTCGAGCCGGCGGGTGGTGAGCTCACACTCGGGGTCGCGGGCTGCACGTGCTTCGTCCGCGCCTTGCATACACACGACCGGAGCGCTGGGGAACACACCGTCGGCGGCCACTGCCCGGTCCACGAGGTCGAGCGCGTCGTCGTGATCGAAGCCGTCCAGCCGCGTGACGACGTACAGCTCGCCCGTCAGGTCGTACCCACCGGAGGTCCACGGATCGGAGCGGTCGAACGGCAGCGGCAGCTCGGTGGCGCGCTGGAGGCCACACATCGCGTCGTACCAGCCCGCGTACGGATTGCTGAGCGCGAGGTCTCCGAAGAAGCACCCGCCGGCGACGAAGGCAGGGTTCTCGACGGACGCCTGGGCGAAGCCCGAGGGCGAGAGCTGCCCCGAGCCGACGATGAGGCCGGAGGGCCCGGTGCCGCGGCCGACCTGCAGCGCGGCTTCGAGCCCCACGACGTAGTTCGGGAGCGTGACCACCATCGGCAGCCCGCGGACGGTGACGATGGCAGCGAGGTCCTCGGGGTGGGGCAGGGCGTCGCGGCAGGCCTCGAACGGCTCGAGCACCGAGGTGGTGAACGTGGCGAAGTCGATCTGGCTGACGGCGGGATCGAGCCCGGAGAGGCCACACAGGTGACCTTCGGGCAGCGCCCGGGCGGCGGCGTAGGCGCTGGCGACCTCGCCGGAGCGGGGCTCGTCCGCGTTGTACAACACCACGACCTGGTGCGGGCCGAGGCCCGCGAACGCGACGGAGGTCCACCACATCCCCGCAGCCTACCGCACGCGGGTAGACTGCCGGGCGCGGAGGGACACATGTGGGGTCTGGTCTTCGGGGTGGTGGCCTGTACGGGGGAGGGGAAGCCGCCAGGAGGGGATTCGGGGACGGCGCCGACCACGGGGTTGACGGGTCCGGCGGGGGAGGCCCACCCGTACTCCGAGCACTGCAAGAGCGAGGCCACGGAGCCCATCTCCGACGCGTCCGGCACCTTCGCGGTGACCGGCCAGCCCGACGCCCCGACCGCGTTCGCCGTGGGCACCTGGGTGGGCGCCACGGGCTCGCTGAACGTGGCGGCGTGTGTCCCCAGCGCGGAAGACGAGATCCTGGATCGGCTGAACTTCGACCTGGAGCTGGTCCTGTTCGACCTCGACGACCAGCCCATCGATCTCGCGGTGGGCGACGACGCGACCGGGGTCAACGTGTTGTGGGGCACCGTCACCGACTGGGACGGCGTGACGAGCTGGGGCCAGGGGGGCACGTTCCTGAACTTCGAGGGCGGGACCTCGTCGTTCTCGGAGCTCGACAAACAGGGTCGCCTGGTGGGCATGGTGGACGTGACCACGACGGACCCGGCCGGCGTGCCGCTGCAGGTGAACCTGGACCTGACCTGGTGACTCCTGGCGGAGATCAGCCTCCCGACGCGGTCTTGTAGCGGGCCACCTGCGCCGGATCCTTCACCACCTGGGTCCCGGTCTTCGTCTGGAACGGGTCGTAGACCGAGGCGTCCGGGGTGTTCACGCCCATCCGGAGCACCCAGTGGTTCGTCTTGCCGTCGGCGTCGGTGTCGATCTGGGTCGGGGTCATGTTGCCCTTCTTCATCGCGGCTTCGATGGCGGGGTTGTCTGCGCCGAGCTGCTGCATCGCCTTGCCCGTCACCCCGAAGCCGGCGTTCTTGTCGTCGATGTCGGACTGCTTCATCCGCTGGTGCATGGTCGAGGTGAGCATGTCCATGTCGGCCCGCATGAGCGTGCCGCTCTTCGCGGCCTCGGCCACGGCGAGCAGGGCCTCCTTCTCGTCCGGTGCCAGGCCCGGCTTGTTGGCGAGGCTCTTCGCGAGGTCCCCGACCCCTTCGTTGCCTCCGCCCATCATCACCGACGCCATCATCGTGTGCGCCCCGCACATCTCCTCCCACTTCGGGTCGGCGGACTGGTTCTGCGTGAAGCCGTTCAGCGCCGCCTCGCGCTGCTCCGGCGTGTCGAGCTTCACCAGCTTCGATGCCAGCTTCGGGTCCGTCGCCTGCTTGCCGGTGTAGCCGCTCGCGATGTCCAATCCAGCCTGCTTCATCGGTGCCTGCGGGTCGCTCGCCGGCGTCTGCGCGGGCGTGGGGGCCTGCTCGGAGGACGAGCCGCCGAACACGCTGTCCACGACCCCGGAGACCCAGTCGCCCACGTCGGACAGCCACCCACCGGCGAAGGCACCGGTCGGGGCGGCCTGGATGGAGATCGGCTCACCGCGCATCGCCTTGTCCGCCGCCGCGTCCGCCTCCCGCTCGCTCGCGTCCCCCGGCTGCGAGAGGGTGGCGGCGGGGGTCCCGTGGTCGTTCTGCAGCACGTGGGCCACCTCGTGGGCCATCACGTCGAGCGTGGGGTTGGTCGGCACGGTGACCTCGTCCCCGTGGGCCATGCCGTCGGCGCGAACGCCGGCCAGCGCAGCGTCTCCGCCCTCGCGCACCCGGACGTGCGAGAGGTCCTCGCCCATCAGCGCCTCGAGGATCCCCTGGTGGGGGAACGCCTCGTCCGGCAGCTGCGACGCCTGGAACGCGTTGTCGCTGGTGCCCGTGGCACGCGTGGGCCGGGCAGGGCCGCGCGCGGTGCTCTCGGCTGGAGGGGCAGCGCGACGGTGACCGGGCATGGCGTCTCCCTCGAACCTGAGTCGGTTCCTGGAGGATACCCCGAACCGGAGCCCGGAGTGGAGGTGGAAACCAGCCGATCCGTCGTGGCCTCGCCGCCGGCGGGAAGCATCCCCCTCCCAACCGACCAGGCGCCGAACCATCCCCTCCCAACCGACCAACGCCCAGAAAGGTGGCGAGGCTCCTTCGAACC
>JBIKWC010000350.1:0-7110 GCA_044356535.1 Myxococcota bacterium
GCGGCCTCCTTGGGGTTTCCAACGTCAAAGAGCGACTGTCACGACTTTGAGGTTCGTGGCGTCTTCCCGAAGGGTTCGGCTCTCGCCGCTCTCTCGGTTCGGACCATCTCACCGTCTGTCGTGATTGAGTACTCTGCACCCCCCGTGCCAACCTCCCGCACAACGGTCTACCCTCACCAATTCGCGCGCACAGGGAATCTCGATACCCGTTCGTGTAGAATCTCGATTCCCTGTGGCATCCGGGTTCCCGATCGCGGCTCCGCCGGGTCCAGGTTACCGCCGGCCATGTCCACCGGGTGTTGGTCGCGGTTGGTGCCAGGGGCGACGCGGGCGCTCCCCGAAGTGCACACCGTGGACCGCGCTGCGCTGCAGCGGGCCGAGGCCGCCGCCACCGCTGCGCTGGCTGCGATCCGGGGTCCCTCCACCCCCGACGCCCTGGTGGACGACCTGACCACGCTGCTCGGCCGGGTGACGGCGTCCGTCCGTCGCCTCGCAGCGGAGACCGGGCGGGCGCGCACGTTCCTGGAGCGACACCCACCGGAGCGGCTCGCCCGGGCGCGGGCCGACCTGGAGCTGCGCCAGCTGTCGGCGTCGACCGGCGAGCTCCTCGCGCTGCGCAAGGAGGCGACCGCGCTCGCCGCGCGGGCGGCGCTGGCGGACCGGGTCCAGTCCGAGCTCCCCGTGCTGGAGGCGCGGCTGCGGGCTGCCGGGGAGGAGCTCGAGGCGTTCCGTGCCAGGGTCGAGGCGCGGACCTCCGGAGCCGAGCTGCACGCCGAGCTCATCGGGTACCAGCGCGCCGTCGACGCCGCGTACACCGCGTTCGAGCGCACCCGGGCCGAGCTCGGCTGACGGGATAGCACGACAGCGCTGCTACGGAGCGCCCGTGTCCCCCGTGCTTCCTCCCGCCTGCGAGCACCTGGTGTTCGGCGCCCGGCCCGGCGAGGTGCGGGTGGTGGCGTCGACCGGCGAGCGCACCGTCGTCGCGGCCCTCGATCGCGGGAGCGGCTCGCTCCCCGTCAGCTCGTGGCGCCTCGCGGAGGTGGACGCGTCCTGCCACTACACCGCGCTCGACTTCACGGTCACCGGGTACGGCTTCGCGCGGACCGCGCTCGTCGGGATCCGCAGCGACGGGATCGCCGACCCTGCTGCCATCGCGCGCCTCCGGGCGGCGACCGGCTTCGACGGACCCGCGGCGGACCCCACGAACCCTGCGGACGGTGCCCAGTTCGCCGTCCGCGCGCCGCCGGTCTCCGGCAACGACGCCGAGCGCCGCCTCGGAGACCCCATCGACCTCGTGCTCCGCCCCGGACCGCCCGTGCCCCAGCGCACCGTGTGGCGCCCGACGGACTCGTGTGCGGGCTGCTTCGTCGTGCTCCGCGGGGAAGAGATCGTGGCGGAGGCGCCAGAAGGCACCGACGTCGCGAGCTACCGGTTCTGGTCCGACCGGGGCCCCGACCGACGCGTGTTCCTGACGCGCGAGCAGGGTGGGTTGCACACCTGGATCGCCGCCGACGCCGGCGACACCTTGCTCGCCCTCGCGGGCGACACGGCGTTCTTCGGTCGCGACGGGAGCGGGTGCGTCACGGTGGTCGGCGTCCACGCGATGCGCCTCGTGTGCCTGCCCGACGGCGACTGGGAGGCCACCTCGAAGGGGCTGGTCGACGGCGCCGGGCCGGGAGTGACGTGGACCGAGCTCGCGGCAGCGGCAGCCTTGCCCGCATCGGGTGCAGCGCCATAGCCGAGCCGGGGAGGCGCGCGTGCAGGGTACCGTCGCGGCGGGGTGGGAGGGGGTCCGGCGGGCGTTCGAAGAGAACGCAGCGGCGCGCGGAGAGCTCGGCGCGGGCGTCGTCGTGATGCATCGGGGGCGCACCGTGGTGGACCTGTGGGGCGGAATCGCCGACCCCCAGACCGGGCGACCGTGGACCGCCCACACCGCGGGGGTCTGCTTCTCGGCCACGAAGGGCCTCGTCGCCACCTGCTTCCTGGTCCTGGTGGACCGCGGGCAGCTCGACCTCGACGCGCCGATCGCCAAGGTCTGGCCCGAGTTCGCCCAGGCCGGGAAGGACGGGATCACCACCCGCCAGCTGCTGAACCACCGCGCGGGCCTGTCCGCGATCGACGCGCCGCTCACGTTGCGGGACGTGCGCGATGCGCCGGAGAAGGTCCACGACGCCCTCGTGCGCCAGCAGCCGTGGTGCAAGCCCGGCGAAGCGCAAGGCTACGGCGCGTGCAGCTTCGGGCTGTACACCGCAGAGCTGTTCCGCCGCCTCACCGGCCGCACGCTCGGCCACTTCTTCGCCGAGGAGATCGCAGGGCCCCTGGGACTCGAAGCGGTGTTGGGTCGGCCGGCCGACCTCGCGGAGGCCCCGGCCCGACTCGTCCCCGCCGACCGCCGCACGCTCCTGCGGCACCAGCTGCCCGCGGCCATGTTCCGGCGCAACCCCGAAGGCCGCGTGTTCCGGCGCGTCCTCGCGGGTCCCCGCACCGTGGCGGGTCGGTCGTTCCTCAACCCTGCCCTGGGGAGCGAACGGTTCCTGGCGCTGAACGAGCCCGACATCCAGGCGCTCGAGCTGCCCTGGATGAACGCCCTGGTCACCGCCCGCGGGCTCGCGCGGCTGTATGCGGCGCTCGCGGGCGACGGGAGCCTCGACGGGGTCCGGCTCGTGCGAGCCGAGACCCTGGCCCCGCTGCACGGCCGCCAGAGCTGGTCGGACCGGGATCGCGTCCTGCAGAAGCCCATCGGGTGGTCCCAGGGCTTCGTGAAGGACGAACCGCACCTGTTCACGCCGTCCCCGCGGGCCTTCGGTCACCCCGGCGCGGGTGGCGCGCTCGGGTGGGCGGACCCGGACCGCTCCCTCTCGATCGGGTACGTGATGAACGCGATGGACTGGCGCATCCGCAGCCCGCGCGCCACGGCGCTCGCCCGCGCTGCGTGGGTGGCGGCCGACGCTGTGGCTACTTCCCCTTCTTGACCGGGGGGGCCGCAGGGGCCTGCTTCTTGTCGTGGGCCACCTTGGCCTGCTCCTTCACGGCGTCGCCCTGTTTCTTCGCGCGCGCCTGGGACTTGGGGTTCTTGTCGCCCATGGGGCACCTCGTGTTCGCCGAACGGGTGGCACCCCCAGGGCAGCGACGGCCCTCCGGCGGTGGGGCGGCCCGGAGAGTCCGGCCGACCAGCACACCCTACCCCGATCCGCGTGCTACCTTCGTCCGATGTTCGACGACGTTGGCAGGAGCGGGGTCGTCGCCGGGGTGCTCGCGGGTGGTTTGCTCCTCGCGACCCCCGTGCTGGCGGCAGCGGCGCTCGGGGCATGGTGGCTCCTGCGGGAGCCCGCGACCGCCCCACCCCGCACCTACACCTTCGCGGTCCCCGTCGACCAGACCCGGATCGGGGGCGTCGACCTGCTGGCCCTCCACCGCGAGCGGTTCCCGGCAGTGGTGACGGCCCGCGAGCCGGGAGCGCGCGCCGCCGCCACCCGCGCGGTGACGGAGGCCGTGGCTGGCGACGCGGCCCTGGTCACGGTGGCGACGCAGCTCCTCGGCTCGCTCGAGGCGGGGGACACCCGCGCCACCCACGACGCCACCGACGTGTGGAACGCCGCGCTGTCCGCGAGGGGTATGCCGTACGCCCTGCAGGCGGGCGGGTCTCCACCCCACGGGTACCTGAAGGGGTACTGGCTCGCGGCCGAGCCCACCGTGCGCGCCGGCGAGCGCGCCACGACCGTGCGGGTGGGCCTGCGGGTCGACCGCCTCAACGTGGTGGAGGGCTGGCTCGGCCTCGCCGAGGAGGTGGGTGGCGCCATCGTGGTGGTGGACCGGGTGCGCGACTTCGCGGCCGAGAGCCTGTGGCCGCGGCTCGACCCCGACGACCCGGCGCCCCTCTCCGTCGCCGTCCGCGCCGACCTGGGGTCACGCCTGGAGCCGGGCGCCCTGGCGGTGTTGACCCGGACCGCCGCCGCCCAGCGGGAGCTCCGCGCCGCCGTCACCGCCGTCGAAGGGCGCCGCGCGAGCTGCAACTCGAACTTCGTGTTGCGGGTGCCGTGGGACGGCCTCGACGACCTCGCGCAGCTCCGGTCCTGGGCCGCCGAGTTCCAGGGCGAGCCGTGCCCGGGCATCACCGATGCCGAGGTGGACGCCGTGAACGGAGGGTCGCTGCAGCTCCGCGCCGAACCCGACCTGCCGGCGGCGCTCGAGGCGCTCACCGCGCTCGCGGCCCGGCACGTGGCCCTCCACGAGGCCCAGCACCGCCTGGACCACGAGGACTGGGGCTTCGGGACGCCGCCCCCGTGCACCGCGTGCGCGGGGCTGTCGGAGGGCGCCACCACCGAGGCGAGCGCGTACCTGGCAGCGTTCGCGTCGGGGGAGTCGACCGTGGCGGTGGTGCAGGCGTGCGAGGTCCTGGCGGCGGGGGAGGGGGGGCGCGCGGTGCGAGCGCTCGACCGCATCTTCACGCTCACCGGGGCCTCGTGCGACGCACCGTTGCCCGACGACTTCCCTGCCCGCGCCGGCGCCCTCGCGGCCGAGTGGTTCACCCATCGCGATCTCCTCACGCTGGAGGCGTTCCCCGCTACGTTGCCGCTCGGCCTCCGCTGACGTTCGCCCCCGATCGGGAACGGTGGCGAGAGCTGGTGTGTTATTAGGCCGCGCCTCGGAGGTCGATGATGCGCCGCTCCCTCGTGTTGCTGCTGACCCTTCCCAGCCTCGCGTACGCCGGCTACGAAGCCTCGTCCTTCAAGCGCGAGGACAAGCTCGGTAAGAACTACTGGAACGCCGCCTCCGCGCTCGACGCGAAGATGGACACCTGCTGGATGATGGAGCCCGAGCAGGACAACGTCGGGCAGTGGCTCGCGATCGACGTCCCCGCCGGCACCGAGGTCGACAAGCTCGGCGCGGTGATCGGCTGGGCCAAGAACGACGAGTCGTTCAAGGACTTCGGCCGGCTCAAGACCGTCACCGTCGAGATCTTCAACATGGTGGGCACGGCCTCCACCCAGCTCGCGACGGCCGAGGTGAGCTTCGAGGACAAGACCGGCTGGCAGATCCTCGACCTGCCCGACACCAAGATCCCCGGCGAAGGCACCGGCGGGCGGATCAAGGTGACCGTGAAGGCGTTCTACCCGGGCGTCGACTTCCCGCACCTCGCGGTGTCCGAGCTGCGGGTCCAGCTCAAGGAGTTCGACGCCGCCACGTTCGAGCTGTCCCGCCCCTTCGACTCCGAGGTCGAGGCGAACCCCGGCTCCGACGCAGTCGACGCGAACCCGAAGACGTTCTGGGCAGCGAGTGGTCCCACCGCGAACTTCGCGGTCCGCGCCAAGGGTTTCGGCATGTCCTCCCTCGTGATCACGAACGGCCCGAAGACGCACGCGCGCCCGAAGGTGGTGGAGGTCACCGCCAACCAGTCGACGATCACGTACACCCTCGACGACAAGCCGGCGGCCACGCAGTCGATCATCCTGCCGTACCTGTCCGGGTACACGGGCGGCGCCTGGGGCGAGGTGAACGTGAAGATCCTCGAGTCGTACCCCGGCGACGTGGCCACCAACGGCGTCGCGATCGCCGAGCTGAAGGTCATGGCGGGGTCGGTCGAGGAGTTCTAGGCGTACCGCACCTCCTTCCGCCCGCCTGCGCGCTCCACCCGCACCGCCAGCCAGGTGGTGAGCACGGCGGACAACACGGCGCCGGCGAGCCCCACCACAGCCCCCGTGGTTCCGACCTGCCGCCGCCAGGTGGCGTCCGCCAGCGCCGCTGCGGCGAGCTCGGCCTCCACCCGACGGCGCTCCGACGCCGCGACCTCCCGCCGGACCCGCCAGGTGTCCCGCTCCAGCCGCGCCGCCACCTCCGACGCTGCCTGCTGCTGGGCGACCTCGACCCGCTTCGCCTCGGCGTAGCGGCGCTCGGCGGCGCTCAGCTCGTTCAGGCACGCGTCCGCGCTCCCCACGACCCCGAGGATCAACCACACGAGCACCTCCACCCCGGATCGACGTCGGGGTGGCGGCGCGGTTCGTCAAGCGTTCGTCACGCCGACGGCTACTGGTCCTGCTCGAGGATCGTGAACTCGACGCGGCGGTTCTTTGCCTTGCCGTCCGCGGTGTCGTTCGAGTCGATGGGCAGGCTCTCGCCGAAGCCCTTCGCCACGAGGCGCCCGCTGTCGACGCCGGCCTTGATCAGGAAGTCCACGACCGCCTGGGCCCGGGCCTGCGACAGCTTCTGGTTGTAGGTGTCCGACCCGTCGGCGTCCGTGTGGCCCTCGACCTGGATCCGCGTGATCCGCGGGTGGTCGTTGATCACGCCGGCGACCTCCGTGAGGAGCTCGAACGAGATCGGCTGGATGATCGCCTTGTTGTACTCGAAGAAGACCTTCTCGGTGATGACGATCTTCTCCTTCTGCACGATGACCCGCGACGGTCCGGTGTCGGGGCAGCCGTCTTCGTCGAGGTACCCGTTCTTCGTCTCGGGATCGAACGGACACTGGTCGACCGGGTCGAGGATGCCGTCGCTGTCGTTGTCGGGCTCGGGGCAGCCATCCTCGTCCTGGTACTTGTCGAAGTCCTCGGGCTCGAACGGGCACCGGTCGCGCTCGTCTTCGTAGCCGTCGCCGTCGGTGTCCACGAAGGGCTTCTCGTCGGGGCAGCCGTCCTGGTCCTGGAACCCGTTCACGGTCTCGGCCGCGTTCGGGCAGGCGTCCGCCGCGTCGGGGATGCCGTCGCCGTCGTTGTCGGGGTCGGGGCAGCCGTCGTCGTCCTGCCAGGTGTCGATGTCTTCCTTCTCGGTGGGGCAGGCGTCCACGTCGTCGTAGACCTTGTCGCCGTCGGCGTCGACCTCGGGGCAGCCGTCGTCGTCCTTGTAGCCGTTGACCACCTCGGCCTCGGCGGGGCAGCGGTCTTCGTGGTCCCAGATCTTGTCGCCGTCGGCGTCCTTCGGGCGGCAGACGTCGGCGCGGCGGCTGGCCTCCGTGAGGTGCTGCTTCGCGAGGAGCAGGTGCCGCTCGGCTTCGCGGCCGTCGCCCTGCTCGAACTCGAGCGTGGCGAAGTCGCGGTGGGCGCTCGCCTTCGCGGTGTCGTGGGGCGCGCACTGCTCGCCCCAGTTGTCGCTGGAGAGCTGCGCGAGGCCGGC
>JBIKWC010000002.1:0-90443 GCA_044356535.1 Myxococcota bacterium
CGACTCTCCGGCGCTGTTCCGCGTCACCGGCCTGACCGGCGCCGTCTCGGTGCAGCACGAGGGGATCCCGATGCCCTCCTGTGTCGGGTGGACCCCGGCTGCGACGCGCGACGACGGCACGATCCTCCTCGAGTACCTCGAAGACGGCGACGCTTCTGCGTGTCCGGACACCTGCCCGTTCGACTTCTCGTTCGTCCTGACGGTCCCGGCAGGGGACTACGCGGTGGTGTGGCAGGACGAAGAGGTTCTCGTCACCGTCGACTGATGCCCCTGAACGCTGCCCACCGGGTTCGACCGGTACCCGGCCTTCCCCGGCCAGCGCGCGGGCGTTCTACGGCAGCGTGCGACCGCGGAGCGCATCGCGTGTCACTCACCTCGGTCGAGCCACAGCTCGCGACGCCTGGCGTCGAGCACCAGCGCCCCGCCACCGAGCAGATCCACGCCCACCACCGCGGCGGGCACGTCCGACAGCCGCAGCACCTCGAACACCGACAGCGCCGCCGACGTCACCGAACACGGCTCGCGCCGTCCCCCCGAGACCACACCGCAGAAGTCCACCTCGACCGGCTCGAGCTCGAGCTCCCCGTCGACCCCTGTGGCGGCTTGCGCGTCTCCTTGCCTGCGGGCGCCGGCCTGCGCGCGGGCGAGCGGGTTGAGCACCGTCGCCTCGGCGCCGAGGTCCAACACGCCCGGTACCACGCCTCCCGGCAGGTCGAGCTCCACGAGCAGCAGCCCGCCGCGCGCGCGCCGAAGCGTCGTCGCCGGCGCCGAGGGCCGCTCGGCGCTCCAGTCGATCGCAGCGCCCTTCCAGTCCAGCGAGACCACGAGCTGGCGCAGGACGTCCATCCCCAGCACCCCGCCGAGGTCCGGGTGCAGCTCCCGCAGGTCCGAGGGATCCATGACGACCGCGTACGGCAGTGTCAGGCGCTCGTCGCCGAGCGAGAGGTGGACCTCCTTCACGAGCCTGGCGTCGGTCGCGCCGCCCGCGCCGGCGATCGGGATCGCGCGGCCGAGGGGACCGTCCCACAGCGCGGGAGCGAGGGTCGTCACGCTGGCGCCGGTGTCGAGCACGAACGGGCGGGGCGCTGCATCGCCGACGGCGACCTCGACGAGGACGTGGCCCGACGGGGTCACGACGAGGGGAGCCGCCTCCGAGGCGGAGAGGAAGAGGGCGAACACGGATGCAACCCCATTGGACAAGCTCGCAGCCAGGGTAGCAGCGTCTGGGGAGTCGAACCACAGGTCGGCGCAGCCGCACCCCGAGCGAGGGCGGAGAGCGTGAGCAACGTGGCCCGATCCGATCCGCCCGGAGCGTTCACGCAGCCGCTGGGGCCGGCCGGCGCAGCGCCCAGCCCAGCAGGGGTGGCGTGACCAGGGTCGTCACGATCACCATCACCACGATCGCCGAGAACAGCGCAGGCGACACGATCGGCTCGCCGTCGAGCTTCAGGGTGAGGCCGATGTTCGCGAAGATCAGGCCCACCTCGCCGCGGGGCACCATGCCGACGCCGATCGCCAGGCGGCGGACCCCGCGATCCAGCACGCCGAGCGAGCAGACCTGCTTGCCCACGATCGCGGCGAGGATCAGCGCGCCAGCGATCGACAGGACCGCCGGGTCGACGAAGGTCCGCAGGTCGACCTGCATGCCCATCCGCACGAAGAACACCGGGCCCAGGAACGCCACGACGGGGTGAATCAACTCCTCGAGGGGGCGATCGCCGCGCTCCACGAACGGGCGGTAGTGCGCGCTCTCGAGGATCAGCCCCGCTGCGAAGGCGCCGACGATGGGCGCGAGGTTCACGGCGGCGGCCAGCCACGACAGGGCGAAGCAGAACGCGAGGCTGAACCCCAGCAACACGCCGCCCCCGCGCAGGTGGGCGGCGGCCCGGTACAACCAGGGCGTCAGGAGGCTCCCCAGCGCGAGCGCGGCGCCGAGGAACAACACGGCCTTGCCCGCGAGCCACAACACGGGGGCGAACGCCACCTCCTCGCCGGCGTCGACCGCGCCGATGAGCGCCGACACCGCCGCCAACACGATGAGGCCGAGGACGTCGTCGATCACCGCTGCGCCGAGCAGGATGCGCGCCTCGGGGGAGTCGCTCTGGCCCAGGTCCTTGAGCACCCGGGCCGTGATCCCGACGGAGGTGGCCGACAACGTGGCGCCCAGGAACAGGTGCACGAGCCACGACGACTCCGGCAGCAACACCAGGCCGGCGCCGAACCCGAGCACCATCGGAGCCACCACGCCGAGCACCGCGACCAACATCGCCGAGGGGCCGACCCGCGCCATCTGCGCGATGGTCGACTCGAGCCCCACCTCGAACAACAACACCACCACGCCGAGCTCGGCCAGGGTCGCCACGAACGGGTCGTGGACCATGGGGCTCAGCGCGTCGATGCCGAACAGGCCGAGGTTGCCGAGGCCCACGCCCGCCAGGAGCTCGCCGAGGACGGCCGGCTGGCGCAGGCGGGTGGCCAGATCTCCGCCCAGCTTCGCGAAGAACAACACGAGCGTGAGGGCGAGCAGCGCGGTGGGGAGCGCCTCGCCGCCAGAGGCATACGCAGCGGGCGGGGCCAGGAGCGCGAACAGCCACCAGGGCACGCGCCGGTTCCGGGTCATGGACGTACTCGCGTTCGAGAGGCGGCCCGACCCCTCGGGTACCTCCGGCTGGGGAGCCGGACCCGTTCCGGCGGTACCTATCCACCGACGATGCCCAGGCAAGAGCCTCGGCGCCGTTCAGTCGCGGACCAGCTCGACCGACCAGAGGAGCTCGGTGGCGGCCGACACCTGGACGGTGGCGTCGCTCGTGCCGGTGGCCACGGCGGAGGTGAGGGCGTCGGTCTCGCGCAGGGCCGACCACTGCGCCACGAGCGTCGTCCCCGCGGCGCTGGTGGTGGTGACGAGCTCGAGGTCCACGGTGTCCCACTCGGAGGGCGTGAGGCCCACGGGCGACACCCCGGCCACCTCCACCAGCGGCGCCCAGGTGCGCAGCTGGACCTCCTCCGACTCCAGGGCCCACCAGACGCCCGCGGCCACCGCGACGAGGCCGTGCCGGTCGGTCTCGAGGGTCTGTACCACGGGCAGCTCGTAGCGGGACGGGCAGGTGGCGAGGTCGGCGCGGGCCCCGGCCGCCGGATCGACGAGGTGCGACGTGACGGCGAACACCGGCCCGTCTCCCAGCGCCACGCGCGAGGACACGTCCAGGCCGTCCCCCGAGCCCTCCCAGTCTCCTTCGACGGCGGTGAGGAGGCTGGCTGCGGACCGCGTGAACCCCTCGGCCGGCCGGGAGAGGTCCGTCACCTCGACCCGGGTGTCCTCGACACACTGCGGCAGCGTTACGGGCTCGGCGGGGGGATCCACCACCTCGACCGACTCGGTGGCCATGCAGCCACCGAGCAGCGCGAGGAGGAGGGGCTGGAGCCGGGTGCGGCGCATCTGGGTCTCCGGGTGGCTGCCACCACCTCCAGCTTGCCCGGCCCCCGGGACCAGGATCCAGCCCGATCCGCCCGGAGACGGGCTCCGGGGAGGGCTCAGTCCGGCGCGCGCACGGTTCGCTGTGCCTTCTTCGTGGCCGCGAGCGGTTTGCAGTACAGCCCCACCCGGTCGAGGCGTTCGAGGGTGGCCGCCTCGGCCGTGAAGCCGGCATTATCAAGGATCTTCCGGTACGTTTCTGTGATCGGAGGCATCCCGAACTTCTTGCGCTCCTCGTCCGTGGCGTCGGGCTCCACCTCGATCAGGCACCACCGGTTGTTGTCGTCGAGCCGGGTCTGCGATCCGTAGGTCTGCCGGTAGCCACCGGCCACCCGCCAGGTGTCGAACGTGTAGGCGGTGAGCCAGGGGCCGCGCTTCTCGCCGCCCTTCATCGACTCCTGCGCGAGCGTGTACGCGCGCTCGAGGACGTCCACGTCGTCGGCCTGCACCATGAGCCAGGCCGCCTGCCACTTCGCCAGCGGCGTGCACAACCGCCCCTTCGCGTCGAGCTTGCGGGCGGCGTCGAGGCGCTCCTCGTCGCGCTCGAGGACGCTCGTGGCGGTGCTGGTGCGATCGGCGCGCTCGGCCTCGCCGGCGTCGTACAGCGCAGCCACCTCGGCGGCCCAGGTGGCGGCAGCAGCTGGGTCTGCGCAGGGGTCTTCGGCGGCGGCCACCACAGGGACGAACGTCAGGATCCACATCACGGCAGCTCCAGGGTCAGGCGAGTTCCTTCTCGCGCTTCTTCACCTTCGACACGCGACGCAGGTACCAGCTTCGCTTGAATCGGCTGGCCCGGTCGAGGAGCACGGTCCCGTCGAGGTGATCGAGCTCGTGCTGGACGATGACGGCCTCGTAGTCCTCGAACCAGGCCGTCCGCGTCGCGCCGTCCCGGGGGTGCTGCCACTCCACGCGGACGCGTCGGTTGCGCCGCAGCTCGATCTCGAACTCGGGCACCGACAGGCAGGTCTCGTTCCAGTCGATGAAGTCGGCGCTCCGCTCCACGATCTTCGGGTTCGCCATCGCGAAGAAGCGGCGTCCGCGCTCCTCCTTCTCGCCCGGATCGAGGACGAGGAGGCGGCGAGGATCGGACACCTGCGGCGCCGCCAGCCCGACCCCGGGCGCCGCATACATCGTCTCGGCCATGTCGGACGCGCGCTGCTCGAGCTCCGCGCCGAACTCGTCGGGCGCGATCTCCCGCGCGCGCTGCTCGAGCAGCGGGTGGGGGGCGGTGAGGATGTCGAGGACGGCCATGAGAGCGACTCCGCGCGAGACCCCGGGCTCCTATCTTCGCGGACGCCGCACGGCGCCCCGCTCGACCCGATCCCGCGACGACCTGCGCAGCGACTGGCTTCCGGCGCGTCCGAACGGCGCCGCTCGAATGGCCGCGACGGGCGCCCCGTCTCGGTGGACGGAACGGAGGAGACGCGACCATGACCCACCTGCTGACGGCAGTGGCGCTCTGCAGCGCTGCATTCGCCGGGACGATCGAAGACGACACCCCCCTCGGGATCTGGCACGAAGACGCCACCGATCCCGGGGAGCACGAGGCGTTGGAGCGCGGTCGCCCGGCGACGCGGCGCGGACCCCCGGCCGCCCGACCCCACCCGGCCGCACGCCCGGCGGCGCGGCGCGGCCCGACCCGTGCGACCCCACCGTCTCCGGGGCGCACCCACCCCACCACCCGTCCGTCGCCCGCACCTCGTCCGCCGGTCACCCACCCGGTCACCCGGTCGCCGGGCGCCGTCGCGGGTCCCCGACCCGGTGGCACCCCGACGGTGGGCGCCGACCGGCCTGCGGGCACCCGGCCACCAGGCGTGGTGCGGCCCGGCGGCACCGTCGTTCACCGCCCCGGCGCGGTGCAGGTGGTGCGTCCCCCGGTGCGCACCGTGCGCTACACGCACGTCTACCCGTACCACGGCGTGTTCGTGTACGGCCCGCGCCCCGTGACCCACGTCACCTACGTGCAGCAGGCAGCGCCCGGCCCGGTCCAGGTACGCACCCGCGACCTGCCCACCCGCGAGCTCGATCGCGCCGGCTCGCTCGCGCTCGGCGCCGGGGTGGGCGGCCTCCTCTCCACCGACGCGTGCGGGTGTACGTCGCCGGGCCTGCAGCTCCTGGGGCGGTACCGGCCGGTCGAGGCTCTCGGGCTCCAGGTCGGGGTGGGCCACTACAACGGGGTGTTCTCGACCGAGGAGGTCCGCTCCCAGACCCAGGTGGGCGGGCAGGCCCGGCTGTTCGCGTTCCCGTGGTCCCACGTGAGCCCGTACGCGCTGCTGGGCGGCGTGTACAACGTCCGCAACGTGCAGTCCGAGCTCCTGGCGGGCGACACGTCGGCCGAGACCTATCGCTCGGGCCAGTGGGGCGTCGACGGGGGCGTGGGCGTGGAGTTCGCGCTCGGTGAGGCGCTCGCGCTGGATCTCGAGGGTCGGTACCTCGGGTGGATGAACCGCGCGGAGGGCGAGGCGCCAGGCGCGTTCCTGGCCAATGCGGGGCTCGTGTTCCACTTCCGGTGACGGTTTCGCCCGGACCCGGTGTCTGTCCGGCGAGGAGGACGACATGTGGGTCTGGGCGTTGTTGGCGGGGTGCATCTTCGTGCGCGAGACGGTGTTCGTGGACTCGGGTGCGGACTCCGGAGAGGTCCTGGACGACGGGGTGATCTGCACCTCCGATCAGGAGTGCAGCGGCAACTTCGCCTGCGCGGGCTACACGTCGAGCGCCACCGACGGCAACGGCTGCGTCGAGCGGTGCGCGACCGACTGGGACTGCAAGGCCGGCTCGCTGTGCTCCGACGACGGCGCCTGTCGCTGACTACGCGGGGCGAACCCAGTCCCCGGACCGACCGCCCGACTTGGCGAGCAGCCGCACCGGCCCGAGCTCGAGGGTGCGGTCCACGGCCTTGAGCATGTCGTAGGCCGTCAACAGCGCCGCGTTGACCGCACACAGCGCCTCCATCTCGACGCCGGTGCGGCCCTCGGTGCGCGCCGTGGCCGTGACGCGCAGGTGGTCCGCGCCGAGCTCCACGGAGACCTCCACCGCGTCGAGCGCGAGCGGGTGGCACAGCGGGATCAGGTCGGCGGTGCGCTTCGCGCCCTGGATCCCGGCGAGCTCGGCGGTGAACGCCACGTCTCCCTTCCGGTTGCGGCGGGACGCCACCGCCGCGTGGGCCTCGGGGGACAACGACAGGAACCCCTCTGCGGTCGCGGACCGCCGGGTGACCGGCTTGTCGCCGACATCGACCATGCGGGGTCGCCCGGTGGCGTCGACGTGGGTGAGGTCCGGCATGTCTCCTCCTCGGCGAGTGTACCGGCTCGGATTAGCCCGCGGCATGCAGATCCGACTGCGTCCTCGTCACGACCGCCGCCTCCGCCGCGGTCACCCCTGGGTGTTCGCCAACGAGATCGACGGCGACGTGGCCGCGTTGCCGAAAGGCGGGGTGGTCGACGTGTGCGACGCCCGCGGTCAGTTCCTCGGTCGGGGGACCAGCAACCCCGCCTCGCTCATCGCGGTGCGCATCCTCACGCGCGATGCCGCGGACGATCCCGACACGGCGGCGTTCTACGCCGGACGGCTCCGGCAGGCGCTGGAGCGTCGGGAGCGCGTGGCGCCGGGCCGGCGTTCGCTCCGCCTGGTCCACGGCGAAGGGGACGACCTGCCGGGCCTGGTGATCGACCGGTACGAGGACCACGTCGTGGTGCAGCTCGGCACCCTGGGGATGGAGCTCCGCAAGGAGCTCCTGGCGGAGGCGCTGCAGACGGCGGTGTCACCGCGCGGGGCCGTGCTGCGCTCGGAGGGTCCGGCGCGGCACCTGGAGGGTCTCGAGGACGAGCGCCGGGTGTGGTTCGGCGACGTGCCCCGCGAGACGGAGATCGAGGAGTCCGGCGTCCGGTTCGCCGTGGGCCTCCTCGAGGGCCAGAAGACAGGCCACTTCCACGACCAGGCGCCGAACCGCGCTGCGCTGGCGCCGCTGTGCCGGGGCGCGGAGGTGCTCGACGTGTACGCCAACAGCGGCGGCTTCGGGCTGCACGCGTTGCGCGCGGGGGCGTCGTCGTGCCTGTTCGTGGACCGGTCGGCCCCATGCGCCGAGGTGATCCGGGCGAACGCCGAGCGCAACGGGGTCGCCGAGCGCGCGCGCGCGGTGGTGGCGGACGGGAAGGAGGCGCTGCTGCAGCTGGCGCGGGACGGCCGTCGGTTCGGGGTGGTGATGCTCGACCCACCGGCGTTCGCGAAGACACGCAAGGCCGCGGGCGCGGCGCTCAAGGGGTACCTGGACGTGAACGCCGCCGGGATGGCGGTGCTGGAGCGCGGCGGGCTCCTCGCGACGAGCTCGTGCTCCTGGCACGTGGAGGAGGAGCGGTTCCGCGTGGGGCGGCGGCTCGTCTCGGTCCGGCGCGGCGAGCAGGGCCCCGATCACGTGGTCCGGCCCGAGATCCCCGAGACCCGCTACCTCAAGCACTTCGTGTTCCGCGTCGAGTGACGGTCAGGGGGCTTCGGGGAGGTCGGTGTCGAGCGGCTCCTCCTCCTCGGTCGGCCACTCCGCCGGCCCGTCCGTCGCCGGCCGCTCGCGCAACGGCAGGTCGGGTCCCAGCCGGGCCCCCGGTGGCCTGCGCGGGCCGCGCCGCGCGCGCTTGCCGGTCTTGCCCTCGCGGAGCTTGGCTTTCTGGCGAACGCCGCCCCTGGGCCCCACGTTCTCTCCCAGCGGCTGCTTCGCCTTGCCCACCCGCTCGGCCTTGCGTTCTGCTTTGCGCGCCTTCGGCGACTCCTTGGGGCGCTCCGGCTCCTCGAGGGCCGTGACCGCGGAGAGCGCGTCGGCGGTGGTCTCGATCAGGCGCCGACCCTCGTAGAAGGTCACCGACACGGTGAGCCCGAACAGGAACGTGGCGACGTGGCCGAGCCAGGGGCGCATCGGGCCTCCGACGGCAGCCTATCCCACCACGGGAGGGGCGGGCGACTCGGGCTCCGGCGGGCCGGGCTCCGCAGGAGGGGCCGCTGCCGGCAGCTTGCGGAGCAGGTCCAGCAGGAGCAGCAGGACCCCGACGCCGAACACGGCGAGCGCGACGCCCACCAGCACCCGATCGAACCACCGAAGCCCCGCGGCGACGGTGCGCCGCGGCTCACCCACGCTGGCCTCGGTGGCCGCCCGCGTCAGGAGCTCGGCCCGCCACCGGCTGTCCAGCGCCGCGAGGTCGTAGCTGGGCCCCGCCAGGCCTGGCGCGCCGTACCAGAGCCGAGCCCCGTCCGCCGGAAGCACCGCGAGCAGCTCGGTGCCGTCGGTCCAGGCTTCGAGCCCCGACACCGCGAGGGGACCGTTGTCGCCGTTGTCCACGATCAACACGAGGTCGTCGGGGACCGGCCCCGGGAGCTCCACCACCAGCCGCGCCGCCGCCCCCGTCGCCTCCCAGCGGACGGCGCGCAACACGCGGTCGGGTCGCGACGCGCGGACCTGGACGTGGCGCGAGAACATCGTCGCGTCCGTCGCGAGCGCGAGGGTGACGGACGGCAGGTTGTCCTCGGGGAGGTGCACCCGCAGCCGGGTCTCCCCCCGGCGCTCGTCCACCTCGAGCGTCACGGGCGCGAGCGTCTGCTCCCGGTTGGCGCGCCGCACCAGGTAGGGGAGCTGGTTGCGGTCGCGGTCCACCAGCCGGACGTCGCCGAGATCCGGCCGCGCCGTGGCCCGCACCTCCGGCGGGAGCGGGATGCGCACCAGACCCTCCCCGGTGACGTCGCGCTCGAGGGCGAACGTGGTGGGCTCGAGGTCAGCGCCCGGACCGACGAGCTCCGCCCGCTCCTCGAACGGCACGAAGCGCGGGTTCCGCTCGGTGGCATCGGGCGCGACCCTGGGGGCGCCGGCGTCGACGAGCTCGCGGGCCTCCCCGACATCCCAGCGCGGGGCGGTGCCGCGGGGCGCCCCGGCGTACAACGTGTGGGGGCCGGGTCCCGGCTCCGGGACGTACAGCTCCACGCCCCGCACCTCGGCGGTGGCGCCGGAGAGGGCAGGGACCGGCTGTCCGTCGGCGCTGACCAGCACCAGCAGGGCGTCACCGGGCAGGGACGACGACGGCGCAGGCAGCCGGAGGTCCTCGACCACGCGCTCGTCTCCGTTGCGCCGCACGGTCAGGGTCCGGGTGGGCGTGGGGACGTACTCGCGGCCCAGCGTGGTTCCCGGGTCGTGCAGCGCCAGCCACTCGAGGCCCGCCTCGCGGGACAGGTTCCGCTCCCCGGTGTGCAGCGAGAGCGCGTCCAGCGGGACGGGACGCTCGAAGCGGACGACCCACCGCGCCCAGCCGTTCTCCTGCACACGCGGCTCCCCGACGGCCACGTCGAACGCCTCCGTCGGCACCGCCAGCCCCTCCGCGCGGAACCAGCGGAGACCGGGCGTCACGCCGTCGAGCCGGCCTTCCCTGCGGGGGACGACCACCAGCGTGAACGGCCCCGTCAGCGCGGGGAGCTCGACGATCGCCTGCTCTCCGTTGGGTGTCCCCCAGACGCGCGTCGGTCCCGCCACCAGGTCGGCCCCCACCCTCGCCGACACCTGCGCGGTGACGACGCCGCGGGGCAGGGACACCTCCACCCGGTCGACGCGCTCCGCCGGGGTCACCAGGAACGAGGTCGGCTCGTCGGTCGGGGCGACGTCGGCCGCGACCGGCACGAAGCGCCGGGCGTCTCCCTCCACCCGGAGGAACGGGATCTCGTCGCCCTGGCCGTTCACCAGCAACAGGTCGGTCCCGTCGTCGGGGTCAGCCGGGCTGCGCAGGCCGAGGGGCACGTAGAGCCGGACCGGGCCCTCCGGGAGGGTCACCGGGGCCCGCAGCGGGAACGCCTCGAGGGGGGTGGCGAGGGCGGGCGTGGTCGCGAGGAGCAGGCAGATCACGGAGCCTCCGGAGGTGTCGTCGGGCCGGTGGTCCGCAACACCAGACGCTCGAACACGAACGCAGCGACCAGGAGGGACAGGGCCAGGCAGAGCAGCGAGCCGACGCGGACGAAGCCGGTGAGGTCCCACAGATCCACCAGGAACACCTTCCCGGTCGCGAGCAGCACGAAACAGAACCCGACGAAGCGCAGGAGGCGCTCGCCGCCCCACGAGCCGGAGGCGAGGATCACCAGGCCCCAGACCGCCCAGGCGGCCGACCGGACCATCGACTCGAGGCGGTTCCCACCGAACAGATCGAGCTCGAGCGGGCCGTCCGTCCGGAACGCGTGGGAGATCTGCACGTTCACGAGCCCGAACCCGACCAGCAGCGCCAGCAGCAACACGGGGACCCGGAAGACCCCCGCCACCGACGTGGTCGGCGCCCGACCCACGCCGCGCGCGACGGCGAGGAGGCACACCATCGGGAGGCCCCACGAGTACAACGTCCAGTTCAGGATCGGCCAGCCGCCGGCCGTGCCCCACGAGAGCGCCCAGGGGTTGGCGAGGAGCCGCACCCCCACCGCCGCCGCGAGGCCGAGGGCGACGACGCGGACGAGGTCGTGGAGCCGGACGCGGTTGGCCAGGCCCACCAGGGCGGCCGCCTCGAGCGCCCAGGCCACCGTGAGCCACCGCTCGCGGAGCTGCAGCGGGACCGCGGCGGTGACGAACCCCACGACCACGAGCACGAAGCCCGAGACGAGCCAGTGGTCTGCCGGCAACCGCTGCCGACGCGCCAGCGACGCCGTCGCGGCCAGGGTCACCGCGCCCATCCCGAGCGGCAGGGCACCGACCGCGGCGTCCCCGAAGGCGTCCACCCAGGCCCCGTGCAGCGCGGGGAACAGCGCCACGGGAACGACGGCGGCCGACACCCACGCCACCTGCGGCCACGACGGGCTCGTCGTGCGCACCGGCAGCAGGCCCAGGGCCAGCCACGCGAGCACCAGGCCGCCGGCGTGTGACCACGACGCGGAACCCGCCAGCGCTGGAGCAGCGGCGAGCGACAGGAGCCCCATCCCACCCACGGCGACCGCGTGGACCCAGCCGGACGGCAGGCTGCTCCGCACGAGCGCGAACGCGAGGAGGACCAGGAGCGGCGCGGCTCCGGCACCCGCGGGCGCCAGCCACGACAACGCTGCCGCCAGCGCCAGCGACGCTCCGAGCACCAGGGTGGTGGCGGGGGCGGCGACGTCCGGTCGGCGCCAGGAAGCAGCGCCCGCCAACAGCGCCGGTGCCGCCGCACCAGCCAGGAGCGGCGCGCTGGCGGGCTCGTCGGTGAGCAGGCCGAGGGTGGTGACGAGCGGGAGCAGCAGCCCGGGCACCACGCCGACCCACGCCTGCCAGGGTCGGTTCCGACCCGCGAAGAACAGGCACACCGCGAGCCACGTGGAGGTGGCCACGGGCGCCCACGCGCCGACCTCGGCGCTGGTGACGGCGCGAAAGCCGCTGCGGGGATCGACGAACGTCTCGTGGACCGGGACCAGCCACGGGAGCCCACACGCCGCGAGGGCGACCACGACGACGCTGGCGGCGACCGCCACGGGCGTCCGCTCGCTGCGGGTGGCCACCAGGAACGGCAGGTGCACCAGCAGGAGCCCCACGAGCGCGGGCCCGAGCTGGTCGGCGACGTGCCATTGTGCGGTCCACCCGAGGAACAGCGCCGCGACCCCGGCGCCCGCGAGGCCCACGACCTCCCACCACCCGCGGCGCGCGGCCGCCAGCAGGGTGCCGCCGACCAGCAGGGCGAGGTACCCGAACAGCGAGTAGGGCCGGTTCTGGCCGGTGGACACCAGGATGGGCGTGAGCAGCCCGCCCGCCAGCGCCAGCCAGGCCACGAAGCGGTCGCCGTGGCGCCACGCCCGCCCGGTGCCGACGAGCGTGACGGTGATCATCAGCGGGCCCGCGAGGCTCGTGGGGAGCAGGTGGTAGAGGCCGGAGGCCGCCCAGATCGCTCCGTACAACGTCCCGATGCCGGCGCCGGCGAGCGCGGAGCCCACGGCCCGCCACCCGAACCGGCTGGCGACGGCGCCGCCCACCCATGCGCCCGTGCCCGCCACCAACGCCGCCGACACGCGGACCGACGGCAGCAACCACCCGCGCTCGGCGATGGCCACGAGCGCCAGCAGCGCGCCGAGCACGAACGCGACGCCGGCGAGCGCCGCCGCGGTCCAGGCCACGAGGCGCTCGGGGCTGGGGAACACGAACGGCGGAGGCCTGGGCGCCGGGGGCTTCTTCGGGGGCACCGGAGCTGCAGCGGGCGCGTCGGCCGGAGGGGTCTCGGCTGGCGCTTCCGGCGCGGGCGCAGCGACGGCGGGGGCGTCGGCCGAGGGGGTCGCTGGTGTGTCTTCCACCGGTGGCCGGGCTGCGGCGTTCCCGCCGGGCTCGGCGGCGGGGGGCGTCGCAGACGTGGCCTGCAGGAGTGGAGCGGGCGCGGTCTCCAGCTTGCGCAGCCGCGTGCGCAGGCGCGCGACCTCCGAGCGCGTGTCGAGCAGCAGGAACCCCAGCACCACCAATGGCACCGCGAAGCACAGGCTCGAGAACACGACCGCCTGGAAGGCCTCCTGCAATCTCCCTCTCCTCTCCGGTGTCCCGAACCGTCACCCGGACGGCGGGGCGCGGTGTCACTGCCGGGTGAATCCTGGGTGAACCGCGGCGCGGATCACGGTTCTTCCGCGAGCGGGTCCTCGACGCCGGGACCCTCGATCGCTTCGATCCGCTCGAGCCACCACCGGTCGCGCAACACCAGCAGCGCGGCGCGGGCGCGGATGTCGGCGCGGTCGAGCTTGAGCGCCCGGTGGTAGCAGCGGAACGCGTCGTCGAACCGGCCGAGCTGCTGGTACACCACGCCGAGGTTCGTGCAGGTGGTGGGGTGGCTCTCCTTGGCCATCGCCTTCTCGTACCAGCTGATGGAGGTCTCGTACTCCTGCAGCAGGCAGTACGCCCGGCCGAGCTGGAACTCGAGGTCGTACGTGGTGTTGTCGGCGCCGGCGAGCTCCACGCCCCGCAGCAGGAACTTCACGGCGAGGTCGTACCTGCGTCCCTCGATGGCGGCGTTCCCGAGCTTGTGGTGGAACTCCACGCTGTCGGGCTCGAGCGCGATGCACCGCCGGTAGAACCGCACGGCGCGGTCGTACTCCTTGTTGTCGATACACATGGCGGCCGCGGAGGCCCAGTCCATGATGTCGTCGGTGCCCCGCCACCGCACGTACGAGCCGTCGAACGCCGACTGTTCGGCAGCGGTGAACGGGCGGCCCGGGCGCAGCGCGCACGAGTGGATGGACGCCAGCGGGTCGCGGGTACACAGCGACGACCAGTCGTTGGCGCCAGCCCAGGCCTGCACCAACGGAAAATGGATCGCGTTGGCGAGCGAGTTCCCGTAGATCTGGGGCTTGCGGTCGTACCGCCCCCGGATCGCCGCGAGCTCGACCGAGCCGTAGTCGTTGACCAGCACGAGCCCGCCGTCCACGAGGAACCGGGACGCCACGCCGACGAACTCGAAGAACCCGTGGGGGTATCCGAACGACACGTCGGGGAGGTCGCGCGTGAACGACCGGAGGACCTCCGCGTGCCGGCCCTCCGGGTAGAGGAGCTCCGGGGGCGACGGACGCCACTCGATGTCCATCTGGACGCCCTCCTCGAGGAGCTTCGTCCGGGTGGGGTCGGCGAGGAGGTCGGCGAGGGCCTGCTCGGGCGTGGGCTCCGGCAGGTCGTCGCTCACCTCCGTGCGGACGGTGACCCACTGCTCGTGGAAACCCTCGGCGTTGCGCCACTGCACGGTCTTCATGGGCAGGACGCAGGACACGTAGTTCGCGACGATCCAGGTGAGCTTCGGAGGCGCGAACGGCTCGCCGGCCAGCGTCCGGAGCTCGTCGGGGCGGCGCAGGTCGTACAGCGCGGGAACCACCCTGCCCTCGTCCACGAGGCGCGCGAGGACCGGGGTGGCGACGGCCTCTCCGAGGCTCTTCGGGGAGTAGTCCGACAACACGTAGCGGACGCGGTGCAGGAGCTCGGCGCCCAGCGGCCCGCAGCTCTTCATCAAGGCGCGGAAGAAGTTCGTCGCGAAGCGACCGAGGCCCGACCCCACCTCGAGCACCCACAGCTCGTCGTCGGGACCCACGTCGCCGGCGGCGATCCGCTCGCCCACGAACGCCGTGAAGAACCGGGCGTGCTGGGTGGCCGAGACGTACGAGCTCGTGGCGTAGAACGGGACCTCGCCGAGGTTCCAGGCGTCGATCCCCCGGGCGGCGAAGTAGGCGTCGTGGATGCGCCACAACACGCTCTGGTCGAAGGGTGCCGCGGGCTGCAGGGTGACGTTCATCGCGCTTCCGGGAGGGCGGGGAGCGCGACTCTACCCGAGAACCGTCACACCTCGAACGCCTGCACCTCGGCGAGGCGCCGGGACGGCACCATCACCTGGACCTCCTCGCCTTCGGTGAGGACCCGGTCGGTCGCCGGGGTGGTGTCCCACGCGGCCCCGGCCCGGCGGACGGCGATCGCGGTGAGCCCCAACCCCGCGAGCGCGCCGAGGGCCTTGCCGCGGAGCGGGCTGCGCGCGGTGATCTTGAGCTGCACCACCAGCAGGACCGTGTCGCCCACCCGGTGGGTCCCCACGACACACGGGTCGAGGGCCGCCGACGCGAACAGCGGAGCCGCGAGCCGCGAAGTCGAGACCGAGGCCTCGATCCCCAGGACCGAGCGGACCTTCTCGGCGAGCTTCTGGTCGAAGAGGCGCACCACGACCCGCTGACCGGGCGCCAGCTCCCGCACGTCCATCGCGATCTCGAGGTTCACGAGGTCGTCGTCGGTGGCCGCGATGACGGCGCGCGCGCGCTTCACGTGCAGCTCGGCGAGGAGGTTCTCCTGGCGGGCGTCTCCGGGCAACACGTGCACCCCGGCGGCGCGGGCGCGGGCGACGAAGGGGCCGTGTTCGTCCTTCTCGATCGCGTAGACCTCCATGCCCATCCCGAGGAGCTCCTCGGCGATCCGGTAGCCGACGCTGCCGAGGCCACACAGGATCACGTGTCCGGAGGTCGTGGAGGCCATGAGCTTCACCCAGATGCGTTGGTTGCGGTCGCGGTCGAGGAGCTGCACCCCGAGCCGCAGGAGGCCTTCGGACAGGAGCAGCACCCCGAGCACCGGCTGCCCGTAGTGCGCGAGCTGCGCGAGCGGGTGGGGCGGCGTCTCCTGCAGGTGCTCGGAGAACATCAGCGTGTACGACACGAAGAAGGCGCCCGCCCAGCTCTCGTGGCGCCCGAAGACGCGCTCGATCACGGCGCCGGCAACCACCACCGCAGCGAACGCCAGCAGCGGCCGGAGCAGCACCTGGACTCCGTAGCGGGCGTACGCCAGCTCGGCGCGGAGGCGTCGCAGCATTCCGGGTGGTCGAGTCATCGCGGGGAGTCTATGATGCCGGCCATGAAGCGCACGTCCCTGGCCGTCCTCTCCTGCTCCCTCCTCGGTCTCGCCGGCGCCTGTCGCCAGGAGAACGGCGTCTCCGTGCAGGAGGCGGTGCTCGAGTTCAGCCCGCTGCTGCTCGATCTCGGCGCCACCTCCGTCGGCATCCCCACCGAGGACGCCTTCGCCGTGGATCACCTGGGCGGGCTCGACGGCCGCATCCTCAACGTGGACATCCTCGCGGACCAGGGGGGGCACTTCGAGTTCGCGGGCGAGCTCCCGATCGACGTGGATCGCGGCACCCGCGCCGAGCTCCCGCTGCGCTTCCTGGCGGACACGGTCGGGTACTTCTCGGCCTCCGTCCAGATCTCTCACAACGGCAAGGACTCGCCCGTGGTGCTCGACATCCGCGGCGCCGCCCTGCCGCCCACCGTCGAGATCAGCCCCCGCTCGCTCGACTTCGGCCCCGTCGAGGTGGGTGAGGAGCGGCTCCAGTTCGTGACCGTGGCGAACCGCGGCGCCGCCGATCTCGCGATCACCGAGCGCTTCTTCAGCGACGGCGCCTTCGTGGGGACGTTCGAGGTGCCGCTCGTCGTCGCCGCCGGCCGCGAGGAGCGGCTCGCTGTCACCTTCGCGCCGCGCAACCGCAGCGCCGTCTCGGCCACGCTCGAGCTCTTCGCCGAAGACACCGCCCTGCCGGTCGTGCTCCTCTCCGGCAACGACTGCGAGAACGGCCTGCCCGAGTCCTACGACCGCGACGAGGACGGCTTCACGAGCTGCGGCGGCGACTGCGACGACGACCGCGAGGACATCCGCCCGGGCAGCCCCGAGCTGCCGGACTCGGTCGACCAGGACTGCGACGGCGAAGTCGACGAGGGGACCACCAACACCGACGACGACCACGACGGCTTCGCCGAAGCCCGCGGCGACTGCAACGACGCGAACGACGCCGTGCACCCCGACGCGACCGAGCTCATCGGCAACGGGATCGACGACGACTGCGACGGAGTGGTCGACATCGCCGGCGCCGACCTCGACGGCGACGGGTACTCCACGGGCGGCGGCGACTGCGACGACGGCGACGCCGACATCCACCCGGGCGCGACCGAGGGGGCCAACGACGTCGACGACGACTGCGACGGCACCAAGGACGAGGGCACCGTGGCCCGCGACGACGACGGCGACGGGTTCTGCGAGCGCAGCGTCAACTGCACCGACGGCTCGACCGGCGGCGACTGCGACGACAGCTCGGTCACCACCGCGCCGAACGCCCCCGAGGTGCTGGACGGCCGCGACAACAACTGCGACGGCGGGATCGACGAAGGCACCGCCGCCGCGGACGACGACGGCGACGGCTACACCGAGAACGGCGGCGACTGCGACGACTCCGACCCGGCCCTGTCGCCGGGCCTCGGCACCTGCTGAGCCCGACTGCATCCTGAGCGCGTGCGACGGGCTCGCGTCCGCGCGACCGCTCTCTTGACCCGATCCGCCCACTTGACACTGTCACATCCCGGAACTAGACAGTGTCACATCCGGGGAGGGACCGATGTCCGAGCGGGGCTTCGTCGATCGGTACGGTCCGTGGTGTGTCGTCACGGGAGCGTCCGACGGCATCGGCGCTGCGTTCGCCAGGGCCCTCGCGGCGCGCGGCGCTTCGGTGGTGCTGGTCGCGCGCCGGCGGGACCGCCTGGAGGCGCTCTCGGCGGAGCTGCGGGCCCGGCACCCGGTGGAGGTGCGGGTGGTGGTGGCCGACCTCTCGCGACCGGACGGAGTGGAGGCCGTCGTCGAAGCCGTGCGACCGCTCGACGTGGGGCTCCTGGTCGCCGCCGCGGGGTTCGGGAGCCACGGTCCCTTCGTGGAGCGGCCGCTCGGTGACGAGCTCGAGATGGTCGACGTGAACGTGCGCGCCGTCGTCGCGCTGGCCCACGCGTTCGGCGCCCGGCTGGCGGCGCGGGGGCGGGGTGGCCTGGTCTTCCTGAGCTCGATCGTCGCGTTCCAGGGGGTGCCCGGGTCGACCACGTACGCCGCCACCAAGGCCTTCGTGCAGAGCTTCGCCGAGGGGCTGGCGGTCGAGCTCCGTCCGCGCGGGGTCGACGTGATCGCGTCGGCCCCGGGCCCCGTCCACAGCGGCTTCGCCGGGCGCGCCGGCATGGTGATGGGCCGGGCCGAGGCGCCCGCCGTGGTGGCCGAGGGGACGTTGGCTGCGTTGGGCGGGCAGGTGACGGTGCGGCCGGGCTGGTTGGCGAAGGTGCTGGGGTGGTCGCTCGCCACCGCGCCGCGCTTCGGGCGCGTGTGGTTGATGACCCGCATCATGGCGGGTATGTCGCCCGGATGAAGGCCCCCCACGACTCCCGCCGGCGCGTGCTCGATGCGAGCCTGGCGCTCGTGGCGGCGTCGGGGGTCCGCGCGGTGAGCTTCCGGGAGGTGGCGCGGCTGGCGGGGGTGAGCCACCAGACGCCGTACCACCACTTCGGGAGCGCCCAGGGCATCCTGCGGGCCATCGCGGAGGAGGGGTTCTCCTCGCTCACGGCGCAGATGGCGGGCGCAGCGGAGGCGGCGGGTCCGGACCCCCTGGCAGCGCTGACGGCGTCCGGCGTCGCGTACGTCGCGTTCGCCACTGCCCACCCCGGGCACTTCCGCGTGATGTTCCAGCGCCCGGTGGACGAGGTAGAGCCGCCGCTCCCCGAGGCCGGAGCGACGTACGCGACCCTCGAGCGGCTCGTGGCGGCCGCCCACGCCCGGGGCCACGGCGCCGACGTGCCGGTGAACGTGCTCGTGGGCCTGTGTTGGGCGGTGGTGCACGGGATCGCGGCGCTGCGCACGGAGGGCCACGGCCCCCCGGTGGCGGACGCCGAGGTGGTGCGTGGCCTCGGGCGGCTGCTTGCGGCCCGCGCGTAGCCCTCGGGTCACGCCACCACGGAGGACGACTCCAGCCCTTGACCGCGTCGGTGCGCTCCGGATACCTCCGGGCGGATCCTCAGGTCCACCCTCCACCTCGGAGCCGTCGTGTCCCTCACCACCAGCCGCGCGGAACTGATGACGTACGCTTCGAGGGACCTCGCGAGTGGCACACACGCCGAGGACGTCGTCGAGATGCTGGTCAAGAACGGCATGTCCGACGCAGAAGCGCGCCAGCTGGTCATGAGCCTCGGCGGTGCGCTCCGCGAGAACCGCGCCAGCGGTGCCCTGGTCCACTTCGGGATCGGCGCCCTGTTGCTGGCCCTCGGGGCGGGCGCCACCCTGGTCAGCTACGGCATGGGTGGCTCCCGGTTCTACGTGATGACCGGGCTCCTCGTCGCCGGCGTGATCTCCATCGGGCGTGGCGCGATGCGGCTCCTCGGCTGACCTGCCTGGACCGCAGCCACGTCGGGGTCACGCCAGGTGGTGCCCGCCGGCTGCCTCGAGCGCCGCGAACTCGTCGACGACCCAGTCCCAGACCGCCGCGATCCGGGGGACGGGGCGCAAGGCGCGGTGGGCGACCAGCCACAGCGGCACCTCGGGCATGGGCGGCGTGGGCACCGGCACCCGGACGAGCCCCGCGCGGACCGCCAGCGGCTCCCCCACGACGAGCGCGCCCCACCCGGCGATGGCCGCTTGGAGCAGGGTCTCGAGCTCGGTGGACCGCAACACCACGTTCGCGTTGGGCACCACCGCGTCGAGCCACCGCTGCTCGCCCGCGTCGATCGTCCGGTCCCAGGCCAGGTACGGGAGCGCCGCCAGCGACGTCACCGGGTGCGTCGCGAGGAACGCGGGGGACGCGACCACCGCGAGGCGCACCTCCGCCAGCTTCTTCACCACGAGGTCGGGGTGGGTGGGCCGCAGCACGCGCATCGCCAGGTCGGCCTCGCGCCGCACCAGGTCGACCACGGCGCTGGCCGCGAGGAGCTCCAGCAGGACCTCCGGGTGCCGGGTCCGGAGCCGCCCCACCGCTGGCGCCAGGAACCAGCTGGCGACGGTCGGGAGCAGCGCGAACCGCACCACCCCCGCCGCGCGGCGCTCGAGCCCCTGGACCTCGCGCCACAAGCCGAGGGCCGCGCCCTCCACCTGCTCGGCCCAGGGCAGCGCGAGCTCCGACGCCACGGTGGGCAAGAGACCCGACGGGGTCCGGTCGAACAGCCGCACGCCGAGGTGCTCCTCCAGAGACTCCAGGCGGCGGAGCGCGGTCGCGGGGCTGATCCCCAGCCGGGCCGCAGCCTGCGTCGCGCTGCCTTCGCGCGCACACGCCAACAACACCGGAAGGCCCGCGAGCCAGTCGAGCGTGGGGGCTGTTTCGTTCATGCAACACGCTCCAGTAGAATCGGCAGACGTATGCCGAAGTCTACACGGGTATCGGGAGGAGGGAGGCAGGCATGAGGTACCCGGTGGCGGCGCTCGGGCTGGTGGCGTGTGTGGGCATCGACGCGATCGAGGCCCCCGACTTCGAGGCGCTGGGCCGCACCGAACAGGCGCAGGTGGAGCTGGGCCACGCGCTGTTCTTCGACCCGGGGCTCTCGGCCGACGGCCAGGTCTCGTGTGCCACCTGCCACCGCCCGGACCACGGCGGTGCGGAGCCGCTCGCGACCTCGCTGGGCGTGTTCGGCCAGGTGGGTCGCCGCAACGCGCCCAGCGTGTGGACCGCCGCGCTGGTGTCCCCGCTGTTCTGGGACGGCCGCGCGGACACCCTCGAAGAGCAGGCGCTGGGGCCGCTCCTGGCCGAAGACGAGATGGGCGCGGACGAGGCGTCGGTCGTCGCGTACCTGGACGGCAACTACGCTGCAGCCTGGGAGGCGGCGTTCCCGGAGCGGAGCGGGGCCGACCTCGAGGGGTTCGCCCAGGCCATCGCTGCGTACGAGCGCCAGCTGGTGGCGCCGGGGCGGGTGGACGCGTTCCTCCAGGGCGACCGCGAGGCGCTGACGGAGCAGGAGGTGGCCGGGTACCGCATGTTCCGCCGGCGGTGTTCGTTCTGCCACAGCGGCGCGGGCGTGGGGGGCGAGGGCTTCGAGCGGCTCGGGGACGAGGTGCCGTGGCCGGACCGGTCGGACCTGGGCGTGTTCGAGCGCACCGGAGACCCCGACGACGAGCACGTGTTCCGGGTGCCGAGCCTGCGCGCGGTGGGCGAGACCGCGCCGTACTTCCACGACGGCTCGGTGGCGACGCTGCGCGAAGCGGTGGTGTTGATGGGCAAACACCAGCTGGGCACCACGTTCTCGTCCGAGGAGCTCGACGAGCTCGTGGCGTTCCTCCGCGCGCTGTCCCCCGAGGTCTCTCCGCGTTGGCGCGACGCCCCCGCCCCCCGGTGAGCTGGTAGCCTGCGCCTCGAGGTGCGGGTGACCGATCGGCTGGTGGGGTTCGGGTTCGTGGCGGCCGCCGCGTTCAACATCGTGGGGATCCTGGTGGTGTCCGAAGGCCTCACCAACCAGGTGATGTTCGGGGTGGATCCGCTGTTCTCCCTGGGGGGCTGCCTGGGCGTGATCGTGTGGGGCCTGTTGTACCTGGCGCAGGGCCGGAGCTGGCGCCAGGCGCCCGCAGTGAGCGCCGTGTTGGCCGTCGAGAAGCTGTTCTACGCGTCGTGGTGGGCGTGGTGGATGTCCGCGAACGCGTCCACGCTCCCCGAGCTCGCGGTCAGGAGCCCCAGCGCGGCCGCGTTCTATGGGTCGTACGGGGCCGGAGACGCCCTGTTCGCCGTGTTCTTCGCGCTGGTCGCCGCGCGGGCGGCGCGGTCGGGTCCGTGAACGCCCGCTGACCTCGATGCGCACACCCGGATCGCCGAGCGAGGTCAACCCGCGACCGGCCTGGTCGATGGGCAGGGATGGCCGAACTCCACCCATCCGCGCACGCCGCGGAGCCGACGACGCTGGATCACGACCTTGCGGCCGGGCCCGTGGCGGTGGCGTGTGTGTCGGCGGCCGTCGGGGCGCTGGGCGCGTCCGTGGCCTGGGCGTCGGGGGTCGGGGCCTTGTCCGGGTGGGTGCCGGTGATCCTTGGCGGCTCCGCGGCCATCCAGCTGTCGTGTGTGGCGCTCTCCCGGAGGCACCCGCAGGTCGGGGGCCAGGTGTCGTCCGCGCTCTGGTTGCCGAGCGTGGTCGCGTTGATGGTCGCCACGCCGTTCGTGCCTGCGCTCGCGCTCGGTGCGCTCGGCCTGATGTTCACCCTCGTGATGGGCTCGCTGACCGCGCCCCCGGGAGCGTGGTGGTGGGGGCCGCTCACGTCCGTCGCGTGGTGGCTGGGCCTGGGCCTGTGCGGGCTGTCCGGCCCCGCGGGTGACGCGGTCCCGCTCCTGTTGTTCCCCGCCGTGATCTTCACGGGCACGGCCGTGCTCCTCGCCGGCATCACCGCGCGCCTGCACCACAACGAGCGAGCGCTCCACGCCGCGATGGCCGCGCTCGTCACCCGCTCCGACGAGGCCGTGCGCGCCGACCGCGCCAAGAGCGAGTTCCTCGCGAGCATGAGTCACGAGCTGCGCACACCGCTGAACGCGATCATCGGGTACGGCGACCTGATCCTCGAAGGCGACGCCGCGGGCCCGGACGTGCGGGTCGACGTCGACCGGATCACCCGCGCCGGCCGCCACCTCCTGGCCCTCGTCAACGACGTGCTCGACATGGCGCGGATCGAGTCTGGGCGCCTCGAGCTTCGGGCCGAGCCCTTCTCTCCCGCCGCGCTGTTGCGGGACCTCCGGACGGTGGTGGAGCCCCTGGCGGCCGCGGGGCGCGACGTGCTGGTGTGGGACGTGGACGGGCTGCCCGAGGTGGTGATGGGCGACGAGCTCCGCGTGCGCCAGGTCCTCCTCAACCTGCTCGGCAACGCCTGCAAGTTCACCAGCGACGGCACGGTGACGCTGCGGGCCACGGGCTCGGACGGGATGTGGTCGGTCGTGGTGAGCGACGATGGTCCGGGGATCGACGCCGAGACGCAGTCCCAGCTGTTCGTGCCGTTCACCCAGGGGCGCCAGCGCGGGCTCCGCGCACAAGGCACCGGCCTCGGCCTGGCCATCACGAGGGAGCTGGTGCTCCGGATGGGGGGCACGGTCGGCTTCCAACGGACCCCGGGGCCAGGGGCGACGTTCGAGGCTGGCGCCGGCGAACACGCAACCCGGAAGCGCGGGCCCACTCCCGGCCGAGGAGCGCGAGCGGCGTCCCCGCCGGCGAGAACCGGTACACCGCGCGGTAGCCGGGCGAGGACCACGCCTCGATCGTCCACTCCGACGCGCGGACAGCTCCGGGGGCCGCGCAGGCGCCGCTGGTGTCGAGGTGCTCGAGCTGCCAGTAGCCCGACCGGGTCAACGCGAGCTCCAGGCGCTGCGCACGCCGGCGCGGCACGAACAGCGTCTGCTCGGACCAGCCGTCGTCGGTGCGGGCGCGGACCGTGGAGCGCAGGCCCTCCGGGACCCAGTCGAGCTGCAGCACCGCCGGCGCCAGCCCGGACCGCTCCCAGAACCACCGGTACGTCGTGCACCCGGCGCAGGGGCGTTCGAGCGCGTCCACGCCCCAGGTCGCGAGGAACGGCGCGGCGGTGAGCGAGGCGGGGTCGGGGAGATCCACGAACCCGAAGCACCCCGCCTGCGTGAGGGCCAGCGTGAACGGCTCGCCGGGGACCGCGATCAGCTGGCCCGCGCCGGCGTCCGGGTGGACCGCGCGCACGGTGTAGCGGCCCGGCTCGACCGCCAGCGCGAACGAACCGGTGGCGTCCGTGCGCCCGCTCGCGACCACCAGGCCCTCGTCGGACACGACCACGATCGCGTCCGCCAGCGGCGCCTCGCCCCACACGATCGTGCCGAGCAGCGGCGTCACGTCCGCCCCTCCGCGGCCGCGAGCTCGGTGAACCACGCCTGGACCCGTCGCCACGCCGCGGGCCGCGGCCGACCGTCTCGCGGACCATGGCGCTCGCGCAGCGCGTCTTCCCACGCGACGGCGAAGAACTCGTCGACGTTCTCGTGCTGGTACCCGGTGAACGCCCAGTCGTCGCCGCGGACCTCGTCGTGCAGCGCCAGGAACGAAGCCTTGCGGGCTTCGTCGAGGAAGAAGAACGCGAGGTGCGCCGCCTCGTGCGCGAAGACCCAGCTGCAGTCGCCCGCGGTGGCGAGCAGGAGCTCGACGCGGGCCACCGCCAGCCCCGAGCGGGCCGCGAGCCCCTCTGCGAGCGCTGGCGCACCCTGAAACTCGGCCAGGTCCGCGGCCCGCACGTCGAGCGGCAACAATCGGATCCGGGCCCCGGCCGCGAGCAGGCCCGGGAGCGACGCCTCGAGGCCCCGGAGGCTCGCCGCCACCACGCGCCGCTCGTCCATCGTCAGCGCGGCGCGATCGGGGAGGATCGGGTCCCACCGCGGATCCCACGGCGCGTCCGGCAGGTCGCGGAGGGCCGACACCGGATCTGCGCGCTGGAGGAGCTCCACGGCGGCGAGGCCGAGCCCGGCGGGCCAGCAGTCCGGCGTCTCCTCGAGGATCGCGCCGAAGTCGCGGCGGGCCTCGCGGAGGTCGAGGAGCCGCAGGTTGGACTCGCCTCGCCGCAGCCGCGCCACCGTGGACGGCCCGCGCGCGAGGGTGTCCTCCGCCTGTCGCAGCGCGACGTGCACCGGCTGCAGCGGGCCCGTGGCCCAGGGGACGGGCGCCGACCCGGCGTGGAGCAGGGCGGTCGCGCGACGGAGCTCCGGGATCCGCACGTCGGCGACCGCGGGGAGGCGCTGGGTTCCCGGGCCGACCTCGTCGAGGAGCTGGAGGCGGAGGCCCTCGGCCAGCTGGTAGACCTCGGGCCAGTAGGGACCGGGTTCGCGCTCGACGCGGTGCGCGGCCAGCGCATGCAGCCGGGACAGCAGCTCCCGCGCCTCCTCCGACCGTCGGACGGCCCGGAGCCACGAGACGCGGACGAGCTGCAGTCGGGCGTCGGTGGGATCCCCGCGATCGAGCCACGCCACGGCGTCCGCGAGCCTGCCGTCGCGCAGGGCCCCGGCCGCCAACGCCTCGAGGGCGTCAGCGGACCCCGGTGTCTGGACGAGCATCGCGCGGGCGGCCTCGTCCACCAGGGCGGACGCGCCGGGGTGGCCCTGGTCCCGCATCGCGACGGCCCACGGGAGTGCGGCCCGCGGCGCGTGGCCGACGAGCGCGCGCGTGATCTCGAGGCCGTCGGCGAGCCGATCGGTGAGCGACAGCTCCCGGAGCGCGCCGTGGGCACCTTCCGCCGCGGCCGTGGACCGGGCGCGGGCGAGGACCTCGACGGGCGCCGCCCCGGCGAGGAGGCGGTCCTGGAGCTGCGCTGCCGACGGTCCGAACAGCCGCTCCCAGGCCGAAGGCCCCTCCCCGCCGAGCCACGCCACCAGGAGGGCCAACGCGAACGACGCGAACTTCACCCTCGCCGCGCCGGCGGCCACGGCGGGCCAGGGTTCGGGCGGTGGCTCCGCGAGCAGGGCCAGATCGAGGATGGGGTTCTCGACACACGCATCGAGCACGCCCGCCAGCACCAGGACGGCCGCGGCGAAGCGGGACGCCCCCCAGCCCCACCGCTGCACCGCGGCGACGCCGGCGGCGGTGTAGAGCACGGGAAACACCGCGTCGCCCACCTGGACGGCGATGGCCATCCCGACCCGATCGAGGGCCCGCCACTCCCAGACGATCTGCGCCAGCCGCTCCGGGGTGCCGGCGAGCTCGAACGACAGCACGCCGTGGGGGGCGCTCGCGGTCTGGAGCGGCACCACCACCGCACCGAGCAGGCAGAACGCGGTGGCGCCGAGCAGTCGCGGCGCATGGCGGCCGAGGTCCGGCACCGTCACGGGACGCGTGCTCCAGCGTGGGCACGTCCCCGCGTACCGACCGCGATCGACCCGGACGCGAGGAGGAAGGCGAGCAGCATCCATCCGGCTAACCCGTGGCCTGAGTGCGGATCCGAGCCACAAGGTGGTGGGCGGCGCCGTCACCGTGGTCGACGACCGCTGCCGCTGATCAGGCCTGGACGCCGAACAACTTGCCGATCGCCATCGTGAGGCCCATCGCCACCAGGCCTCCCGCGAGGACCCGGGCCACCGCCGGGCGGACCGGGGCGCCCCCGAGGCGCGCCGACCAGCCGCCGAGCCCGCCGAGCGCCGCCGTGGCCACCACGAGCGTCGCGGCCACGCGGGTACCGGGTGGGGACATCGTCATCGCCAGGAGCGGCAGCACGGCGCCTGCAGCGAACGCCGCCGCCGAGGACCACGCCGCCTGCAGCGGGCGCGCGAGGGCGTCGACGTCGATGTGCAGCTCGTCCTTGGCGTGGGCGCGCAGCGCGTCCTTGGCCGTGAGCGCGGTGGCGACCTCCCGTGCGAGCGCCGCGGACAGGCCCTTCTCGACGTAGATGTCGGTGAGCTCCTGCAGCTCGCGCTCCGGGGCGTCGCGCAGGCCCACCCGCTCGCGCGCGAGATCGGCCTCCTCCACGTCTTTCTGGGAGCTGACGGACACGAACTCGCCCGCTGCCATCGACAGGGCTCCGCCCACCAGCCCCGCGAGGCCCGCCGTGAGGACCGCGCCGGGATCGGCGTTCGCGGCGGCCACCCCCAGGACGAGGCTCGCCGTGCTCACGATGCCGTCGTTGGCGCCCAGGACCGCGGCGCGGAGCCAGCCCCCCCGGTGCGCGTAGTGGTGTTCGGTGGGGGGCATGTACTCCCGTCACCCAATGGGGTGGACCTGTCACGCGACTTCAGCTGCGCGCGACGTCCCACCCGAGCTTCGCCACCAGCGCCGCCACCACCGCCAACACGACCCAGCGGATCAGGCGGTCTCCGCCCTTCACCGCCACCTGTGAGCCCGCGAGCCCACCCGCCAGCTGCGCGACCGCCATGGGCAGGGCGAGGTGCCAATCCACGCTGCCCTTCGCGGCGAACACCGCGAGCGCGGCGAGGTTCGACGCGAAGTTCACCACCTTCGCCTCCGCCGAGGCCCGCACCAGCGCGAAGCCCAGGAGCCACACCTGGCCCATGATCAGGAAGGTCCCCGTGCCGGGCCCGAAGAAGCCGTCGTAGGCGCCGACGGCAAGCGCGATCGCGAGGGGCCACCAGGCGGGACGGACCTGGGCGACGGGCTCGAGCGGGGGCCGGACGGCGAGCGCGAACCCGACGATCACGAGCAGGCCGAGGACGAGGGGCCGCAGGATCTGCGGCGCGAGGACCAGCACCAGGGCGGCGCCGCCGAGGGAGCCCACGAACCCCGCCACGAAGCGTCCCGGCGCGGTCTGGCGGTCCACGAGGCCCTTGCGGGCGTAGTTGAGGAGGGCGCCACCGCTGCCCCACACCGCCTGCCCCTTGTTGGTGCCGAGGGCGAGGTGGGGCGGCAGGCCCGCTGCGAGCAGCGCCGGGAGGGTCAACAGGCCGCCGCCGCCCGCGATGGCGTCGACGAACCCCGCCGCGAAGGCGACGGTCACCAGCAGGAGCAGCGTCCCGGTCATCGGGGCTGCTACCGTGTCCCGCGGCCGGCTGCACGCTACCGGGAGCGCGGGAGGGTCCGGTGGCGAGGGTGACGGTGGGGGGCCTCCCGGCCTGGCTCGACGCGGCGCAGCTGTTGGGCCCCGGAGACTGGGTGCCGACGGAGGACGGGCACGCCGCCGAGCTCCCGACGGAGGTCGCCGCAGCGCTCGACGCCCGGCTGCGCGGCGTCGTCCTGGGGGGCGAGCGGGTGGTGGTGACGGTGCGCCCGCCGCTGAAGCGACCCGCCGTGCGTGCCGCCCGCCTGGAGGACGCCCGGCGCCGCCGGGACACCACGCCCGGGTTCGATCGGCCGGGCACGCGGCTCGACGACGAGGGCCGGTGGTCGCTGACGCCGGCGGCGCTGGCCCTCGCGCTCGGCCGACGGGCCGGAGGCGTCACGGTGTTCGATGCGTGCTGCGGCTGCGGCGGCAACGCGATCGGCTTCGCGCGCGCCGGGTGCCGGGTCGTGGCCGTGGAGCGCGACGGCGCCCGGCTGGACCTCGCGCGCCACAACGCCCGCGTCTACGGGGTGAGCGACCGGATCCGGTTCGTGGTGGGCCGCGCCGAGGACCACGCGCTCGCCGCCGGCGCGGACCTCTGGTTCGTGGACCCGCCCTGGATGGTCGAGGGCGTCGTCGCCACCAGCGTCGCCGCGCTGCCCCCGCTCGGCGACCTGCTGGCGCTCCCGCACCCCCGGGTGTGGGTGAAGGTGCCGCCTGCCTTCCCACCCGCGGCCCTCGGAGGCGCCGTGCGGGCCTGGTTCGGCGAGGCGGAAGGGGATCAGCGGCGGGTGAAGTTCCTGCTCGTGGACCTCCCGCCGCGCTGAGTCACCAGGTGTAGCCGGTGGCGCGGGCCACGCCGTCTTCACACACGCCGACGACCGTGCAGTACTCGTCCCGCTCGCGCCCGTCCCCGTACACGAGCGTGTTGCAGTGAGGCTCGCCGCAGGTGTTGTCGCCCCAGCCGTTGAACGGCACCTGGGCGAACTGCCCTTCGAGCATGGTGCCCAGGATCTGGACGTCGTCGAGGTCGGTCGAGAACTCCACCACTCCGCGGCACACCCCCGGGCCGGACTCGTCCGACGCGCCCAGGGACATGTCGATCGCGGAGATCGGGAACGACAGCTCCACCCGCTCGCCGGGGCCGCAGGGCACGCCCTCGGTGACCACGTCCTCCGCGGGCTCGTACACGACCGTGGACGCGTCGTAGCACCCGTCGAACCGGTGCACCGGGAGGCCCACGGTCGACTCCACCTCGGCCAGGAGGTCGTCGGTGTCGCAGCCGCCGCCGTTGTACGGCAGCGAGTACCCGCACCCCGACTGCGGCACGATCACCACCTGCACCCCCCGGGGCGCCGAGACGGTGGACGGTTCGTACCCGAACACGTAGATGCCGGTGAGCTCGGTGTCCGGCCCCACCGACACCGTCCAGTCGACCGACTCGTACGACGACAGCGCCAACACGTGGCTGCCGGGCAGCGTGAAGTCCACGGAGGCCGCGCCGTTCCCCACGGAGGCCTCGTAGACCGACGCCAGCCACAACGTGGGCTCGCCCTGGACCTCCCAGACGGAGGTGTCGACCTCGTACCCGGCGTCGGTGTTGCAATCGAGGATCACGTCGCCCGTCTGGCCGGTGGGCTCGTCGACGCCGGTGTCCTGCCAGCCGGTGTCCTCGCGTCCGGTGTCGGTCGGCAGCCCGCCGCCGCCGCCACCGCCGCCCGGCAGCCCGGAGATCAGCCAGTTCCCGATCCCACAGCCGCCGAGACCCACCGTACACGCTGCAATGAACACGCTGCGCATGGACACCCTCCTGGACCGTCCGTCCACCCGGAGATTGCCCGTGTTCTCAGACTGGCGTCAGTTCTCGGAATCCGGAAGTGTTCTCACGGCGAGAACAGCAGCGGGCAAGGCTGTTCCTGGCGGAAGTCAGTGTTCTCGTGCTAGACTCTGAAGGTGCCCGACACCCTGCCATCGGTCTACGACCACCTGGACTTCCGGGCGTACCTGAACGCCTGGTTCGCGGCGCGGAAGGCTGCCAACCCGCGCTACAGCTTCCGGCTGTTCGCCCGCAAGGCCGGGGACGTGAGCCCGTCGCTGCTCCACCACGTGATGCACGGGGAGCGCAACCTCACCCCAGCCACCACCGAGGGCTTCGTGGAGGCGCTGGGGCTGCGCGCCGGAGAGGCAGCCTTCTTCCGGCTCCTCGTCACGCTGGGGCAGAGCAAGGACGCCGACGAACGCAACGAGGCGTGGGAGCAGATCGCCGCCACCCGCCGGTTCCGGGAGGCCCGCCACATCGACGGCCACGCGTTCGCGTACCTCTCGAACTGGATCCTGCCCGCCGTGCGCGAGCTCGCGCAGCGCGCCGACTTCCGGGTCGAGCCAGCGTGGATCGCGGAGGCCCTGCGTCCGCGGGTGACGCTCCGCGAGGCCACCGACGCGCTCGAGCGGCTCCAGGCGCTGGGCATGCTCGTGGACGACGGCGCTGGCGGGCTCACCCCGGCGGACGTGAGCGTCACCACTCCGGCGGAGGTGACGGGCCTCGCGGTCCACAACTACCATCGGGGCATGCTCACGCTCGCGAGCGAGGCGATCACCCGGTTCGAGCCCCCCGAGCGGCACCTCGTCGCCATCACGGTGTCGGTGCCGGCTTCGCTCGTCGCCCGCCTCAAGGCCGAGTCCAACGCCTTCCTCGAGCGCATGATGCACCTGTGCGACAGCGCCGAAGGCGACGCCGACCAGGTGATGCAGATGAACCTCCAGCTGTTCCCCCTGTCGGATCGCCGCCTCCCCGGAGACCCCCCATGATCCTCGTCCACCTCGCCGCGTGCCTCGGGACCCCGGGCAACGGCACCTTCGTGGGGAACCCGGGCGCGAACCTCGAGGCCGCGGCGCCTCCCACGGGCGCTGGCGACGGCGCACAAGCCACCGCGCGCCTGGTCCGGGCCGAGCTCGACCCGTGTGACGGCGGCCCGGTGGCGGTGCAGGAACCCGCGGCGGACGAGGCCATGTTCGCGTTCGGCGCCGAGCGGAGCACGCTCCCGGTCCAGCTGCCTGCCGGGACCTGGTGTCGCCTGTCGGTGGTGCTGCAGGACGTGGAGCTCGAGGTGCCCACCCTCGGCGCCTCCCTCGCCCTGGGCGACGTGACCGTGGTCCTCGACGACGGACGCTTCGAGGTGCGCCCGACCGAGCAGTCGTGGACCCTGGTGCTCGGGGCCTCGGATTGGCTCGACGCCCTCCAGGATCCGGGCGCGGAGGGGGATCCGCAGGTGCACTCCGCGTTGGAGGTGTCGCTCGTGGCGGGCAGCAGCCTGTACAACCCGGAGGGAACCCAGGTGATCCGCGGGCCCGGCCACGTACCGTTCCAGGACCCCGAGTGTGATGCGCCCGTGGCGGCGCTCGGGCCGGTGATCTCCGATTGCAACGGGCAGGCCGGCTACGAGGTCTACACGTCCGTCGCCGATGCCACCTGCGCGCCGGGCCTGTTCGTGGGGGCCGTTTACACGCCCCGCGACGGCGCCGGGGGGAGCGCCACGGTGCGGTTCGAGGTCCCGGGCACCCACGTGCTCGCCCTGTCGGCCTACGAGGAGACCACCTGGACGGTGTCGGTCGGCCCCGACACCACGCTCGCTGCGGTCCTGGTCGCCGGCTACGGCCAACAGCGGATCGTGGGCACGGACGCCCCGGTGGTGCAGGTCCCCGGCCCGGCCTGCGGGTACTCGCTGCCCTACAACGGCGGCGGCTGCGACACGAACGCCCTCCTCGAGGCGCTGCAGTCGGCGGCGGACCTGCCGGTCACGCGCTTCGACGGCTGCTACGACGCCTCGACCTTCCGGTGGGCGCTCGAGTAGCTCAGGGCGTGACGAGGCGAACCAGACCGCCGCAGTGGTGGGTCGCGGTAGGGACGCGCGTTGGCCGGCCGCTTCTGCTTGATGGTGCGGGCTGTACCTGTGACGTTGCGCGCCGGAGGCAGAATGCGCTGGATGTGGTTGGTGGTCGGTCTCGTCGGGTGCCCTGCGGACGAAGGGAAGGGCACGGACGACACCGGAGTCTCGGACGCGGTCGCGGGGACCTGGGAGGGCAGCTGCGAAGGGAGTCCCGTCTACACGTTCACCTCGACGACGTACACCTCCCCCTACACCGTCGATTTCGGGATGGTGCTGTCGCTCGAGGAGTCCGGTGGGCAGATCACGGGGACGATGGACCTGACGCAGTACTACACGACCGGTGACGACCCCTACGAGAGTGGTTGGACGCTCCAGGGCAGCGTCGATGGCGCCCAGGTGACCCTGGAGCTCGTGGCGCCGACGACCACCACGACGACCGACTACTTCTCGACCGGCGGGGTCGAGCTCAACCTGACCCGCACCGGAGATACGATGACCGGCGAGCTGAACACGTTCGCCGAGTATGGCGGGTTCAATGTTCCCTGCGACTTCACGCGGCAGTGATTGATCCAGGGTCCGGACGACACGAAGCCCGCCTCGGCGACCGCATGCCGCGCATCGTCGGAGACCCCCTCGACCGAACCCGAGGACGCGAAGATCTCGAACATCATCGGACCGGGGGCAGGCAGCGCGCTTGGGCCGCGCCACCCGTCGCTCGCGCATCGTGCCGGGATCGGCGTCAGCCGGGGATGTCGTCGTCCAGCCGGCCGGCGAGGAGCCAGCGGCGACCCAGCTCCTCGAACACCCACATGCCGGCAACGAACGCGAGGCCGACGAGCCACCACAACGCGACCTGGCCCACCTGCCGCGGCCGGCCGGCCATCGCGCTGAGCCAGGCGGCGCCGACCACCCCGCCCACCAGGAGGCCGCCGATCGCGACCTGCCACACGCGCGCGACGAAGCGGTGCGGCGGCGGTTCGAACGTGCGGGTGGCGCGGTACAACACGCCCCCCGCGAAGCCCAGCGGCAGGGCGAGGGCCGGCGCGATCCCAACCGGGACGCCGACGATCTCCGACCAGGGGCCCGCGAGCGCCGCGATCAGCACCGCTGCGGCGACCACCAGGTTCAACAGCAGGCCCGGCGTGGGTCGATCGGCCGGGGGTGGCGCGGTCGCGGGGAGCGACAGGAACACCGACTGGATGGGGAACGGCGCGAGCGCGCTGAGGCGGACGAACTCGCGGAGCCCGGCCACGAGCCGCGCGCGGGACCCCACCACCCGCAGCTCGTCCGCGGTGATGCCCTCCACGGCGCGGTCGTACGCCAGGGTGGCCTCCGCATCCGCGCCGGCGGCGTGCGCACGGGCCAGCGCCAGCGCCGACCGCGCGAGGCAGCTCATCCCCCGCTGGAACGGCAGCGAGGCGGCGGCGTCGCCCACGAGCAGGACGGTGGCGTCGAGCCCGGGCGGCAGGAGCACCCGCCGTGGGGCCACCGCGTGCTCGAGCCGGAACGAGCTCACCAGCGCCACGTCGCACCGCCCCTCCCCGAACCCCGCCGCCAGGGCGCGGACGAACCGGGAGAACAGCGGAGCCCGGCGCGGATCGAGCGCCTCGGGCCGCACCGGGACCGGCTCGCGCGGCGTCGCGCCCATCCCGCGCACGGCCTCGAACTCCCGCGGCGACAGGAACAGGTCGACCTCGGCCCGCCCCGGCTCCGGCCGGCGCCACTCGAGCACCGACGCCACCACCTTCGCGAGCCGGTAGGTGTGCAGCAGCGACAGCGTCCGCGGCAGGCCGGGCCCGGTCACCGCCAGCCGGGCGAGCTGTTCGTGGGTGACCCTGCGCGGCGCCTCGGGGCTGGCCAGCGCCCGGACCGCGCTGTGCACGGAGTCCGCGCCGACGATCGTGACCCGCACCCCCGGCGGCAGACCGTCGAGCAGCAACGCCCGGACCGCGGCCAGGTCGGACTCTCCGCGCCCCGACCCGACCGTCAGGCGCTCGCGCCGGATCCCGAACGTGGTGGCGACGTCCAGCAGCTCCTGTTCGAGCTCGTCGACCCGCGGCCGGTGCTCGGCAGCGCGAAGAAACTCCGCCAGCCGGTCGACGCGCGGATCGCGCAGGGCCGCCACGAGCTCGGCGTACGGGGCGGGCTCGAGCCGTACGCGGTGGGTCCGCTCGTACCGGTCCCGCTTGTCGAACAGCCGCAGGACGAACGCCTCGGGGGGGTGCCCGGCCTGCTCCCACTGGCGGCGGGCGGCGATCGCGAACAGGAGGCCGGCGGGACCCGCCCCGACGACGGCGGTCGCGAGCCGGACGGACGGGCCTGTCACCTGCCCCATCGGACCTCCCCACCGCCGGGTAACCCCGGAGCGCGACGTGGCTGGGCGGAGGACGACCCCCGGCCCGGTCGAGGTGGGTGACGGCGCCCTCCAGGTCGATCCGCGCGAGGCCCGCGAACTCCTCCCCGCACCACAGCGCGCCGTCGTGCCCCTCGGGGTGCGGCGGCTTCACGCGGTGGGCCTGTCCCGGACGGGTCCGGGTTATCGAGCCGCGCATGTCGACCTTCCCGAGCCTCACCGTGCGCGCCGCCACCCTCGAGCCCCGCGGCGCCTTCGCCGTGGCCCAGGCCCAGTGGCTCCACCCCGACCCCGCCGCCGTCGACGCGGTGCGCCTCGCCTGCGAGCAGCACGCCGTGGGCATCGTGGCGCACTTCTACATGGACGCCGAGCTCCAGGGCGTGCTCGTGCGCGTGGGCGCGCCGCACACCTTCGTGGCCGACAGCCTGCAGATGGCCGACGTGGCCGTGCGCATGGCGGAGGCCGGAAAGCGCACGATCGTGGTCCTCGGCGTCGACTTCATGACCGAGAACGTGCGGGCCGTGCTCGACGCGGCCGGGCACCGCGACGTGGCCGTGTACCGCCTGGCCTCCGCGCACATCGGGTGCTCGCTCGCGGCGTCCGCCGAGCAGCCGGCGTACTTCGACTGGCTGCGCGCCCAGGGCCCACGCACGCTGCACGTGGTGTACATCAACACGAGCCTCGTCACGAAGGCCCGCGCCCACGCCCTCGTCCCCACCATCACCTGTACGTCGTCGAACGTGCTGCAGACGATCCTGCAGGCCCACGCGCAGCTCCCGGGGGTGCGCATCGCGTACGGCCCCGACACGTACATGGGCGCGAACCTCGTGTCGCTGCTCGAGAACCTGGCCACCCTGCCGGAAGCCGCGATCCGGGCGGTGCACCCCGCCCACACGGCCGCCACCGTGCGCGACCTGCTCTCCCGGTTCGACCACTACCGCCAGGGCGCGTGTGTGGTGCACCACCTGTTCGGCGACGACGTGGTGACCCGGGTGCGCGCCGACCACGCGGACGCCTTGCTCACCGCCCACCTCGAGGTCCCCGGGCAGATGTTCGCGCTCGCGGCCGAGGCCCAGCGGCGCGGCCGCGGTGTGGTGGGCTCCACCTCCAACATCCTCGACTTCATCCTCCGCGCGGTGAAGGAGGCCGCGGCGAAGCCCGGGGCACAGCGCGTCCCCGTGGTGCTCGGGACCGAGTCGGGGATGGTCACGAGCATCGTGAGCCGCGTCCAGCAGGCGCTGGCCGCCACCGGACGGGACGACGTGGAGCTCGAGCTCGTGTTCCCCGTGGCTTCCGAGGCGGTCACCCGGGTCGACGACTCCCCGCTGGCGCTGGTCCCTGGCGTGGCCGGCGGCGAAGGCTGCTCGATCGAGGGCGGCTGCGCGACGTGCCCGTTCATGAAGATGAACTCGCTCGACGCCCTGGAGTCCGTGTTGGGGAAGGTGGGCGCCAACGCCACCGACGCGCTGGTCCCGTTCCGGCCGACCCCGATCACCGAGACCGTCGAGGGGCGGCCCGCAGCAGCGCTCGGGACCGAGCCGATCCTGTGGATGCGCCACTTCCAGCAGACCGGCAAGCTGCCGGACGCGCTCGTGGAGCGGGTCGGTGGCTGAGCTCGCGCTCACCCCTGCCCCCGCGGTGTGGGTGCTGGACGCGGGGACTTCACTCGATCGGGCAGACCGCGCGGCCGAGCGGCTCACGAAGCACGGGGCGACGGTGTCTCCGCTCGGTTCGCGGTGGTGTGTCGCGCTGCCCTCCGGGGGCGACCTCGCGAAGCTCCGGCGCCGGACGGAGCGCTGGCTCGGGGGCCCCGTCGAGGAGCGTGCGGACTGCGACGTCGCGTGGTTTCCGCTGGGTCGGGGCTACGCCGCGGTGCTGGTGGAGCCCCCGGCGAACGGCCTCGAGGACTGGCTCGACGGCGCCGGACTGACGTACCGCGAGGTCCGCCGCCCCTCGGACGCCGAGCAGGTGCTGCGGGTGTGTGTGCCGCTGTCGGGGCTGGCCTCTTCGGTGGCCTTCGCGCAGGACCTCGGCGACGCGGGCTACGGTGTCCGCTCGATGTACGAGGTCGGGGGCTGCTTTCGCTGAACGTGCGTGGATGGGTCCACAAACTCGTCGCGCGCTGGCCCGGGTGCGGATATCCGCGACGGCGTTCGGTCACCCGCAGCGGCCGCCCTCCCCATGCTGCGATGGAGGGATTGATGCGCCTCGCGGTGCTGCGTTCTTCGTACGAGTCGTCCCAGTCCCCGTTCGCCGCCTTCGACCTCGTCCCGGACCCGGCGCCGCACCTGGATCCGCAGCGCTACGAGCTCCGCCACTTCTCCCTCCTGGCCGCGGACGTGGACGGGCAGCTCCAGGCGATCGAGCGCGCCTTTCGCCCCGACGTGTACATCAACCTCTGCCAGGGCGGCCTGGACGAGGGCCGGGCGGGTCCGCTGGTCCCCGCGGCGCTGGAGCGCCTGGGCCGGCCGTTCACCGGCGCCTCGAGCCACTTCTACAACATCCCCAAGGTCGACACCAAGGTGCGGATGTTGGCTGTCGGCGTGGACACCCCCCGGTACGTGGTGGCCCGCGACGACGCCGATCTCGCCCGCGCCGTGGCCACGCTGCGGTTCCCGCTGTTCGTGAAGCACCACGACGGCTACAACAGCATCAGCGTGCACCGCGACAACCGCGCAGAGACCCCGGACGAGGTCTGGGCGCCCGCGCGGCGGGTCATCGCGAAACACGAGGCGGCGCTCGTCGAGGAGTTCGTCGCGGGTCGCGAGGTGGCCGTGTTGCTCGCGCAGAACCCGGACGACCCCGAGGCCCCCGTGGTCTTCGAGCCCCTCGAGCTCGTGTTCCCCGAGGGGGAGAGCTTCTTCCACTTCGACCTGAAGTGGAGCCACTACGACCGCCTCGGGTGGCGTCCCGTCCAGGACCCGGCCCTGGCCGAGCGGTTGCGCAACGCTGCAGCTGCCGCGTTCGTCGCTTGCGGGGCGCGCAGCTACGCTCGCTGCGACTTCCGGGTGGATGCCGCGGGCCGCCCGTGGCTCCTCGAGATCAACCCGAACTGCTGCATCTTCTACCCGGCCGACGACTACGACATCGCCGACCGCATCCTGATCCGCTCGGCCCTGGGCCACCCGGGGTTCCTGGACCTCGTCTTGCGCAGCGCCCTCGAGGAGCACGCGCGGGAGCGGGCGCCGGTGCACGCTCCCGTCGAGGCGGACTACAGCCGCGCGTAGTCGATGAACACCTCCTCTCCGGGCGCCAGGTCGCGCGACGCCCGGTAGTCGTAGTGTTCGTCGTGGTGGGCGTTCGCCGGCTCGCCGTGGTTCAGGTACGAGCCGACGGACATCCGCGCGAAGTCGAGCGGGATCCACACGCCCTCCTCGGCCTCCACCCCGTACACGATGGAGAACGCCCGCAGGAGCGGCGGCGCGGCCTCCAGCGCGGCGTACGACACGAAGCGGTTGTGTTCGGCGAGGCCGCCGGGACCCGTCGGGAACAGCGCCAGCAGCGTCCCCGCGCGCACCCCGTGGGTCAGGAACACGCCGACGCCGCGGCCCGGGGAGGGTCGCAGGCAGAAGGAGAGCTCGTCGGTCTCGTCGCGGACCTCGTCGAGGACGGGGACGGAAGCGAACGTGAGGTTGCGGGGCGTGGTCATCGGGCCTCGGGTGCGGACGTGGGGCGGCGGTGTATCCGGCCCCAGGTGGTAGGCTCGCGGCGGAGGCGCAATGGCGTCGAGGTGGGTCGTGGCGGTGGTGATGGCGCTGGCAGCAGGCCCGGCCTGGGCAGGCAAGAAGGCGCCGGTGGACGGGCCCGCCCCCGAGGTCGCTGCAGCGTACGAGGGGTACGGCCAGGTCGCGAAGGCCTACTCCGACGCCTACCGCGCTGCGGACGCGAGCGCGCTCCAGCAGCTCGTCTGGGGTCTGTGCGCCGGGAGCACCTTCCAGCCCCGGGTCGACGCGCTCGCGGCGGACGTGGCGAAGGCGGAGGCGCGGATGATGGCGGCCAGCCAGGCCGTCAGCCAGGCGTCCTCCACGGGAGACGTGGCCGGCATGACGGCTGCGTCGGACGCGCTGAAGGCCAACCTCGCGGGGCTGGGAGCGCTCACCGCTGCGGCCGCGGCGCTGAAGGCCGACCTCGAGGCCGCCGCCGCGAACCAGCCGAAGACCATCGCGCTGTCGGCGCTGGCGACCACCGAAGGCAGCGTGCTCCAGTGCCTGTTCGCGACCGCTGGCTGGAAGCAGGAAGGCGCGGGGGTCGGGGGCATGCGGTCGGGCGCGTACCTGAGCGAGAACTTCGACGTGGCGCAGGGCGGGAAGGTGCTCAACGTCTCGGTGCTGCGGCCCTCACCGGGCCCTGGCATGGGTGCAGCGACCCCGAAGCAGCTCGCGGCCGCCGCGAAGCCGGACACGGTGTTCCGGTTCGACCCCGCGACCGACGTGTTCGTCGAGATCCGGGCGAAGGAGAACGCGACCGCAGCGGACGCGAAGGCGCTGATGCAGCTCGTGATCACGCCCTGACGTACCACCTCACGGTGGAGTGAGCGCTACCTGCGGGAGAGACGCCCCCCGACGAACCCGAGCACGCCGCAGAGCAGTCCGGTCACCAGCGCCCCGACGACGCCGTACTTCATCATCGTGGACTTCACGCGGGTCAGGACGGGGTTGTCGAGGTTGTTGGTGCCGATGTGGATGGACCGGATCCGCCACTTCGCGTCGTCTCCGCGCTCGACCACGGCGGTCCAGCGGGTGGCGAAGTCGAACGTGTAGTCCTCGTTCGCCTCGTAGTGCTCGACGCCGGTGCCGCGCACGATCCCCCAGCTCTGGTCGGCCGACAGGTCGGTGAGGGCGTCCGCCTCGAGGTCGAAGCGCATCGACTTCATGTACTTGTCCGGGCCGAACCAGGCGTCGAAGTACCGGTCGACGCCCTCGCGGCCCGTGATGGGCTCCTGGGTGATGGTCGTCGCCTCGAAGTCGTGGGTGAGCAGCGGGTGCAGCTCGTCCAGCCTCCGCTCGTTGAGGGCCTGCTGCGCCTGCTGGAACAGCGCCCGGAGCGCTTCGTGGGTCTCGTGGTCCGGCTCCGCGAACGAGGGAGCCGCCAGGGCGATCAGGACGAACATGGGACCTCCGAGGTCACGGCGTCATACAACGGGAACCCACCAGCGCAGCAGATGGAAGAAGACGGGCGCGGCGAACGCCAGCGAGTCCACGCGGTCCATCACGCCGCCGTGGCCGGACAACAGGCCGCCGTAGTCCTTGACGCCGGCGTCGCGCTTGATGGCGGACATCACGAGCCCGCCGCAGAAGCCCGCGAGCGTGACCACCAACGCGAACCCTGCTGCCTGGACGAGCGGGAGGGGCGTCAGGAACCAGAGCGACCCGCCCAGCAGCGTGGCGGAAGCGGTGCCTCCGACGAAGCCTTCGAGCGTCTTGGCGGGGCTCACCCGCGGCGCGATCGGGATCCGACCGAAACCCTTCCCCCACAGGTACTGGAGCACGTCGCCGAACTGGACGACCAGCAGGAGCCAGATCAAGAGCTTCCAGTCCTGCCCGTCGAACCCGGGGAGCTGCAGCATCAGGAGGGCCGGCGCGTGGCTCAGGCAGTACACGCCGATCATCAGCCCGTACTGCGCGGAGGCGACGCGCCCGACGAAGCCGTCGGGTTCACCCGACATCGCGATGCGCGCGGACAACGTCAGGAAGGTCCACACGGGCACGAAGACGGCGAACAGGCCCATCCACCCGGTCCACAGCGCCAGGTACTGGACCGGCACCGCGACGAACATCGCGATCAACAGGGTGTTGCGGTCGATGGAGCGGAACGGGACGAGGGCGTACAGCTCCCGCAGCGCCAGCAGCGAGACGGCTGCGAACAGGACGATCACCGCGCCCCTGCCCGCAGAGAACGCGGCCACCAGGAGCCCGACCATCCACCACCAGGCGGCGACGCGGTCGCGCACGTTGCGGGCAGTGGTGCGGGCGGCATCGGTGCGGGCGGCCCGCTCGAGTCGGCGGCCGGCGAGCGTGGCGACCACCAACACGGCGGTGACGGCGCACACGAGCGCCGCGACGGGTGCGTCGATCACCACAGACCCCAGGCGCCGAGGAGCAGCACGAGCACCTGCGCTCCGGCGGCGAGGGCCTGCGCGCGGAACAGGCGGCGGGCACCGGCGATGCGCGCGGACCAGGAGCGGGTGGAGACCGGCCGGTCGGCGACGAGGCCCGCGGTGAACAGGCCCTGATCGAGCTCGCTGGCGTCGAGGTCTTCGGGGGGTTGGGCGGCGGCGTGCGCGAACAGGCGGGCGTCGAGGCCCACGCGCACGGCGAGCACCGTCTCGACCGCGAGGCAGGTGACCGTGGCCAGCGCCACCAGGAGGGGAGGTCGCCCGACCAACGAGACCACGGCGACGCCGGTGGCGACGACATGCAGCGCCACCCCCTGGTGGAGGAGGCCGGCGGTGGCCGCCAGCGCCCAGCGTTCGGCGGTCAGGAGGACGCCCGGACGCGCGCGACGGCGGCGGTGATGGCCTCGACGTGGCCCGGGCCGAGGACGACCCCCGGGCGGGCGGCCCGCACCCGGGCGATGGCGGCGTCGACGTCGCCGTCGGGTCCGAAGGCGGCGAGCCAGGTGGCGGCGACGGCCGCAGAGCGCGACAGGCCGAGCGCGCAGGCGACGAGCACGCCGCGGGGAGCGAGGGTCTCGACGAGGCGCGCTGCGCGCTCGAGGGCCTCTGGAGAGGGCACGGTCAGGTCCAGGGTGGGTACGGCGTGCCAGGCGGGCGCTGCGCCGCCGGGGAGCTCTGCCGTCAGGTCCACCACCGCGAGCGCGGGGGAGGCCCGCGGCAGGCGGCCCAGGTACACCCCGGGGGCGACCTCCGAGGAGGCCGGCATCCGCGCGGTCCAGGCCCAGGCGTTGAGCCGCGCGGCGAGCTGGTACGGCCACAGCAGCGCGCGGGCGGCGAGCGAGCTGGTGCCGTGTTCGTCCTTCTGGAAGGCGGCCTCGCCGAGCAGCCCGTAGGCGAGCGCCACGAACCCCGCGCTCTGGGCGGGCCACAGGAGCCACAGCGCCGCGCCGCCAGCCCAGAACGCCAACGTGGTGAGCGCGACGGCCACGGCGCCCCACGCAGCAGCCAGCGCGAGGCGGCGGGGGTCTCTGACGAGCGTCGCGGCGGCGAGCGGGCTGTCTCCGTGTTCGGGCCAGGCCCACACGGTGAAGAAGCCCAACATGGCGCCGGTGGGGATGTCGAAGAAGTGGTGCTGGTTGGCGGTGAGCACGGAGACGCCGATCAAGCTGGCCCAGACGTGGACCGCGGCCTGCCAGGGCCAGGGGACGTGGCGCACGTAGCGCAGCCACAGGATGACCAGCAGCGCGATGTGCAGGGAGGGCGCGAGGTTGAAGGGCTTCCCGACCATGCCGTCGAGCGCGCCGAAGAACGGCGCCCAGATGCCGGTGTCGGCGGGGATGGTGGTGGTGAGCCGGAGGGGGAACAGCAGGAAGATCGGGATCGCGACGGCCTGCGCGGTGACGAGCCGCCGAGCGTGGCGGGACAGCTCGTGGGGGGACCGGCACAGGAACAGCGACAGGCCGTAGAAGAAGTCGATCGACCAGTACGGCAGCACCGTCCACGCGAGGAACGGGAGGTGGCGCTCCCAGGCGAAGACGAGGGTGGGGACGTAGTCGTACGTCGCGACGATCTCGAGGGCCGCGATGTACGTCCCGAAGAACATCGGCACGAGGAACGCGAGCCACACGATCGCTCGACCCCAGGGTCGGGGGTGCCAGGGCCAGGTCCTCACCCGTCGAGCCCGCCGTACATCTCCGGTGGGGCGAGCCGCTGTGCCAGCGACACGGTGAACATCCCCCACTCGTCGGTGCGCTGCTCGACCTTCCGGAAGCCCGCCCGGGCGACGAGCTGGTCCATCTCGCCCTGGGTGCGTCGGCGCATCACCCACGCCCGGCCCTGCCGGTGGCTCGTGAGGGCCCGGGCGATGAGCTCGAGCTGCGGATGCCAGGGCTGGCAGGTGTAGACCAGCCAGCCGCCGGGCCGCACCGCGCGAGACAGGCCGTCGAGCGAGCGGGCGACGAGGTCGTTGTCGGCGAACAGCTCGTACAGCCCGGAGACCACCGCCACCGTGGGGGCCGGGTCGAGGGCGGCGACCGCGTCGGCGTCGAAGGCGTCCCCCTGCTCGAACACCGCGCGCCCGAGGAGCCCTCGCGCGTGCAGCGAGGCCTGTCCCGAGCGAACGTTGGTGGCCAGGAAGTCGCGCAGGCGGACGTGTTCGGGCGGCTCTGGGAGCTTTGACAGCGCGTCCAGTACGTACCTGCCGTGTCCCGCGGCGACGTCGACGATGCGCACGGGCTGGCCAGCGGCGCGTTGGCGTTCGCAGGCCGACCCGAGGAGCTCCTCGAGGTGGACCTTGCGGCGGCGGATGCCCCGCCAGCCGAGCGAGTCGAGGTACATCCGGTCGACGAGCCGCCCGACGGGCCCGAGGCCTTCGGCGGTGTCGTGGTAGACGTAGTCGAGCATCTCCCCGGAGTCGAAGCCCGCGCGGGCGCCGATGGCCATCCCCGCCGACAGGAACCGCCCGACGCCGAGCCCGAACCGCGTGAGGGCCCAGAACGCGCCGCGCGGGCTCGCGAGGGACAGGGGCGTCGCTAGCGCCTCGGCCTCGGTCCGCGTGTAGCCCACGCGGTGATCGTCCAGGCGCGACGGGACCTCGACGGGGGCCGCGAACCGCTCCACCAGGAAGCGCCGCACGAGGCCGACGACGCTGTCGCGGTCTGCTTCTCCGAGGGTGTCGTGCAACACCCCGGGCAGCACGTGCCGCTCCTTGGTGGGCGACCCGAGCCGCACGAAGAACTCGTGTTGGGGCGCGTGGTGCACGACCCAGTCCTCGCCGGAGATCAGGACCTGGGTGGGGACCGTGATGGCGCCCGCGTCGGCGACCAGGCGATCCCCGGCGTCGGCGAGCGCGAGGAGCAGGTCGACGGAGATCGGGCGCGTCACGAGTGGGTCGGTGTCGTAGGCGCGGGCCCGGTCCCGGTCGTGGGTGAGGAGGGACGACGAGACGTAGCTGTTCACGGTGAACGGGCCGCGGAGGGCCCGCAGCAACGCCAGCCCCGGCCGGGCGAACGGGACGTACAGGCGCACCGAGAACGCGGGGGAGGCGAGCACCATCGCGCGGACGGCGGGGGCGTGGTCGTGGACCCAGGCCGCGGCGACGACGGCGCCCACGCTCTGGGCGACGAGCGCAACGTCCTCGCGGCGCAACCCGTCGTGCGCCTCCAGGTGGACGACGAACGCCTCGAGGTCGCGAACGAGCGCCTGCATGCCGGGCGCGGCCCCCCGCTCCCCCGGGGACCGGCCGTGGCCCCGCGCGTCCCAGGAGTAGAACGCCACCTCCGGGAGGTCGAGCTCCGCGACGAGGTGCGCCAGGCGGCCCCCGTGTTCGTGCCCCCGGTGGAACAACAGGACCGCCGTGGGGGGCCCCCCGCTCGCGACGACGGCCGGCCAGTGTCGGAAGAACAGCTCGAGGCCGTCGTGGGTGACGAAGGTCCGCTCGGTGGCTTCTCGGACGGTCATGGGGTCCTCTGGGACGGCCGCGTGGTGCGCGCCTCGCGCACGCCCTGACCCATGCGGTGGAGCACGGTCAGCGACGACAGGGCCAGCAGGAGCCACGGCACCCCGGTGGCCCACAGTGGTAGCCCTCCGGGTAGCCCGATCCACAGGCCGAGGCCGGCCAGCACGAGGGCGCGGTCGCTCTTCCCGAGCGGACCGTCGTTGCGCCGACTGGCGCCGACCATCGGGCCGAGCGCGCCCGCCAGCTCGGTCCATCCCGCCGTGAGGACGAAGAGGACGACGACCACGGGCGAGAACGGCTCCACCGCGGCGAGCGGCAGCCACAACGCGGCGTCGGAGACGGCGTCGCCGAGCTCGTTGAGGTACGCGCCCTTCACGGACCGCTGCCCGAACTCCTGCGCGAGCAACCCGTCGACGGCGTTGAGGGCCATCCGGACCAGCATCCAGGGGGCAGCGAGCCACCACAACAGCGGCCAGGCGCTCCCGACGAGCCACCAGGCGATCCCCAACGCGACCGACCCCGCGGCGGCAGCGAGCGTGACCTGGTTCGCGGTGCCCCCCGCGCGATGGATCGCTCGCGCGAGGGGGCGCAGCAGGGCCCGGAAGCGCGGCTTGAGGCGGTACACGGACATCGGGGCGGACCATAGCACGGCCCCTGCCGGCGGCCCGAAGGCGTAGGATGGTGGTGCGGAGGGCGCGTGGCGCTGTGGTGGCTGGTGGCTGGCGCGTGGGCCCAGACGGTGGTGTTCTCCGAGTCCTTCGACAGCCACAACCAGGCGTCGTTCTCGGGCACCGCCGGCTGGGTCTCCCAGTACCCGGCGGACCCCTGGTCGGCCGCCGTGACCACCGGCGTCGAGTGCACCACGAACGAGGAGGGCGGCACCTACGGGGCCATGGGACCCATGGACAACGCCCTCGTCTACACCGGCGCGGACTTCACGGATCTGCAGCTCGACGTCCAGATCCACATGGAGGACATCGACGGGATCGGCGTGGTGTTCGGCTTCCAGGACATGGCGAACACCTGGCTGCTCGTGTTGGGCGGCGTGGGAGAGATGCCCGGTCCAGGGACCGGCGGGTCGATCTCCTTCGACGGCAGCAAGCTCTACGAGATCGTGGGCGGCGTCGCGACCGAGCGCGCTTCGGACAACTCCACCTACTTCGCGCCGCGGTACCAGGACCTGCAGTTGATCGTCCGGGACAACCAGATCGAGGCGTGGCTGGACCTGAACGCCAACGGCATCCTTCTGCCGTTGCTTTCGGCCACGGTCACCACCCCGCCGGAGGGGAAGATCGGCCTGTACTGCTACAGCGCAGGTGACGACGGGTGCGGGTTCGACGACGTGCAGGTGAGCCACCTCGACACCGACGGCGACGGGACCCTGGACCCCGTCGACAACTGCCTGTTCGTCCCGAACGCGGACCCGACGGACCCCGACGCCGACGGCCTCGGCAGCGGGTGCGATGACGACGACGACGGCGACGGCGCGCTGGACCTGGACGACTGCGAGCCGCTCGACCCGACCCGGTTCCCTGGTGCGCCGGAGGTCTGCGACGGGGTGGACGACGACTGCGACAACACCGCGGACGACGGGCTCGTCGCCACCTGGTACCCGGACCTGGACGAGGACGGGTTCGGCACCGACGCCAACAACGCGGGGGAGGTCACCTGCGCTCCCCAGGCCGGGTGGGTGGCGGTCGCCGGGGACTGTGACGACGCGGACGACGCGGTCAACCCCGACGCCACCGAGGTGTGCAACGATCTCGACGACGACTGCGACGACACCCCCGACGATGGGCTCATCGTGACCTGGTACCTGGACGGTGACGGCGACGGGGTGGGTGCAGGGGTGGGTGAGGAGTGGTGTGGGCCCCCCACCGCCGGCTGGTCGCTCGAGGGCGGCGACTGCGACGACGAAGACAGCGCCGTGCTCGCCGGCGAGACGCGGTTCCCGGACGAGGACGCGGACGGGTTCGGAGACGCGGCCGGGGAGCAGGCGTTCTGTGACGAGCCGCCCGCGGACTGGGTGGTCGACGACACCGACTGCGACGACGGCGACGACGCGGTGTATCCGGGCGCTCCGGAGGTGCCCGGCGACGGGATCGACCAGGACTGCGACGACGTGGACGCTCCCGGCTCTCCTCCCGGCGTGCGCATCGAGGACCCAGGCTGCGGCTGCGCGACCGGAGGCTCCTCCGTCGGCTGGCTGGCCCTGGCGGTGCTGCTGGCCCGGCGCCGGCGCTAGCTGCGGCCTCGGGGCACGCGGGGGAACGCTCTCCAGTCGTCGAACCGCCACGCGACCCGTGCCGGAGTCTCCCGGTGGTAGCCGCCGGTGAACCACCAGAACGGGACGCCGGCCGCCTCGGCGGTGGCGCAGTCCACCTCGCTGTCTCCGACCAGCACCACGCGCTCCGGGGGGAACCCGAGCCCGGCCGCCGCCGCCCGAAGGGGTGCCGGGTCGGGCTTGCGGACGGGGAGGGTGTCCCCGCCCACGACCACCGGGAACCTGCCGGCGAGGCCGAGCGCCTCGAGGACCGCGCGCGCGACCCGCTCGGGCTTGTTGGTGCAGAGGGCGAGCGGGACGTCCACGCGGTCGAGCGCCTCGACCACGTGCGCCATCAGCCGGGTGTCCACCACCGGCTCGGCCGCGTAGAGCGCTCCGTACCGGGCCACCACGTGGGCGAGCGCGTCGTCGTCGAGCGGCGCTCCGGTCGCAGCGAAGGCGCGGGACAGCAGCACGCCGGCCCCTTCCCCCACGAAGGACGTGACCGTCGCGAGGTCCAGCGCCGCCCGGCCGTGTTCGGACAGCAGGCGGTTCGTGTGTCGCCACAGGTCGGGTGCGCTGTCCACCAGCGTTCCGTCGAGATCGAGCACCAGCGCGTCGGGCATGTCGTCCCTGTAGCCGACCCGGCGCGTCAGCGGGTGCCGAACCAGGTGTTCGCGAGGTCGTCGAGCGTCCGGACCTCCGGGGCCGGCGGCACCCGCCGCAGGTACCAGGGGAAGTTGCTGTACTGGTGCAGCAGCGCGTGGCCGAGGACGCGCCGCGGCAACCCGGGCTCGTCGGGGTCGCGGCCGTAGCCTTCGAGGAGCGCGCGGAAGGCGGTGCGGTCGCCGGCGGTCACGAACAGGCCCACGGAGGCCAGCTCGTACTCCGCGGGCCCGAGCCGGGCGGGCTCGAAGTCGAACAGGCCCGAGAGGTGGTCGCCGTCGACCAGGAGGTGCTCGCGCATGACCTCGGTGTGCAGCAACACCGGCGGGCCGTCGAGGTCGAGGCCCTCGAGGAACGCGGGCACCTGGTCGAGCCACGCGCCTTCGAGGCCCCGCGCGCGCTGGCGCTCGACCGCCGTCTGGCGTTGGCGGGCCAGGTACGCGCCCGGCTCGTCGGAGAGCGTGGCGAGGCGCGGGTCGCGGACGCCGTGCAGCACCGCCAGCGCCTCCCCCAGCGCGCGGGCCACCCGGAGCGGATCCGGGAGCGCGGGCCAGCGCGTGGCCAGGCTCTCGCCCCGCAGGCGCTCCATCCACACGAAGCCCCACCCGTCGCGCTCCCCGCGGCCCCGGAGGCGGGGCGTGGGGATGGGCAGGCGGTCCGCCAGGAGCTCCAGCACCAGGGCCTCGCGGTCCCGCTCCTCGCGACACACCGGCGGGTAGAGCTTGAGGACGAGGTCCGCGCCCACCGCGTAGACCGGCAGGGAGCCGTCGGCGAAGCGGACCACCTCGCCCTCCGCCCCGAGGTCCCGGCAGAGCGCGTCGACGCCGGGCCGCAGCAGCACCTCGTCGCGGCGGATCGCGGCGAACGCGGCGTCGGTGTCGGCAGCGGGGAAGGTCACCGGCCCTGGAAGGTGGGCGGCGTGCGGGTGGCCATCGCTGCGACCGCCGCCAGCAGGTCCTGGCTCGCCAGGTGCGCGGTGTTCCACGTCGCGACGTACTCGAGGCCGCGGTCGATGTCGGCGCGATCGGCTTCGAGGAGCACGCGCTTGGCGCCCTGGACGGCCAGCGGGGGCTGGCGGGCGATGAGCTCGGCCGTCTCGAACGCAGCCTCGGCGAGGGTCTGCGCGTCGGGGAGCACGCGGGACACGAGGCCGATGGCCAGGGCGTGGGCGGCGTCGAAGTCGCGGCCGGTGAACACGAGGTCGCGGGTGTGGGCGGGCCCCACGATCCGCGGCAGCCGCTGGAGGGTGCCCACGTCGGCCACGATGGCGAGCTGGGTCTCGCGGATCCCGAACACGGCGCCGGCAGCACACAACCGCAGGTCGCACGCGGTGACGAGGTCCACGCCGCCCCCGATGCACGCGCCCTGGATGGCCGCGATCACCGGCACCCGGCACCGCTCCACCGCCGTGATCGCCGCCTGCATCCGGCGGATCAGGGCGTGCAGCGCCGCCTGGCGGGCGCCGTCGGGCGGGCCCCCGGTGAGGTCGAGCGGGAGCGTGGGGAGGACGGCCATCAGGTCGAGCCCGGCGGAGAACGCGGGGCCCTCGGCGTCGAGCACCACGCAGCGCACGCCGGGATCGGCGTCGAGGCCGGCCATGACGGGGGCGAGGCCCTCCCAGAACGCAGGGCCCATGGCGTTGCGCTTCTCGGGGCGGTTCAAGGTGAGCCGCGCGACAGGGCCGCGGCGCTCCAGGCGGAACGGGTCGGTGGTCATGGCGCTCCGGATATCCCACCCGGCTCGGTGACCGGTCGCGTTAGCCGGGCGCATGTTGTTCCTGCACTCCGTCGCGGCCGCGTGGGCGGCGATGCCCGCCGAGGTCGACCTCAACGACGTGCTCCGCTGGGAGGACCACGCGGAGGACCTGCTCGACATGCCCGAGGGCTGCTGGGAGTGGGTGGGTGAGGCGTCGTGGAACTGGGACGTGGGGCGGTTCGGGGGCAGCCGCGGCGACGCGGTGTTCGTGGGGCGCACCGAAGACGGCCACTGGGGCAGCCTCGTGCTCCAGCCGCTGGGTGAGGAGCGCCGCGAAGGGAAGGACCTGCCCGTGCGGGTGTACGACGTGCGCGAGGCCCGGTTCGCGCCGCTGTCCGGCTCGCTCGTGGGCAGCAAGGTCACCGTGACCACGGTCGACGGCCGCACCTCCGACGAGGCCGGCATGGACGAGAACGCCGAGGCCAGCAACATGCTGCGCACCACGCTCGAGCGCCTGGGCGCGGGCTCGTCGTCGAGCTGGGTCGAGTGGGACGAGTCGCGGGGCGGCGTGGTCCTGCACCGCGCGATCTCGCTCGATGGCGCAGCCGACGTGGACGCGGCCGTGTTCTTCCCGGGCGGCGGCACGGTCCCCACCGCCGTGGACCTGACGTTCCCGGAGACGTTCCGCGCCGGCTCGTTCCCGAAGTGGACCATCCGCAACGCCGAGGTGCACCTGCGCGGCCAGGCGCACGCCGGCCAGGCGTACCCGGAGTCCGAGACCTTCTCGTTCGAGTTCGCGCTGCTCGGCTGGCGGTTCACGGGCGCCCAGACCGTGAAGTACCTGCACACCAAGCGGTGCCCCGCCCCGCCCGCCCCCGAGACCGCGCCCGAGGCTCCGCCCGCGACGCCGTGATGGCGCGTGAAAGTGGCCGCCCAGGCCGGGACGGGTGAGTTGCTCGGCTCCGGAGGCTCCGTGCCCAACCGCCTCGCGTCCGAGACCAGCGCCTACCTCCGCCAGCACGCCGAGAACCCGGTGGACTGGTACCCGTGGGGCGAAGAAGCCTTCGCCGAAGCCCGGCGTCGCGGCTGCCCGATCCTGTTGTCCGTCGGCTACGCGTCGTGCCACTGGTGCCACGTGATGGAGCGCGAGTCGTTCGCCGACGAGCGCGTGGCCGCGCGCATGAACTCGCACTTCGTCAACGTGAAGGTGGATCGCGAGGAGCGCCCCGACGTGGACGAGGTCTACATGCGGGCCGTGCAGGCGTTCAACGACGGCCGCGGCGGCTGGCCGATGACGCTGTTCCTGGGCCCGGACGGGCGCCCGTTCTTCGGCGGCACCTACTTCCCGCCCACCCGGCAGGGCCAGTCCCCGGCGTTCGTGGACGTGCTCAACCACGTGGTCGACGTGTGGCGCAAGCGCCGCGACGACGTGGAGCAGGTGAGCATCGAGATCCTCAAGGTGCTGGAGCAGACGGGCCAGCTCCCGCAGAAGGCGCCGGTGCTGGGCCGGGACTGGCTCGACACGGTCGCGCAGGACGCGGACGGCGCCGAAGACGAGGAACACGGCGGCTTCGGGAAGAAGCCCAAGTTCCCGCCCCACGGCACCCTCGCCTCGCTGGTGGCGCACGTGGCCACCACCGGGGACGCCCGCACCCGCGGCATCCTCACCCGGTGCCTCGACGGGATGGCGCGCGGCGGCATGTACGACCTGCTGGCGGGTGGCTTCCACCGCTACTCGGTGGACGAGCAGTGGCGGATCCCGCACTTCGAGAAGATGTTGTACGACCAGGCGCAGCTCGTGCCCGCCTACGTCGACGGCTGGCGCCTCACCGGTGAGCCGCACCACGCCCGCGTCGCGAACGAGACGCTCGCGTTCGTCGCGGAGCACCTGCAGCTGCCCACGGGCCTGTTCTCCGCGGCGGTGGACGCCGACGATCCGGGCGGCGAGGGCTTCTTCTACACGTGGACCCCCGACGAGCTGGTGGACCTGCTGGGCGAGGCCGACGGCGCCCGGCTGGCCACGCTCCTGGAGGTGACCCTCGAGGGCACGTTCGAACACGGCCGGAGCGTGCTGCACGCCCGCACCCCGGTGGAGCGCTGGCGGGCGACGGACCGCGAGCTGTGGGCCCGGTGTGCACCCACCCTGCGGACCGCCCGGTCCCGGCGGGCCCCGCCCTTCCGGGACGACAAGGTGGTGGTGGCCTGGAACGCCCTGATGGTGAGCGCGTTCGCGAAGGGCGCCCTGCTGCCCGGTGGCGCCCGGTGGGGCGAAGTGGCCGTGCGCGCGCTCGAGGCCCTCGTGGGCCACTGCGTGGTCGACGGTCGGCTGATGCGCGTGTACGCCGAGGGCGTCGCGCGGGTGCCGGCCTTCGCGGACGACCACGCGAACCTGCTCCAGGCGTGCCTCGACGTGTTCGAGCTCACGATGGACGGCCGCTGGCTCGACCGGGCCACCGCCCTCGCGGACGTGCTCACCGCCCAGTTCCTCGACGCGGAGGAGGGCGGCTTCTGGATGGTCGGCCGGGACCAGGAGGCCCCGCTGGTGCGCGGCAAGCAGGGCCTGGGCGGCGCGGAGCCCGGCGCCAACGGGGTGGGCGCGCTGGCCTTCGTGCGGCTCGGCACGCTGCTCGGCCGCCGGGACCTGCTGGACCACGCCGACGCCATCGCGCGGTCGGTGCAGGCGTGGCTGGCTCGGTCGCCGCGCGTGTTGGGGGCGGAGGCCCTGGCGGCCGCGTGGCTCGCGCAGGGGGGCACCGAGGTGGCGGTGGTGGGGGACCCCGCCGACCCCCGCACGGCTGCGTTGTGGGCCGAGGTGGAGCGCCGTCCGCTGCCCCTGGCGGCGAAGGTGCGGGTGGCGTCGCCGGCTTCGCTGCCGCAGGTGCCGTGGCTCGAGGGCCGGGAGGTGGACGAGCCCACGGCCTTCGTGTGTGAGGGCTTCGCGTGCCGGCTGCCCACGCGGGATCCGGGAGAGCTCCGGGTGCAGCTCACGACCTCGGTCGAGCGCCGGCCCACCGCGGCGGCGCCGCCCGAGCATGTCCGCGTCCACGCGCCCGAGCTCCCCGACGACGTCGAGGCGTGGATCGGCACCGACGTCCCGCTCACGCTCGCGAAGCTTCGCGGGCACGTCGTGATCCTCGACTTCTTCACGTACTGCTGCATCAACTGCCTGCACGTGTTGCCCGAGCTCGCGGCGGTGGAGGCGCGGTTCGCGGGCCGCCCGGTGGTGGTGCTCGGGGTGCACTGCGGCAAGTTCCCCACCGAGGGCGTACGCGAGAACGTGCTCCGCGCGCTGCAGCGCCACGGCGTGCGGCACCCGGTCGTCCACGACCCCGTCCACGCGATCTGGGAGGAGTACGCGGTGCGGTCGTGGCCCACGGTGGTGGTGATCGACCCCACGGGCCGGATCGCGCTGCAGCAGCCGGGCGAGATCGGCCGGCAGGAGCTCGGCGATCTCGTCGAGACGCTGCTCACCGAGGGGCGCGCCGCGGGGACCCTGGCCACTCCGGTGCCCATCCCGCACGTGCCCCGCGACGAAGGCAGCTTCCTGCGGTTCCCGGGCAAGGTGCACGTGTGGCCGGACGCCCTGCACCAGGAGCTGGGCGACGACCCCTGGCGCGGGCGGCTGTACGCCTCGGACACCGGCAACCACCGCATCGTGGAGTTCACGCTGGCGAAGGGCCCCGACGGTTGGCCGGTGCTGGGCGAGCGCCGGGTGTTCGGGACGGGCGCGGCCGGCTTCGAGGACGGGGCCGCGGGCACGTTCCGCGACCCGCAGGGCGTCCGCCGACACAAGGGCACGTTGTACGTGGCCGACACCGGGAACCACGCGCTGCGGTCGGTCGACGTGGCCACGGGCGTGATCACCACGCTGGCGGGGACGGGCCGCAAAGGCACCCGCGCGCCCACCCGCGAGGCCCTGGCCCACCCGCGAACGGTGGACCTGCGCAGCCCGTGGGACGTGGAGCTGATGGTCCACCGCGAGACGGTGCTGGTGTTCCTGGCGATGGCCGGCCAACACCAGCTGTGGGTCTACGGCGCGGGCCACCTGGGCATCATGGCGGGCAGCGGCCGCGAGGACCACGTGGACGGTCCGGCGGCGGCGGGCGCCCTGGCGCAGCCCTCGGGCCTGTGCCTGCTGGGGCGGTACCTGCTGTTCGCCGACGCCGAGACCTCCTCGATCCGCGCGCTCGACCTGCAGTCGCACCAGCTGCTCACGATCCTGGGCCGCGGGTTGTTCGACTTCGGCGACGCGGACGGCAAGTCGGGACAGGCGAAGCTGCAGCACCCGCTGGGCGTCACGCTCCTGGGCGACGAGGTGCTGGTGGCCGACACCTTCAACCACAAGGTCCGGGCGATCGGGCTCACCGACGGCACGACCCGCACGATCGCGGGCGGCGCGGGGGTGTTCGCGGAGCCGGGCGGCCTGGCGCGCCTGGGGGACTTCGCGGTGGTGGCGGACACGAACCACCACCAGCTGCGGGTGGTGCACCTGGAGACGGGCGAGGTCCGGACGCTCCTGGCCTAGGAAGCGCGAGCCAGGATCAATTGCACTCGGCCGCAGCGCCGTAGCTGATCACGACCTCGTCGCGGGTGGCGAGGTCCGGCTCGAGGACGGTCACGACGCGCCCCACGACGGTGAACAACTGGGTCGCGACACCGTCCAGTCGCACCTCGACCGAGGCCGGCACCGGCAGGCCCGTGAGCCGGAACTCCGTCTCGTCACCACGGAGGGGGAAAGTCTCGTCCCCTTCCCACTCGTACGACGCTTCGGCCACCTGCTCGCGAACCGGACCCAGACGAACCTGGATTCTCCCGGCGCCAGGGTCCACGGGAGGGGGGCTCCCGTCGGATCGAGGGTGAGGGCGCCGCCGGCTTCGTAGCGCAGGTCGGTCACCACCAGGTCTGCGGTTCCGTAGCTCTCCAGTTGCAGCTCGGTCGCGGCCCCACACGGCACTTCGGTGGGGTCGAAGGTGAAGGCGGTGGGGGTGACGCGCAGGAGGGGGACCCGGCCGGCGCCCACCAACGCGACCTCCGCGGTCGGATCGTTCGCCGCGTTCGACTCGAGGGTGAGGGTGCCGGTGTTCTCGCCGGAGGTCATCGCGGTGAACGCGATCTCGATCGGGTACACCCCCCCGGGTTCGACCTCGATCGCGTCGGTGGAGGACACGAGCTCGAAGGCGAGGCTGTCCGGAATCTCGATCCGGTCGAACTGCAAGGGGGCGTCACCGACGTTGCGCGCCTCGAGCGTCTCGACCGCGGTCTCTCCGGGCAACAGGCCCGGAAACGACAAGGCCTCGCTGCCGAGCTCGAGCCTCGGCTCGGCCACGGGCCGCGGGCTGGTCGCGTCGGGTGCGCGTTCACACGCAGTCCAGGTCAGCACGAGCAACCTGGTCGACTCCGCTCGCACCGGAGCCTACCATCGTCGCCGCTACCCCTCCTCGAGCTCGTCGATGACGGCGTCCATCGAGTCGCCCATCGACGGGTGGCGCAGGAACAGCGGCCGCTCGGCGCCCGTCGCGATGCCCTCCAGGAGCTCGTCGACGCAGCCGAACGTCATTGCGTTGTCGTGGCGCGGGTAGGTCGCCAGCGTCGCTGCGTACTCGTCCACGCGCCCGAGGAACCCGTCCAACACCGCGTCGTCGAGCGCCGGGGCCCACGCGCCGTAGCCCAGCTTCGCCAGGTAGCGCGCGTTCAGGCCCTGCTCCGCCTGCTCCGCGAACGGGATGCTCAGGAACGGCACCCCCAGGTGCACCGCCTCCGACATCAGCGAGAACCCACCGCCCGCCACCACCGCCCGCGCGGTGCGCAGGTCGTCCACGAAGCCCTGCTGCGAGAACGGCCGGAAGACCAGGTTCCCCTCGGTGTCGGTGCGCTGGCTCCCGTAGACGCGGAACTCCACGGTCGGGCGCGCGCGCATCGCTGGGAGCAGCGCCGTGATCGCCGCCTCGTGTTGGTACACGAGCACGTGGGACCCCGGCTCCCGCTTCGCCGCCAACATCTCCGGCCGCAGGATGGGCGGAACCAGCGTGGTGCGGCGCTTGCGGACCTTCGGGAAGAAGAAGCTCGTGACCAGGTAGTGCCACGCGCCCGGGAGCTTCACCTTCGTGGACGACTTCGCGACGAAGAAGCTCCACGCCTGGTCCTCGGTGAGCGACCGGTCGTGGGCGCAGCGGTGCAGGACCTGGATGTTGTCCAGGCTGATCACCGGCACGTCGTGGGTGAGGGCGTAGGTGTACGCCCACGACTCGAAGTCGCTGATCACTGCGTCCGGGCGAAAGGCCGCCGCGACGTCGACGTACGCCCCCAGGTTCTTGACCAGCGCCTCGGGCGCGTCCCCGAGGTTCGCCCAGAACGACCGCGACTTGTCGATGACGCCGTCCGCCTGCACCAGGCGCAGGCCGGCGATCTCGGTGACCCCGGCCCGCGGGTGGGGGTCGAGGATCTTGCGCAGGAAGTCGTGCGCCTTGCCCGACACCACCACGTGGACGTCGTGCCCCTGGCCAAGCAGGTGCTCGATGACCACGCGGCTCCGGGTGGCGTGCCCCATCCCCTCCCCGACGACCCCGTACAACACGCGCATCGAACCCCCTCCGGGCGCGCGAGCGTACACTGGGCGAGGAGGTGCCCGATGGCCGAGCTCGTGGACTGGCTGTGCGCGGTGTGGCAGGACGACTGGTTGGCGCCGAACTGAAGGGCGCGTGCGCTTCACGTCCTGGCTCCTGTCGTTCGGCTTCACCCTGCTCGTCGAGGTGCCGGTGGGCGCCTGGCGGCTCGGTGACCTCCCCCGGCGCAGGGTCCTCGCTGCGCTGGTGGCGGCGACGAGCTCGACGCACCCGCTCCTGTGGTGGGTGCTCCCGCGGATGTTCGACGACTACTGGACGTTCGTGGTGGTGGGCGAGGTGGCGGTGGTGCTCGTCGAGTCCGTCGTGCTGCGGCTCCTCGTGCCCGCGTCCACCCGGGACGCCCTGTCGGCGTCGCTGTGGGCCAACGGCGCGTCCTACCTCGCGGGGATCCTGCTACGCTCTGCGGGAGTGTGGCCCGGGTGGAGGGGGACATGATCCTGTGGTGGTGGATCCCGGAAGCGGTGGCCAACGACTGCCAGCGGGAGTGCTTCGAGATCGAAGCGTGGGAGGCCTGTCAGCAGGGGCTGGCCGCGACCGTCACCAGCCCCACCGTGGTCAAGGTCTTCCTCGTCACCTACGATTCGCAGCTGACAGGGTGGACGTTGGCGCGCAACGGCGAGGTGCTGTTCGAGGACCGCACCTTCCAGAAGTCGGAGGCGGTCGCCGACTACACCGGCGTCGGCCCCTACTGCGACCTGAACCGCGGCTTCGGGTTCGTCGTCTACGACGACGGGCTCGCACCAGGCACCTACCTGTACACGATCGAGAACGACGTGTTCAGCTACGAGGGAGAGGTGACGCTCGAAGAGGAGCCAGGCTGCGGATGCGGCACGGTGCCGCTCCCCGGCCTCGTCCTGGGCGTGACGATGTTGGGGGCGGGCGCAGCGCTCACCCGCCGGCGGGGGTGAGGACTCATGCTGCTCGCGCTCCTGCTATTGTCCCCCGCGCTGGCGATCCCCGGCGACCAGGACGACGACGGCTTCTTGGCCGATGCGGACTGCGACGACACCCGCGCCGAGGCGCACCCGGGCGCGCGGGAGCTGCGCAACGGGCTCGACGACGACTGCGACGGGGTCGACGAGACCGACGACGCCGACGCGGACGGCCTCGACGTGGTGCTCGAGCGCGGCCTCGGCACGGACCCCACGCAGGAGGACACCGACGGGGACGGCCTCGGGGACGGCGCCGAGGTGTCGCGCCACCGCACCGACCCGCTCGCCGCCGACTCCGACGGCGACGGGCTCTCTGACGGCGACGAGCTGCGGGAGCGCACCGACCCCTGGTCCCGGGACACCGACGGCGACGGGCTCTCCGACGCTGACGAGCTGCGGGAGCGCACCGACCCCACCGAGCGGGACACCGACCGCGGGGACGTGTGGGACGGCGCCGAGGTCGCGCGTGGGACCGACCCCAGGGAGTGGTGGGACGACGATTCGAGCAGGCGCGACGACGAAGACCGCGACGGCGTCCCGGACGACTCGGAGCGGGGCCTGGGCACCGATGCGCGCGACGAGGACAGCGACGACGACGGGCTCTCCGACGGCGACGAGTCCCGGGCCGGCCTCGACCCCACAGCCACCGACACCGACGGGGACGGGGTCTCCGACGGGGAGGAGGGGGGGCTCGGCACCGATCCGCTCCACCCCGACACCGACGGGGACGGGGTGTCCGACGGGGACGAGCTCGCGCGCGGCGCCGACCCGACGGAGACCGACACCGACGGGGACGGGCTCCTCGACGGGTGGGAGGACCTGGCGGGCGCCGACCCGACGGAGGCCGACACCGACGGGGACGGGCTGTCCGACGGGGACGAGTGGTGGACGCTCGGGACGGACCCGACCGTGGCCGACACGGACGGCGACGGCCTGCCGGACGGCGACGAAGGGGGCGCCGGCACCGACCCCCTCGACCGCGACACCGACGATGGTGGCGCGCTCGACGGGGCCGAGCAGGACGCTGGCGCCGACCCCCTCGACCCTGCCGACGACGTGGAGGTGCTCCCGGACTCCGTCATCGGCGTGGGTGGGTTCGGTGGAAGCGGCCTGCGGTGCGACGCAGCGCCCGGCGGCCCTTCCGGGGGCGGGTGGGTGGCGCTCCTGCTGGGCTTGCGGAGCCTCGGTCTCAGAACTGCTGGTGTTCGGTCGAGCCGTCCAGCGCCCGCGTCGAGGACGCGCCGCTCGAGATGACGGTGGACACCGCGTCGAAGTACCCGGTGCCGACCTCGCGCTGGTGGCGGGTGGCGGTGTAGCCCCGGGGCTCGGCCGCCAGCTCCGCCTGCTGCAGGTGGCTGTACGCGGTCATGCCGTCCTGCCGGTACTTCGTGGCGAGCTCGAACATGCCGAAGTTCAGCGCGTGGAAACCCGCCAGGGTCACGAACTGGTAGCGATAGCCCATCGCGCCGAGCTCGCGCTGGAACTTCGCGATCGCCTCGTCGTCCAGGTTCTTCTTCCAGTTGAACGAGGGTGAGCAGTTGTAGGCCAGGAGCTTGCCGGGGAATGCCTCGTGCAGGGCCTCGGCGAACCGGCGGGCCTGGCGCAGGTCCGGGGTGCTGGTCTCGCACCACACGAGGTCGGCGTAGGGCGCGTACGCCAGGCCCCGCGCGATGGCGAAGGCGTCGCCGCTGTCCGCGCGCAGGGGGAAGAAGCCCTCTGCGGTGCGGTCGCCCAGGGCGAGGAACGGCCGGTCGCGGTCGTCGATGTCGGACGTGAGGAGCCTGGCGGACTGCGCGTCGGTGCGGGCCACGACCAGCGTGGGCACGTCGCACACGTCGACGGCGAGCCGCGCCGCGATCAGGGTGCGGACGAACTGCGACGTGGGGACCAGCACCTTGCCGCCCAGGTGGCCGCACTTCTTCTCGGACGCGAGCTGGTCCTCGAAGTGGACGCCCGCCGCGCCCGCCTCGATCATCGCCTTCATGAGCTCGAAGGCGTTGAGCGGACCCCCGAACCCGGCCTCGGCGTCGGCGATCATCGGCGCCATCCAGTGGCGTTCGCGCTTGCCTTCCGCGTGGTCCACCTGGTCGGCGCGGCGCAGCGAGCCGTTGATGCGGCGCACCAGGTTGGGCACCGAGTCCACCGGGTACAGCGACTGGTCGGGGTACATCTGGCCGGCGCTGTTGGCGTCGGCGGCGACCTGCCAGCCCGAGATGTACAGGGCTTCGAGCCCGGCGCGGACCATCTGCACCGCCTGTCCGCCGGACATCGCACCGAGGGTCGGCACGAAGTCGCGGGTGTGGAGGAGCTCCCACAGGCGCATCGCGCCCATCCGCGCGAGCGAGTGCTCGACGTGCACCGAGCCCCGCAAGCGGGCCACGTCGGCCTCGGAGTACGGCCGGATCACCCCCTCGAAGCGGCGGGCGTGGAGATCGGTGGGCACGTCGGTGGGGTTGGCCTGGTTCATGGCGACTCCGGGGGTGGCGAATCAGACTCCGACGCCAGCAGGTGCTGGTACGCGGGCGTGGTCAGGAACGGCGCGAGCGCCTCGGCCGTGGACAGCTGGCGGAACAGCGCGCGCGCCTCGTCGAACCGCCCGGGAGCCGTGTCTGCGAGGACCTCGCGGAGCACGCGGTCCAGGTGGTCGCGGGTGACGAGGCCGTAGCGCACCTGCTGCCAGACCTGCGCCCTGCAGATCTCTGCGGTCGCAGCGTCCTCCATGAGGTGGAACAGAGGTACACAGCCCTCTCCGCGCAGCCATGACTCGAGGTACCGCACGCCCACGGAGACGTTGTGTCGGAGCCCCTCCTCGGTGCGGGTGCCTGCGGGGATCCGCAACAGGTCCTCGCGCGTCACCACCACGTCGTCCCGGAGCACGTGCAGCTGGTTCTCGCCGGGCACGCGGGCGGCGAACACCTCCCGGGCCACCCCCACCAGCCCCGGGTGGGCCACCCAGGTCCCGTCGTGTCCGTCGCGCGCTTCGCGCTCCTTGTCTGCGCGGACCCTGGCGAGCGCGGCATCGTTGGCGACGGGGTCTCCCTTGATCGGGATCTGCGCGGCCATGCCGCCCATCGCGTGCGCGCCGCGGCGGTGGCAGGTCCGGATCAGGAGCAGGGAGAACGCGCGCAGGAACCCCTGGTCCATCGTGAGCTGGGCGCGGTCGGGGAGCAGGGCGTGCGGCTGCTCCTTGAGGAAGCTGAACAGGTAGTCCCAGCGCCCGCAGTTCAGACCGGCGGAGCGCTGGCGCAGCTCGTACAGGAGCTCGTCCATCTCGAACGCAGCTGGGAGCGTCTCCAGCAGCACCGTGGCCTTGATCGACGCGTGCGGCAGCCCGATCGTGGACTCGGCGTGCGCGAAGACATCGTTCCACAGGCGCGCTTCGAGGTGGCCCTGCAGCTTGGGCAGGTAGAAGTACGGTCCGGAGCCGCAGGCGAGGAGCTCGCTGGCGTTCTGGAAGCAGAACAGCCCGAAGTCGAACAGGGAGGCGCTCATGGGGTGGCCGTCGACCCAGACGTGGGCTTCGTCGAGGTGCCAGCCCCGGGGCCGTACGAACAAGACCGCGGGGTCGTCGACGAGCGTGTACTGCTTGCCGTCGGGGCTCTCGTGGCGGAGGGTGCGGCGCACCGCGGCGAACAGGACCTCCTGGCCGCCGATCACCCGCTCCCAGGTGGGTGCCAGCGCGTCCTCGAAGTCCGCCATGAACACGTCGGCCCCGGAGTTGAGCGCGTTGATCACGAGCTTGGCGTCAGGGGGCCGGTGATCTCGACGCGCCGATCCCGCAGGTCCGCGGGGACGGGAGCGACCCGCCAGTCACTGGCGCGCACGGCCGCGGTCTCTGGCAGGAAGTCCAGCGTCCGGCGGAAGGTCCGTGCGGCGAGCAGAGCCCGCCTCCGCTCGCCGAACGCGAGCTCGAGCCCGGTCAGGAACGCTGCAGCGTCAGGGCCCCTTCGGGTACCAGGCCGCGCGCCACTTCTGCAGTTGCGCGATCTCCTCGCCCTGCACCCGGATGATGGACTCGGCGAGGGTGCGGAGGGCAGCGTCTTGCGTGTCCCGGACGGCCGTCTTGGCGAGGGCCACGCCGGCCAGGTGATGCGGGACCATCGCGTCGATGAACGCGAGGTCGAACGGCTTCGCGTTCTTCAGGGCCTCCACTTCGGGGCTCGCCGCGGACGGCATGCCCATCTCGTCCTGGAGGTGCTCGGTCATGCCCGGCACGTCCATCGGTGTCGTGGTGCTCGCGACCGCCGGGGTCTTGAGCCACGCTTGGAGCTGCAGGAGCTCGGCTTGCTGGACCGTGATCATCTTGCCGGCGAGCGCGCCGAGCTCGGTGTGCTCGGCTCGCTCCCTGGCGACGATGGCCATCGCCACCCCCTCCTCGTGGTGGGCGCGCAGCGTGCCCACGAACTCCCTGTCGGCCTCGTGGCTGGGGTCGGCCGTTGGCGTGACGGTCGGCGAAGACATCACGGGCGGCGTGTAGGCGGGTTGGCTGGTGTTGGTGGGCTCTGCGGCCGACCGGGTGTTCTGGCCGCCCAGCGGCTGGCCACAAGCCGTGGTGAGCAGCAGCGCGGCCACAGTGCCGGCGAGCGTGGGAATCCTGTCCATCGAGAGCTCCTTGGTGCGCCTCGGGGCGCGGCTCTGGGCTCATGCACGGGGCGTGCCGGGACCCGCATGCGAAACATGACGTTCGTGCCATCGTCTCGGCGCCCGAACGGCGTCCGCGGACGTCCGTGGCGGAGTGACGGGCGCCCGTGGCCCGCTGGACAAGGCGGGCGGGCAGTGTCACGGGGGAGGGCTCGCCCGGAGGGACCCCTTGTCGTCGTCGACCCCCCAGACCCCAGCGCTCGCCTACCACGAGGGCGCGCGCCCAGGAAAGATCGAGGTCATCGCCACCAAGCCGCTCGCCACGCAGCGGGACCTGTCGTTGGCCTACTCCCCGGGCGTGGCCGAGCCCTGCCTCGCCATCCACCGCGACCCCGAGGACGTGTTCAAGTACACCGCGAAGGGCAACCTCGTGGCCGTCGTCACCAACGGCACCGCCGTGCTCGGCCTCGGCGACATCGGACCGCTCGCCGGCAAGCCCGTGATGGAGGGCAAGGCCAACCTCTTCAAGAAGTTCGCCGACGTCGACGTGTTCGACATCGAGCTCGATGCCCGCACGGTCGACGAGATGGTGGCGGCCGTGAAGGCCATCGCGCCCACGTTCGGCGGCATCAACCTCGAGGACATCAAGGCCCCCGAGTGTTTCGAGGTCGAGCGGCGCCTCCAGGCCGAGCTCGACATCCCCGTGTTCCACGACGACCAGCACGGCACCGCGATCATCAGCGCGGCGGCTCTGCTGAACGTGTGCGAGCTCACGAACAAGAACATGGCCGACCTGAAGATCGTGTTCTCCGGCGCGGGCGCGGCCTCGCTCGCGTGCGCCCGGCTGTACGTGGCGCTCGGCGCCGACCGCAAGAAGATCAAGCTGTTCGACAGCAAGGGCCTCGTCACGAAGTCGCGGCCCGACCTCAACCCCGAGAAGGAGACCTTCGCGGTGGACAGCCCGCCGCAGACCCTCGGGGAGGCGCTCGTGGGCGCCGACGGGTTCGTGGGGTTGTCGGTCGCCGGCGTGGTCCAGCCCGAGATGCTCCTGGGCATGGCGCCCCGCCCGTTCATCTTCGCGATGGCCAACCCCGACCCCGAGATCCCCTACGCGGACGCCCGCAAGGCCCGCCCGGACGCGATCGTGGCCACGGGCCGCTCGGACAACCCGAACCAGGTCAACAACGTCCTCGGGTTCCCGTTCGTGTTCCGCGGCGCCCTCGACTGCCGCGCCCGGAAGGTGACCGAGGAGATGAAGCTCGCGGCCACCCGCGCGCTCGCCGCCCTCACCAAGGAGGACGTGCCCGACGACGTGCTCCGCGCCTACGGCCTCGACCGCCTCGAGTTCGGTGACGACTACATCATCCCGAAGCCGTTCGACCCCCGCGTCCTGCTGTACGTGGCCCCCGCGGTGGCGGCGGCGGCAGCCGAGTCGGGCGTGGCCCGCGAGCCCATCGTCAACCTGGAGGCGTACCGCGAGCGCCTGCACCGGCTGGTGGAGCGCTCCCGCAGCCTCGTGGGGCCGCTCATCCAGCGCGCGCGCACGAGCCCGCCCAAGCGCATCGCGTTCCCCGCCGGCACCAACCCGTACGTGCTCCGCGCAGCGCAGCAGCTCGTGACGGACGGCATCTGCAAGCCCGTGGTCGTGGGGCCGGAGTGGAAGGTGCTCAAGGTCGCAGCCGACCACCGCGTGGACCTCGCTGGCATCGAGATCGTCGACCCGATGACCCACGAAGCCACCGACGCTCTCGCGCTCCAGATCTGGGAGCAGCGCCAGCGCAAGGGCACCACCCGCACCGCCGCGCGCGCCCTCGCGCAGGACCCGATCTGGTTCGCGGCCTCGCTCGTGAAGGCGGGGCTGTGTGACGGGATGGTGGGCGGCCCGGGCCGGCCGTACAAACACACGCTCAAGCCCGCGCTGCGGGTGCTGGGGCTCGACGGCTACAGCAAGGTCGTGAGCGGCGTGTACGCCATGATCTTCAAGGACGGCCGCAGCATCTTCCTCGGCGACTGCACGGTCAACGTGCGGCCCGACGCCGCAGCGCTCGCGGAGATCGCGCTGAACACGGCCAAGGTGGCCGAGACCTTCGGGCAGCGCCCGCGGGTGGCGATGTTGTCGTACAGCGACTTCGGTGAGCACCGGACCGACCCCGAGGTCGCGAAGGTGCAGCGCGCGGTGGAGCTCGTCCGCGAGCGCCGTCCCGACCTCGAGATCGACGGCGAGATGCAGGCCGACACGGCCGTGAACCCCCAGAAGATCGCCGACGGCTTCCCGTTCTCGGCGCTGAAGGGCGCGGCCAACGTGTTGATCTTCCCGGACCTGACCTCGGGCAACATCGCCTACAAGCTCCTCGAACACCTGGCGTCCGCCGAGAACCTCGGGCCCCTGCTCACGGGCATCGGCCGCCCGGTGAACGTGGTGCCCGTGGACGGTGGCGTCACCGAGATCGTGAACATCGCCACCTTCACGGTGAACCAGGCCCTCGACCGGATGGTGCTCGAAGCTGGGGAGTGACCCGGCGTGCTCCTACGGAGCTGCGCCATCGGCGCGTCGAGGACCATCCAGGCGCAGCCCACGGGCGGCGTTCGGGGCGACGGGTCCTGCTCCCTTCGACCGTTGTTACACCTGTGACGTGGATTCCCACCTCCCGGCGCCGCTACAACCAGCGCCAGGAGGTCGTCTTGAGCATCTGGCTGGCCGTGGTGGGGTGTGGCGGAGACGAGCCTTCCGGGGACTCCCTCCCGCCGGTCGACACCGAAGATCCGGCGCCGCAGTGCCCGCCGGTCGAGCCGCCCGCGGAACGCGTCGAGGGCACCGGGCCGCGGCCGGGCCGGCGGGTCGAGGGCGCGATGACGTTCCAGCTGGACTTCGACGCCGCAGCGGAGGCCGCCGGGTACGTGGACTGTGGCTACACCCGCACCCTCGCGGGCGACGAGTACATGGACCAGCCGTGGCTGTGTGCGTCGTGCCTCGCCTCGTTCGAGACCGACACCGTGGTCGACGACTTCGACTGCTACGCGCAGATCGGCACCGCCGCGGAGCGACACGTCGAGTGGATCGGGTTCAGCGACGACGATCTGTGGCGGGCGGTGGAGTACCCCAACACCGAGCTGGCCGGGTACTGCGTCGGCGGCTGCACCACGTACTCGTACGACGGCGCTGTGGCGTACCTCGAGTGGTCGAGCACGGGGAACCCGACCCCGGACTTCCTGCACACCTACAGCCTCGACGTCACCGGCGACTTCACCGTGACGGAAGACGCCGCGCCCGAGGTCACGCCGCTCGACGGGTACCGCACGGAGCCGTACGAGTGCGGCTGGCCCCTCGGCAGCCCCGGGGGCCCTTCGCCCTGGTTCGGCGAGGTGGGCGGCCTGTTCCCCAACGTCCGCCTGCCGGACCAGTGCGGGGAGCCGTTCGACCTGTGGGACCTTCGGGGCCACTACGTGATCCTCGTGTCGGACACCACGTTCAACGAGATCCGGGACGGGTACGATCCGTTCCGGCGGATCCTCGAGAACCTTCGCCTGGACTGCGTCCCCGTGGAGCTGGTGGTGATCCTCGGCGACCAGTACACGAACGGCGAGCCGTCCACGGCGGTGGTGAAGGACTTCGCCCGGTTCCACGACCTGACGGGGCCAGTCCTCGGAGAGCGGGGCGTGACCTACTCCCTGTTCGCGGACGTGGGCGGCTTCGAGTCGCTGTTCCCCGGGGGCGGCGTCATCGACCCGGATGGGACGCTCCTGCAGGTGTTCACGCAGTACGACCGGGTCAACGACTTCGAGGCAGCCATCCGGCGGGACTTCGGAGCGCGCTGATCACCGCGCCCGCTCGCGGAGCTTCCGGAGGAGCGCGTCCAGCCGGCCTCCCGCAGCTTCGTCGAGCGCTTCGCACCGATCGACCGTCGCGACGACCCGCTCGAGGTCTCCGGCCGCGAACGCGACGCGGGCCTCGGCGTCGAGGAGCAACCGTTCGACATCCGCGCCCGCCGGGGCCTCGGACCGCAGGCGTTCGAGGCGCCGGGTGGCGCGTTCCACCTGCCCCTCGCGGGCTTCGACACAGGCGAGGCCCACCTCGGCCTGGAGGCGGAACCGGGCGTTGGGGGAGAGCTCGAGGCTCGCTGTCAGCGCGCGCCTGGCCTCTGCGAGGGCGCCGGTCTCGAGCCGGGCCAGGCCTTCGCGGTGCCACAGGTCGGCGGCCGCGCCCGCCGCGATCCCCGTGTTCGCGAGCGCGGGGAGGTCCAGCGCGACCGCTTCCTCGGGGCGGTCGGCCGCGATCAGGGCCTTCGCGAGGACGGACACCGACCGGGCGAGCCAGGTGGACGAACCCGTCCGGCGTGCGCCCGTCACCGCCGCCCGGGCCGCGGGCACCGCCTCGTCCGCCCGCCCCCACTGGAGCAGGTTGTTGGCGACGTTGTACCGGAGGGCGGCGAGCTGGGACTCGTCGCCGTCTTCGGCGCACAGGGCGAGCGCCTGCTCGAGGTCGCGCGCGGCGGCGGCGAACCGCCCTTCGGTGGTCGCGACGCGGGCGAGCCCGGCGTGGGCCAGCGCTGCGGCGGAGGTGGCGCCGCGGCCGACCAGCACCGCCAGGGCCCGCTGCAGGTGGTCCCTCGCCGCCGCCTGGTCCCCCCCGTCGGTGGCGTAGTGCCAGCCGAGGTAGGTGAGCGCGGTGCCCTCCCAGACCGGCAGCCCCCACGTCCGGGCGAGGGCGACCGCCTCCTCGAGGACGCGCAGCCCTCCGGCGGGATCTCCCGTCCGACCCAGCGCGCGGCCCCACCCGCAGGTGGCGCGGACCGCGAGCGCGCGTGCATCCGCGCTGCGGGCCGACACCGCCGCCGCCTCGAAGTGCGCGGCCGGGGTCCCTTCGCCCCACACGCCGTCCGCCGCCAGGTTCGCGCGGACCAGCGCCGGGACCACCTGCTCCGCCGGAGACAGCGGCAGCGCCAGCACCCGGCGCGTCAGCGCGGCGGCGGTCGAGAGGGGTCCCTGCTGCGACAACACCACGCTGGTCGGGCCCAGGAGCGCTGCGGCGCGGGCTCCGTCTCCGCGGCCCACGGCGTCTTCGAGGGCGCGCACCAGCTGCCCGAGGTCCGCCGACATCGCCGCGCGCAAGTCCCGCGAAGGCGACCCCAGCTGGAGCGCGCCGCCGTAGCGGGTGAGGAGGTGGTCGGCCAGCCGGAGCCTCGCGGCGACGGCATCCTCGGGGAGGCATTGCTCCCGGGCGAAGGCGCGGATCGACAGCAGGGTGCTCCACCGGCCTGCCTGCCGGTCGCGCTGCAGCAGGCTGTGGTCCACGAGCTCCCCCAGGAGGTCGAGGGCCGACCCCTGCACGAGCGGGGCCAACACGGCCTCCGCCGCCACGGTGTCGAACGAGCCGTCGAGCACGGAGAGCGCGCAGACGGCAGCGCGCTGGTGGGGCCGGAGCACCGACCACGAGCCGTCGAGCGCGGCCCACAACGTCTCGTGCCGCGTTCCCTGCCGCCCGCCCGTGAGCACGGCGAACCGATCCCCGAGCCGCGCCGCGAGCTCGTCGAGGGTCAGCGTGCGCGTGCGCGCGGCAGCGAGCTCGATGGCGAGCGGCAACCCGTCGAGGTCCCGGACGAGCCGGGCGAGCGCGCCGGCCTCGAGGTCCAGCCCGGGTTGCCGCGCCCGGGCGCGGGCGGTGAACAGGTCGGCGCCGTCGCCGTCGGCCGCCATCACCTCGAGGGGGGAGACCACCTCGGCAGGAATGGAGAGCGCCACCTGGCTCGTCACGAGGAACCGGGTCTGCGGCGCGGCGGTCCACAGCTCGCCGACCAGGCCGGCGACACCGCCGCGCACCTGCTCTGCGTTGTCGAACAACACGAGGCACGGCCCGAGGGACGCGAGCGCCCGGGCGAGCTGCCCGCGCGGGTCGCTCTCGCGCAGCTGGATCCCGAGCGCCAGCGCGAGCGCGGAGGCCACGGCGGTGGCGTCGTGGGCGTCGGCGAGCGGGCACCACACGACGAGGGGGGCGCGCCGCGCGAGCTGCAGCGCCAGCCGGGTCTTCCCCACCCCAGCGGGCCCGAGCACGGTCACCAGGCGGTGCTCCGCCAGCGCGTCGGCGAGGGTGGCCAGCTCCCTGGCGCGGCCGACGAAGGCGTCGACCTCGGCGGGGAGCGAGGCGACCGCGGCCTCGTGGGCCGGCGCGAGCTCCAGGCGGTAGCCGCTCCCGTGCAGCGTCACGAGGACCTTCGGGTTGACGGGGTCGACCTCGAGCTTCTTCCGCAGCCGGGAGATGGCCACGTCGATCGAGCGGGTCTGCGCGGTGCGGCTGATGCCCCAGACGTCGACCTGGAGGTCGTCCCGGGACACGACCCGACCCGCGCGGTCGGCGAGGTACCGCAGCAGCGTGACCTCGAGCGGCCCGAGCGGGCTGGGGCCGGCGGTGGTGGTGACGACCCCGGCAGTGAGGTCCACCACGCGGTCACCGAGGTGCAGGAGGCCGGCCGTCATGCGGCCGGGGCTATCACCACGGGAGGTCGACCGCTCCGTCCGAGCACGAGGGCGCTCGGCTCGGCGGGTGTGGAGATCGAGGCCCGGTCGTCACGGGCGGGTGAGGGCCGGTGCGATGACGGCCCACGCGGGCGACGCGCGCAACGGCTCGAGCAGGGGGTGGGTGCGGACGCTTTCGTGGTCCTCCATCCCGAGGGCGAGCGCCGCCAGCACCAGCTTCGCGGCGCGCTCCAGCTCCCCGCGCGCCACGGCCACGTACGCGGCATACCAGGGCGCGTGCCACTCGGTCGCCCAGCCGCCGCGGGCGGTCACGGCGTCCGCGAGGCGCTCGGCCTCGTCCGCCCGGCCCAGCGCCACCAGCGCGGCGAGCCGCGGCCCGAGCTCCGCGCCGCGAACAGCGCCCTCGGGGACCGACTCGGCGGCAGCGAGGGCCTCTGCCCACCGGCGGAGCCGCGCGCATGCCAGCGCACGCCGCGCGGCGATGGGAGGGCCGAACGGGTGGGTCGCGGGCACGGGCTCGGCGGTGACGCGGGCGACGTCGTCCCAGCGCTCGGCCTCGGTGTACTCCCGCGACAGCAGGTGGACCCAGGTTCCCCGGTCGGTGGGGTCGCGCTCGACCAGCAGGCGGCGCTCGAGCGCGGCGAGCGCCCGATCGGGCAGTCCCATGGCCGAGAACGCCCACCACAGGAGCAGACCGAGCTGACCGGGCGCGAACCCGGGCGCTGCCACCAGGGCCGCGAGCTGGTCGCGGTGGGGGTGGTCGGCGGACAGCGCCGCCGCCAATTCGGTCGCGTCGACCCCCGTGGGGCGCCACGCCTCGGGCGAGCCGAACTGGACGACCGGCAGGTACCGGCCGAGCAACGCGGTCGCGGGGAGCGGCCCCCACACACGGCTGTCGCTGGACGAGGCGTGGTCGCCCACGAGGAACACCTCGTCGCCCGCGAGCCGCACGTCCTGGACCTCGTCGGGGTCGAGCAGCGTCAGGTCGACGGGCAGCCGGCACCCGCGCTCGGCCGCAGGGCGGCCCTCGACCCACAGCGCGCCTGCGGCGCTCCGCACGGTCTCGCCTCCGGTCGCCAGGAGGCGCTTGGCCACCAACCGCCCGGCGTTCCAGGCGACGACGACGTGGCCCGGGCGCACCGGCTGCAACCACGGCGCCAGCAACACCCCCGCCGACCAGGTGCCGATGGTCGGCCACATCGACGAGCCCCGGCTCACGAGCGGGGTGGCGACGAAGCCAGCGACCACTCCGCCGGCGAGACAGACCAGCGCGAGCCCGAACGGGACGGGCTCGTGGACCACCGGCGCCAGCGTGGAGGCCAGCAGGAGGCCGCCGAGCGGGAACACGAGCCGCCGGTGGCGGATCAGGGGGTGGTGGCGCACGCGACATCCTCCCACACGACCCCTCGGACGTCCCCGACGACCGGATCGCGCGGGCGCGGTTATGAGGGCGCGGATGGCTCGCTCCTCCGCCGGCGCCGTGCTCGTGGCGCTCGGCATCCTGGCCTCCCGCCTGGCCGGCCTCGTCCGCCAGAAGGTGATGGCCCACTTCCTCGGCTCCTCCGAGGCCGCGGACGCGTTCAACGCCGCGTTCCGCATCCCGAACCTGCTGCAGAACCTGTTCGGGGAAGGCGCGCTCTCCGCCTCGTTCATCCCCGTGTACGCCTCGCTCCTCGCGAAAGGCGAACACGCCGCCGCCGACCGCGTCGCCGGGGCGGTGGGGACGCTCCTCGCGCTCGTCTGCAGCGCGCTCGTGGCGGTGGGGGTGGTGGCGGCGCCCTCGCTCGTGTGGGCCATCGCCCCCGGGTTCAGCGGCGAGACCGGGGCGCTCACCACCTCGCTCGTCCGCGTGTTGTTCCCCGGCGCAGGGCTCCTCGTGGTCTCCGCGTGGTGCCTCGGCATCCTGAACAGCCACCGCAAGTTCCTGCTCTCGTACGCCGCTCCCGTGGTGTGGAACGCAGCCATGATCGCGGCCCTGCTCTGGTACGGCCTCGCCGGGGCGACCGGTGATGCGCTGGTCGTGCCGCTCGCGTGGGCGAGCGTGGCGGGCTCCGCGCTGCAGTTCCTGGTGCAGGTCCCGTCGGTGGTGGCCCTCGCGCCCGGGCTCCGGCCGTCGCTCGCCCTCGGAGACCCCGACGTCCGGGCGATCGTGCGCAACTTCGCGCCCGCGTTCGTGTCCCGCGGCGTGATGCAGCTGTCGTCGTACGTCGACTCCATCGTCGCGAGCCTGCTCCCGTCGGGCTCGGTGGCGGTGTTCGGGTACGCGCAGACCCTGTACTCGCTGCCGGTGTCGCTGTTCGGCATGGCCGTGACCGCCGCCGAGCTCCCCGACCTCGCGGCCATCGGCGCCGGGGACGCCGCAGCAGTGGGCAAGCTCGTGGCGCGGTTGAACGCAGGCCTCGCGCGCATCGCGTTCTTCGTGATCCCGTCGGCGGTGGCATTCCTGGTGGTGGGGGACGCGCTGGCCGCCGGCCTGTTCCAGTCGGGGGCGTTCGGCGCGGACGACGTGAACCGCACGTGGGCTGCGCTGGCGGGCTCGTCCGTGGGGATGTTGGCGCAGACCTGGGCTCGGCTGTACGCGTCGACCTTCTTCGCGCTGCGCGACACCCGCACCCCGCTGTACGTCGCGCTCGTCCGGGTGGTAGCGTCCGGGGGGCTCGGGTTCGCGTTCGCGACGTTCGGCCCAGCGGCGCTGGGGGTGGACGCGCGGTGGGGGATCGCGGGCCTGACGCTGGGCTCGGGGCTCGCGGGCTGGCTCGAGTACACGTTGTTGCGCTGGTCGCTGGAGCGGCGGGTGGGCCCCACGGGGGCGCCGCGCGGAGACGTGGCGAAGTCCTGGCTCCTGGCCGCGGTTGCGGGCGGGGTGGGGGCGGGCCTGGGGCAGCTGCCGCTCCCGCCGGTGGCGGCCGCGGTGGTCGTGGTGGCGGGCTTCGGCGTGGTGTACCTGGGCGGCGCGGCGGCGTTCGGGATGCCGGAGTTGCACGGGATCACGCGGCGGCTCCGGGGACGCTGACCGGAGGTTGCATCGGGCCTCCGATCGGGGCAGGATGGCGGCCGATGTGGATCCTGGCCGCCACCTCCTGGGCCTCGGACCCCTCTGCCGCTGCTGCGGTAGAGGGCGCGCGTTGCCAGCTGCCCGATGCCCCGGGCCTGTACGAGCGGTGGGATCCGGCGCGCTCCTGGGGCACCTGCGCGCTGGTCTCGGCCGTGGAACAGGTGGCGGAGCGGGTCTCGTTGGCCCTGCCCCTCGCGGACCCGCTGCTGGTGGGCGACATCTCGCGGCGCGGCGGCGGGCCGATGCCGGGGCACTCGTCCCACGATCGCGGCGTGGACGTGGACATCGGCCTGTTCATGGACGACGGTCGGCAGCCGCTCGGGGGCTTCGTGCCGCTGCGCCCCTCGCAGCTCGACGTGAAGTCCACCTGGGTGCTGATCCGCACGGCCTTCGACACCGGCCAGGTCCAGTTCGCGCTCCTCGACCAGGGACACATCGACCGCCTCCGGACGTACGCGCTCGACGAGCTCGAGCTCGACCCGAACGTGGTGGAGCGGATGTTCCCCACCTCACCCGAGCGCAAGGGCGAGTTCGGCGTGATCCGCCACGCCCCGAGCCACCGGGACCACGTGCACTTCCGGTTCGTGTCGGCCGAGGTGGCCGCGCTCCCCCAGCTCTGAGCGCGGGGTCGAGCGGGCCGGCGCCGGACCTCCGGTGGACCCCACGCACACCGCCCGGGTGTGACGCGCGGTCAGTCGGTGCGCCGCGCCCTCCGCTCCTGTTTCGTCGCCGCCCGCTGACTCTCCGCGGCCCGGCGCGACGCCTCGGCGGCTGCCGCTGCCGCATCCGCGGCCCGGATCACGTGAACCTGCGCGACGGCCGCGGCGTGCGCAGCTTCGGTGGCGCTCGCGTGTGCGTTCGCCTGCTGGGCTTCGGCCCGCGCGGCGGCGGCGGCGGCGGCGGCCTGGGCCGCGTGGAGCCCCGCTGCGTCGAGCGAACCCACCGCCGGGTTGGCGGCCGGGACCGCAGGGAGGGCCGGGAGGGCCGGAGGGGCCGGGACCGCCGGAGGGGCAGAAGGCGCGGGGACCGCGGGGACGGGGAGCTCCGGGAGGGCGGTGGGCGCCTCCTCGACCACGTCGGGGGGAGGGGACAGGGCCGGGCTCGCGGTGGCCGTGGAGACGACCACGAGTCCGATTCCCCCCAACGCGACCGCCGGGAGACTCCAGCGGCGGCGGTGGCGGGGGCGGGTGGGGTCGACGAGGCGCGTGATGCGGTCCATCAGGTTTCCTCCGGTGGCGGTCGTGGTGAGCGTGGCGCTGCGGAGGTCCTCGAGCTGGACCAACGCGCGGGCATAGGTGAAGGCGTCGCGCGAGGAGGCCACCACTGCGGCGTCGCAACAGAGCTCGCGCTCGTGCCGGATCCGCGCCGACAGCCACCAGGTGGCCGGGTGGTGGAACAGGGCGACTTCGGCGACGGCCTGGGCGAGGTTCGCCACCCAGTCCAGGCGAGACACATGGACGAGCTCGTGGAGCAGGATCGACTCGAGCTGCGCCGGGGTGAGCCGGGTGAGGATCGAGGCGGGGACCAGCACCACGGGCCGCAGGGCACCGAGGGTCATCGGGACCCACCCATCCGGCACGAGCCGCAGGGTGACCGTGGTCGGTAGACCGAGCTGATCCCGCAGGCGCGCGAACGTCGCGGACAAGCCGGGGGGCGCCGCGATCGAGCGGCGTTGCAGCTGGTGGGCTGCCCACGCACCGAACCCGGTTCGGGCGCCCTGCACCGTCGCGCCGAGGCCCCAGCACGACGCCACGAGCTGGGTCCAGGCCGGTGCCAGGGACGGCCCACCGATCGGGGAGGTGGGGAGGCTGGCGCCGTCGAGCGCCAGGACGCTCCCGGTGAGGAGGAACAGCGCGACCTGGCTCGCCAGGGCGGCGGACGCGACGCGGTAACGCACGGCCGGTTCCGCGCGGTCGAGCGCCACCAGCACGGGCTCGGTGACCCCGAGGACCAGCAGACCCTGCCAGCTCGAATGCAACAGCGCCAGTCCCAGCACCTCGAGCGATGGGGTCACGTTCCACCTCAGCGCCGGCGCCCTCGACCTGGACCCGGGCGTCGACCTCGTGTTGGCCGAAGCCCTCGGCCCGGTGCACGTGTTCCTGAACGTGGGGTTCTGACGGCGGGACGCGACGGTTTCAGCGGTGGACGGTCGCCCGGAGGAGGTCGGCGCCGCCGATCAGGCCGAGGAGCCCCATGAGCCCGAACGCCGCCGAGACCCACGTCGGGACGTCGGCGCGCGGCATCAACACGGCGGCAGCCACGAGCAGCGCGAGGCCCAGGCCGACGACGACCACGCCACGCGCCCACGGCGGACCGCGCGCCAGCCACAACTCCAGCAGCTGGGCGCCGTCGTTCGGGCCGTAGGTGTGGTTCGGCGCGAGGTTCCCGACGGCGTGGAACACCACGAACCCGCCGACCAGGGCCCAGCCCGGCGCGAGCCACCACGCGAGCGCCATCGTCGCCAGCCCCCAGGCGGCATGCGCCACCGGACCAGCCACCAGAATCTTGGAGAAGACAGGGTCGCCGGGGCGTGGCAGGTGCACGAAGCCCGTCCACAACCCGATCTCGATGCGGGTCACGGCGACGCCCTGGAACCAGGCCATCCCCGCGTGCCCGAGCTCGTGGGCCACAGTGGCCAGCACGATGGGCAGCAGCCCGAGGAAGTTCGGACTCCAGAGCGCGGCGGCGGCCAGCGTGAGCACGAACGCCGACATCCACGGGGCGGACCACGCCCACTCCGGCCCCGAAGCGGCGGAGAACACCAGCGTGGTGCCTTCCCGCCAGGCGCTCGGGCGGGCGGACGACACCTCAGCGGACCTCGATGGTGGCGGTGTCCCCGGAGACCCGCACCCACACCGTACCGCCCACCGCCGGGTCCCACGACCAGTCCGCGGCCGGCGCGCCGTCCACCTGCACGGTGGTGGGCTCGGGGGTGCCCACGAGCTCGAGCACCAGGCCCTCCGCGAAGGAGCTGCCGCCTGTCCACGTCACCGTGACGCCGTCGTCGCCGGCCTCCTGGGTCAGCGCGGCGCCGTCGAACAACGTGTACGCCGACGCCGGGCCCGGGAACACGCGCGCCCACAGCGGCCCTGCCTCGGTGGCGTACGAGTCGACGGACGGGTCGGTCACCGGCGCGAGCGTGTCGATGGTGTCGCGGAGGAGCGGCACGATGGCGCCTTCGGCCAGGAACAGCGGCAGCTCGTAGAGCCCCGCGTCCACCACTTCGGCGCCCGCGCCGTGCACCGTGCCGTCGAACCAGTGGAGCCACCGGCCCGCGGGGAAGAGCACCTCGCGGTCGCGGTCGCCGCGGACCACCACGGGGGCCACGAGCAGGGAGGGCCCGAGGAGGTAGGTATCGTCGGGGTGGACCCCGAGCTCCGGGTACGCGAGGCCCAGCGGGCGCATCAGCGGCCGGCCCTCCGCCCGCCCGATCGCCACGCTCTCGGTCCACAGGTAGGGCCACAACCGCAGGTGGAGGCGCGCGAAGGTGCGGTACGCGTCGAGCGTGTCGGGGCCGAAGCCGTTCTCGGCGGTGGGCTCCCAGACGACGTCGTTGGTGCTGTTGCCCACCTGCATCACCGACGACAACGCGGTCTGCTCGAACCAGCGGACGAACGTCTCCTCGTCGGGCGGAGACTGGCGGTAGCCGCCCGTGTCCGAGCCGTAGAACGGGAACCCGGAGGGGCCGAGCGAGAGCGCGGCCACGAGCGAGGCCGGCAGGCCCCCCACCGAGACGTACGCCTCTCCGTTGCGGTCGACCGCCGGCTCGGCCCACTTCGCCATCGTCGCGTCGAGGTCGCCCGGCCAGATGATCGGGCCGTTGACCTGGTCCCCCCAGGTCCCGGTGCGGCACAACAGGAACCCGCCGTCGGCCGGCAACGTCTCGGCGTACACCTGGTGGTAGAGGCGCTGGTAGTCCGCGTGTTTGGTGAGCTCGTTCGTCCCGTCGTGGAACACCCACGGGAGGCGGCCGCCGAGCGCGCCGACCAGCACCTCCTCGGCGTAGTCGAGCTTGTAGCCCTCGATGCCCATCCGGTCGTAGTCGCCGAGCAGGCCCTGCCACCACGCGAAGGCGTCGGGGTTGGAGAAGTCGATCGGGTTGCCCCAGTCGATGAACGCCATGGGGCGCACGGGCGGGAAGAAGCCGTTCTCCAGAGCCTCCGCCAGCAGGTCGTCGGCCTCGCCGGGGGCCGTGTACGGCGTGTGCCACAGGGCCATCCGGAAGCCGAGGTCGTGGGCGAGCCCCACCATCGCGTCGGGGTCGGGGAAGCGGGCGGCCTCGAAGTCGAACGTGTTCACGCCGGTGGCGTACGGGCGGTCGACCCACACCCCGGTGGTGGCGAGGTCGAGGTCGCGGAGGGTGCGCAGGTCGGCCTCGACCTCGGCCTGGTCCACGTTCTCGTCGCGCCAGTGCCAGGGCCCGAGCGCCCAGGGCGCGGGCAGCCGGTGGGCGCCGGTGGCCTGCCAGTAGCGGGCGGTGATGTCGAGCGGGTGCGCTGCGGAGTACAGGTCGAACGCGAGGCCTGCGGGGGCGTCGGCGCCGAGGCCCACGGTGTACGCGACGCGGTCGTCTCGGGTGGTGGCGAAGTCGACGGTGGCGGGGTGGTCGTCGCGGCCCAGGAACCCCCAGCCGGTGGTGCCGAGGAAGAACGGGAGGTGGACGTGCACCTCGTTGTTGAACGACTCGGTCGTGGGATCGACCTCGAGCTGGAGCGCGCGCACGCTGCCCCGCCGGTTCACGTGGTCGAGCGCGCTGCCCAGGCCGTAGAAGCCTTCGGTGGGGTCGGTGTCGAGCGCCACCCGGACGTAGGCGACCACGGCGCTGCCGCTGGGAACGAGCTGCAGGGTGGTGCGGCCGTCGGCCTCGTCGGTGACGGTGAGGGTCGCGGAGAGATCGTCGCCGTACCTCAGGGCCAGCGCAGGCAGCGCCCCGGACACCTCGGCGGGCTCCCGCCACTCGACCCCCTCGTCGGCGAGGGACGAGGTCCAGAACGGGTCGTACGAGCGGTCGTCTTCGTACGCGGTGACGACCCCGAGCGCGAGGTCGTCGAGGGGCACGCGCAGCACGTCGCGGCCGTCCTGGGACACGACGAGGGCAGTCCCGTCGAGGCGGAGCGCCTCCAGCGGGGGTGCGGGCGGCTTGGGGTCGGTGCGGTCGCAGCCGGCGAGGAGGAGCCACATGACGGAGTCTCCGGGAAGCAGGCCAGATAACCCGGCGGTCAGGGAGCGGTGATCACCAGCCGGGTGTCCACCGACTGCACCGCGACCTCGGTGGTGCTGCCGTCGGGCCAGCGCACCACGAGCGACGCGACCTCCGGGGAGGGGCCCAGCCCGAAGTGACACGCCGGGTCTCCGGCCGCCGACATCGACGGGCGCTGGGTCCGGAAGCAGGTGGCGGCCGTTCCGTCGGGGCGGGTGAGCTCGACCACGGCGCCGAACGCGTCCCGGTTCTGGGTCCGCCCGTTCCCCGCGAGATCCACCGTGAGCCAGTGGTTCCCGCTGCGGGGCGCCACGCGGTTCCACCACACCTCGGGCCGGTCGTCCCACCCCACCACCACCAGATCCACGCCGCCGTCCCCGTCGAGGTCGCCCTGCGCGGAGGCGTAGCCCGGCCGCGGCGTCGAGAAGCCCGCCACCTGGCCGCGCTCCACGAACGTGCCGTCGCCCTGGTTCTCGTAGAGCAGGTCCGGCTGCACCTCGGTGCCCGCCAGCGAGGCGCCCAGGTACAGGAGGTCCTCGTCGCCGTCGTTGTCCAGGTCCACCAGGTGGGTGCCCCAGGTCACGGCCCGCTCTCCCCACGGCAACGTGGTGCGCTGCAGGCCCGCCGCCAGCGACACGTCCGCCCAGGTGCCGTCGAGCTGGCCGAGCAGCAGCTGGGGGGTCGCGATGTTCGACCACGCGAGGTCGGGGAGGCCGTTGCCGTCGAGATCGCCGACCGCCAGCCCCATCACGTTCGGGCCCTTGCCGGCCGGGTCGCGGGTGGGGCACAACCCCGTCCCGGCGCAGCCGTCGCGGAACCGCCACCTCCCGTCGGAGCCCTCGCCGTCGTTGCGCCACACCACGTTCGGTCCCCCGCCCGGGACGAAGTCGTTCCCGACGAAGAGGTCCTGGTCGCCGTCCTGGTCCAGATCGAGCCACAACGCGGCGTACGCGTGGCGCGCCGAGACCCGCCCGCCGCGGTCGTCCAGGAGGTCGGTGCGCTCCACGAAGGTGCCGCCTTCGTTGCGGTAGAGGTGGTCCTCGTTGCGTTCTCCGCCCCCGAAACACCAGCTGTGGTTGCCCTCGTACAGGTCGAGGTCGCCGTCGCTGTCGAAGTCGCCCCACGCCGTGGTGGTGGTGCGTTGGTCGACCAGCGGCAACCCCGCGAACAGCGTGACGTTCACGAGCTCGCGGTGCCCGTCGGCCGCCCGGCGGTTCTCGAGGAGGTAGTTCCCGCCGCGCCGTCCGAGGAACACGTCCGGATCGCCGTCGTTGTCCCAGTCCGCCACGGACATGCTGGCGACGGCGCCGATCGGGTCGAGCCCCCAGGCTGCGCTGCGGTCCTCGAAGCGCGGACGCGCGCCCGGTCCGGCCACGTTCTCGTAGAGGCGGGAGGGGCGGTTGAGGTCCCCGACGAGCGCGTCGAGGTCTCCGTCGAGGTCGAGGTCGGTCAACGCGAGGCCCGTGAGGCTCCGGGCGCAGTCGTCCGGGTACCCGGTGACGTGGTGTGGGGTGTCGAGGCCGACTTCGACGCCGATCTCCTGGAACCACGGCTCCACGACCAGGAGCGGCACGTCCTGGCGCCCCTCCGTGGTCTCGAACCACAACGTCGAGGGACCGAGCGGTGCGTCGGTGGGGACCTGCCACATCCGCCAGGGGATCAGCGGCTCGTCGGACACCCTCGCGGAGGGGAGCGGCCGGCCTCCCAGGGACACCTGGGGCTCCTCGGGACCGAGGGCGAGCCCCGACACCCAGCCGCCGCGTGCGCCCACCGCGGACACCACGGCGGCCAGCTCCGGCTCGGTGGGCTGCGAACACGCGAGGGGCCACCACACCGTTACCACTCGCCGACGTTGGCCCGCGACGCCCAGGGTTCACTCGGCGGGAGCGCGGCGCCCCGCTGCAGGAGCTCCACCGACTGGCCGTCCGGCGACTTCACGAACGCCATCCGACCCTCGCGGGGGGGCCGCAACACCGGGAAGCCGGCGGCCTCCATCCGCGCGCAGGTCGCGTACACGTCGTCCACTTCGTAAGCGAGGTGCCCGAAGAACCGGCCGGTGGCGTAGGGCTCGGCCTGGTCCCAGTTGTGGGTGAGCTCGACCTCTGCGCCGTCGCCTTCGGCGCCCGTGGCCAGGAATACGAGCGTGAAGCGGCCCGCCTCGTGGTCGCGGCGGCGGACCTCGCGCAGGCCGAGCGCCTCGAAGAACCGAAGCGACGCCGCCAGATCGCGGACCCGCAGCATCGTGTGCAGAAAGCGCATCGTCCCTCCTCCCGGCCAACCCTACACTGGACTCCGCCAAGCTTGCGATGCGGCCGCCCGCTTCGCAACGTTCGCGAGCGCGATCGCGGGTGCGGGGCAGCGGCGGAGACGGCGGGCGGGTATCGTCTGGTATGTGGTGGTGGTTCCTCGCGTGTGGGTCGGAGAGTCCAGCGGGTCCGTGCCTGTTGCCCGGGTTCGGGGACGAGTCCGGTCGGCTGGAGGGCTTCACTGCGGCGCACAACGTCCAGCGGGCGCGCGTCGGGGTCCCGCCGCTCCTCTGGGACCCTGCCCTGGCGCAGGTCTCCGCCGACTGGCTCGACCACCTCGCGTTGAATCGGGGGTGCGCCCTCGAGCACGACTGGTCGAGCCCGCTCGGCGAGAACCTCGCGTGGAACAGCGGCTTCGACTCCACGCCGTGCCGCGTGGTCGAGGGCTGGGCCGCCGAGGAGGCGGATTACGATCTCGCGACCAACTCGTGCTCCGGGGAGGACTGCGGGCACTGGACCCAGCTCGTCTGGTCCACGTCGACCCACGTCGGCTGTGCGGTGCGCTCGTGTAGGGACGGCGCCGAGGCGTGGATGTGCAACTACGACCCGCCCGGGAACATCGTGGGGCTGCGCCCGTACGACTGAGGTCTCCGCCCGTTCGGGGAGTACCCTCGGGCGGGCTCGGAGCGTAGGATCGCCACATGTCGTCACCCCTCGAGACCTGGGCGGAAGGCAACCGTGAACCCGCGACGGGTGGGACGGCTGCGCCGACGGACACCGTGAGCGGGCGGACGACGGTCCTGCCTCGGATGGAGCAGGCCGAGGCCGGGGTGCGGCTCGTGCAGGAGCAGCGGCCCCGGTACGAGACCCTCGCGCACGTCGGCGAGGGGGGGCTGGGCGTGGTCGTCTCGGCCCAGGACCAGGACATCGGGCGGCGGGTGGCCATCAAGCGCATCCGCTCCGATCGCCAGTCCCAGGGCGCGTTCCTCCGCTTCGTGCAGGAGGTCCGGACGGTCGGGCAGCTGGACCACCCCAACATCGTGCCGATCCACGACGTCGGGAAAGACGAGCAGGGCGGCTACTACTTCGTCATGAAGTACGTCGAGGGCGACACCCTCGAGGTGATCCTCGACCGACTGCGGGCCGGAGACCGGGCCACCCACGCGGCCTGGGGGTGGGAGCGCCGGATGTCGGTGTTCCTGCAGATCCTGCACGCCGTCGAGTTCGCCCACCAGCGCGGCATCGTCCACCGCGACCTCAAGCCCGCCAACGTGATGATCGGCACCCACGGCGAGGTGCAGCTCCTCGACTGGGGGGTCGCCAAGCAGCTCGGCCAGGCGGAGGTGTCCGAGCCGGGCCACCCAGGGACCTCGGACACCGATCCGTCGATCTCGGTGACCCACACCAAGGTCGGCGCCCTGATCGGCACGCCTCGCTACATGTCGCCGGAGCAGGCCCGCGGCGAGCCCGCCGACGAGCGGGTGGACACCTGGGCGCTGTCGATGCTGCTGTACGAGCTCCTCGCGCTGTCGCACCCGTTCGAACACCTGGGCACCCTCGACGAGCTCCTGGAGGCAATCCGAACCACTGCCGTTCCGGGCCCGGCCGCCATGCCGCTGCACCGCGCGCAGGGGCCGGTACCCGCCGACCTCGGCTGGATCGCGGCGGACGGGCTGAAGCTCGATCGGTCCGCCCGCTACCAGACGGTGGCGCAGCTGGTGCGGCGGATCGAGCGGCGCAACGAAGGCGACTTCCCCATCCAGTGCCCGGTCACGCTGCAGAAGCGGGCGTTGTCGGTGGCCTCGCGGTTCGTGGATCGACACCCGATCGGCGCGCTGGCGCTCGCCACGGGCAGCGTGGTCACGCTGGTGGGCGGGGTCGGTACGGTGGTGGTGGGGTCGCTGTCGGTGGCGCTCGGCGCGCTCGGGGTCGCGGCGCTCCTGTAGTCAGCCGTGGCGGGAGACCAGCGCCTCGACCTCGGGCGGCAGCGACGGCAGGTGGGACCACGGGTCACCGTTCCGCCCCAGCCCGGCGCGCAGGGGGAACGCGGGGTGCCGTTCGCGCACGTGGTCCGCGAACACCTGACCCATGAAGCCCATGCGCTCCAGGTTCGCCACCACGCACCGCCCGATCCCGTCCGCGAGGGCCTCACCGTCGGTCCACAACCGCTCCAGGGTGCGGTCCACCTGGGCCGCGAGGTCCGGGTCGTCGACGGTGAGACACAGTTCGGGGGTCCCGCGATCGGCCATGAGGTTCCGGATGCGCTCGTCCATGGTCACGCCGGCTGACGGCACCTGCCCGGGCATCGAGCAGACCACGGCGTGGTAGCGCGAAGACAAGAGCATCCGGGCGCGGCGGAGCACGCTGATCATGGTCCGGTGGTCGTGTTCGTCCGACACGAGCACGGGCGCCGGATGGAGCGCGGCGAGGGCTTCGCAGGCGCCCCGATCGAGGGCCTCCATGCCGACGTACACGACGAAACACGGGTGACGCTCCACGAACGCGCGCACGCCCGTCGCCAGGGCCGCGAGGTACGTGGCCTGCGCGGCGTCCACCTCGGCGCCGCTCTTGTGGAAGTACACCGTGGAGTAGTGGGACTCGGCGTACGCGCCGGAGACGGCCCAGGCCAGGCCCTTCGCCACCGACGGCTTCACGGGCCACCAGAACGGGTGGATCGGGCACACGACCAGCACCGGGGCCTCGCCGTCCCAGCCGACCGCGCGCAACACGGACTCCCCGACCGCCGGCGGCGCGGGCTCGAACGTCCACGCGGTGTCGGTGCCGCTCTCGCTGGCGACGCCGAGCCCTGCGAGGACCTCGCGCGACTCCTGGTTGCGGCACAAGATGAGGGCATCCCGGCAGTACCGACGGACCAGGGCCTCGAGCGAGGGGTCCATCTTGCCGGCCTCTCCGCCATAGCCGACTGCGAGCTTGTTCTCGGCGGCGGCGCAGCCGAGCGCGCCCACCATGAACGTCGAGAGCGCGCTCGCGAACTTGCTCTTGAACATCGACCCTTCGCACGCCACGACGCCGTGGACCTGGTGCACGGTGTCGGCGACGAACCGGGGAAACAGGTCGGGGAGGACGAGCTGCCGGACCATCGGGAAGTACCCTCGGCTCCGCTCGGCATCGAGCGTGGAGATGGAGAGCTCGCAGTGCCGGTCTCCGAGGAGGTGCCGGATCTGGCGGATCATCTCCTCCACGCGCACGTCCGCGCCGGTGTTGCGGGTTCCCGCGTACCCGGCGAACCACAGCTTCAGCGGCTGACCGGGTGTCCAGCGCGCGCCCGGCTCGATCGCGTACCGGGTGGCAGCCAGCTCGATGGTGGCGGCCATCGCGCCCTGCAGCGCGACGTCGGTGTCCATGGCGTCGCGCACCCGACCCGCAGCGCCACGCAGGCGCTCCCACCAGCCCTCGGCTTCGCTGGTCACCTTCACCACCTCGGCCACGCGTGCTCCCTGGGGCGAGTGCCCGATAGACTGACATGTCAGTCTATCCAGCTCCGGTCAGCGCCGCTTGCGCGTCGGCGGCGGGGGGGGCGGCGGTGCCGGGGGGTCGCGCAGACCCAGCCGGTCGACGGGCAGCAGCGGGAACCGCCACTTCAGCTCCTCGAGGGCCTGGTCGCGCCGCTCACGCTCCCCGCGGAGGTGCGCCACCACGGCCTGTGCCGCCCACCAATCCGGTTCCGCCGGGCGGCGGTCGAGGTCGAGCGTGCGGGTGGCGCTCGCGAGGTCCCCGCTGAGCGCCTGGTGGACGGCCCGTTGGCACCGCACCTGGGGGCTACCGGGCTCCCGCGCCGCCGCGGCGTCGTCCCACGGCGGGGGCGCCTCCCCGGAGGCGAGCGCGTGCGCCAGCTGACCGGGCACCCAGCGAGGATCCTGGCGCAGGAGCTTGCGGGTCCAGTCCGCAGGGGTGTTGGTGGTGCTGGCCGCTTCGTACACCAACAGCGCCGAAAGGAGCGGCGTGTCGGTGGGCGCTCCCGGGATGCCCGCCCACACGGTCTCGGCGCGTGCTGGTTGGTGCAGGACGGCCGCGAGCCGCAGCTCGACCAGATCGCGCCAGAGCGTGGGCACCGCGCCGGCCGACAGGGGCAGGATCGCGTCGGCGGCGCCGTATCGACCGAGCTCGAGCTCGCGCAGCAGCCGCGACCAGGCGACGCCCGGGTCCCGGTCGTGGGCGCGCTCGAACGCGTCGGTGGGGCCGCTCGTCAGCCGGTGCTGCCAGCCGAACACCAGCGCGCAGGACGCGGGTTGGTCCACCTGGACCCCGCCCGCCGGGGGTGTTCCTGCGCGCACGGCGTCGCGGACGTCGTCCGACAGCCGGGACCAGGTGTCCCACATCCCCGCTGCGCGTTCGAGCGGGTCGTCGATCAGCTTGCGTACCAGATCCTTGTAGCTTCGGTCGGTCCCGGCCCAGGCCGTGCGGCGCTCGGCGAGGTCGAGGTGGGCGCCGCAGTGGTCCCCCGCGTACCGCGCGGCGGCGGAGTAGTAGGTCAGGGCCTCCTCGAGGCGACCAGCGCGCCACAACGTGTCGGCCAGGACGAGGTTGCGGTCGCGCACCAGGGCGTTCCCGGGGTCTCCGAGCGGCACCGCTGCGGCCACGGGCCCGTCGAACGAGATGACCGCCCGCGGGTCCGTGGGCCCAGCGGTGGCGTTCGCGGTGCCCGCCGCGGCCTTCTCTTCGGCTTCGTAGCGCGCGGTGGCAGCGTCCACCGCTGGCGTGGTGGCGTCCTGCGAGCGATCGGTTTGCACCGCCCGGAACGCGACCGTGCGGGTCGCTGGGTCGACCGCCAGGTCCACCGCGAACAACACGTCGTAGCCGAGCGCGCCGACCTGGTCACCGAGCGCAGTGGGGGTCGCCTCTCCGCGGCGGATCCACGTGTCCGCCAGCCACACGTCCCCGAGGCGCGTCCCCACGTCCCAGGCAGCGAAGCCCCCGCGCGTCACGGGTTCGGGCAGCCGCCCGGACGGCCGGATCCGGCTCTCGCGCAGGTCGGTGCGCAGCTCGAACGTGCCGTCGACCACGACCGGGCCCCACCGCATGGCCCCCGGCACCTGGAGGGGCGATCCCTTGCGGCCAGGCACAGCGACCGCGACCCCGACGCGGCCCAACAACGAGCTGCCGGCCGCGCTGTCCGCGAACACCACCCGCCCCGTCGACGGCAGGACGGCGGCGGCCACCTTCCCGAGGCTCGAAACGCCCAGGACCAGCCCTGGAGCGTCGTCGTCGAGGCGGGCGCGCACCTCCGTGAGGTGGAGGCCCGCCACCGTGAGCGACGGCAGCTCCACGATCCCGCGCTCGGGGATGGAGAGGCCCAGCGCCCTCGTGGTCGCCGGGTCGATGCGCGAACACCCCCCGGCGAGGTCCACCACGACCAGCGCCGGGCGGTCGCCAGCGGCGGTGGTGACGATGGCGGCGACCGCCGGCAGGAACGAGGTGTTGGGTCCCCGGAGGAGCGCGGTCTCCGCGAACTCGGCGTCGAACAGGATCCGGCCCACGCCGTCCTGGCAGGCGACGTTCGGATCGTCCGAACGGCTCCAGGCGACTCCCGCGCTCACCAACCACCAACCCATCGGCGCGCAGTGTACAACGGCGGGATTGCGACGAGGACTCCGGAGCTGGTGCGGCCCTGCGGTGCGTGCGATGATGCTCGGGTGTCAGCCGATGCCCCGATCGACCTCTCACCGGACGCCTTACCGATCGCGCTCGTGCGTACGGACGCAGCCCTCCGGGTCGTCTGGGCCAACGCGGAGGCGGTGGCGCTCGTGGGCCCCGAGGTCCTCGGGGAGTGCCTCCTCGACCGGGTCGACGTGGCGGACCTCCCGAGGGCCACGGCGTTCGGCGCCTCCCCCGTGGGGCGGGTGCGGGTGGCCCTGCGGATCCGGAGCGGGTGGCGTCGGTGTGAGCTGCGGGGACGGGTCGGCGCGGACGGTCAGCCGGTCCTGGCGCTGCTCGAGCAGGCGGTCGACGACCTCGCGGCCGAGTCCGAGCCCTTGTTCACCGTCCACCGCGACGCCCTGGTGGTCGTGGTGCCCTACACGCTCGAGGTGGTCCGCGGGAACGCGGCAGCGGCCGAGCTCTTCGGCAGGGCGCCCTCGGGGTGGTACCTCCGCGACGCGCTCGCTCCCTCCGGTCGGGGAGTGTTCCACCAGCGCGCGCAGCTCGCGGTGGAGCGCCCGGAGCCGTTCGAGGTCGAGGTGATCGCCCGCGACGGGGCGCTGGTGCCGGTGGAGGGGGTGGGCTCGCGGTTCGTGACCCCTTCGGGAGAGCGCTGGCTGCTCGCGTTCCGGGACTGCCGAGCCCGACAGGCCGCCCGCGACGAGCGGGACCGCGCGGAGCGTGCACAGAAGCGGGTCGGCCAGGAGGTCGCGACGCGTGCCGCGGCCGCGCTGCGTGGCCCCTTCGCGCAGCTGCTGGGCGCGTTCGACCGGCTACAGGCCGGCCTCCTGCCGGAGGGGGAGGCGCTCGCAGCGAGGGCCCGGGGTCAGGAGGTGGCCCTCGCGCTGGGACAGCTCGGGCGCACCACGCTGCGCGCGGAGCAGGCGTTCGATCTGCGGGACGAGGTGCGCGCCGCGACGATGTTGCTCGCGCACGAGGCACCACCCGTCGTCCAGTTGACGAGCTCCCTCGGGGACGAGCCGGTGGTGCTCCGTGGGGATCCGGCGGCCTGGCGGGCGGCGCTCACTGCCCTGGGCCGCCAGGCAGCGGCGCGGGTGCGGTTCGGCGGTCGCGTCGAGTTGGCGCTCTGGTGCGTGCGCCAGTCGTACTGGCTGGAGGTGCGGGACAACGGCCCCGAAGGCCTCGCACCGGAGGCGGCGGACCGCATGTTCGAGCCGTTCGCCCACGCCAACGGCGACCTGTCGCTCGCGCTGGTGGAGGCCACCGCCCGGGTCCACGGCGCTGCCGTCACGGCCCGCAGCGAGCGCGGGTCGGGCACTACGATCACGTTCAAGGGTGTGATCCCGGAGCACGCGGTCGAGGCGCTACCACGCCTGCGGATCCTCGTGGTCGACGACGATCCGGCCGTGCGCCGCGGGCTCCTCCGGATCCTGGTCCGTCACCATGACGTGCTCCAGGCGGATGGCGGCCCGGAGGCGTTCGCTACCCTCCGCGCGCAGGAGGTCGACCTCGTGTTGTGCGACCTCCACCTCAGCGGAGGCTCCTCCGGTCTCGACGTGTGTCGCGAGGTCCGGCGGCTCCGGCCCAACACCGTGGTCGTCTTGATGACCGGCTACCTCGAGCACCCGAACCGCGCGTCGAGCGTGGCGGACGCGGTGCTCGAAAAGCCCTTCTCCTACGGTACCTTCGCCGGGGTGGTGCGCGACGTGCTGCGACGCGGGGCGCTGGCCCGAGGCTAGAGCGCCGGTGCTCCAGGGCTCCCCGGGCCGTCAGCGAGCGGTCACTCCGCCCAGACGCGGATCGTGCGGCCGACGTCCTCGAGCATGGCGCGGCACAGGTCGTAGTCGGGGTGGCGGCCCCAGACCCAGGCGTTGCCCATGTAGCCGGACTCCACCGGCTGCGTGCGGGAGCCCACCGGCGGCAGGTGGGTGCGGATCAGGAAGTCACCGTACCGCCGCTGGATCTCCTCGACGCCGGAGTAGCCGACGATCCGGCCGTCCTTGTTGGGGCGGAGCGCGACCATGCCGGCCGAGTAGCGACGGGTGGGGCGGGGGTCGCAGTCCCCGTGGACGATCGCCTTGGCCCACTCCACGTACAGGTCGAACTCGTTCGCGGCGCAGTACAGGTCCCACACGCGGACACCGGGGGGACGGGCCCCGATCTCCGAGAAGAACAGGCCCTTGGGGCCGTAGAACCACTCCATGTGCGTGGGGGCGGTGGTGATGCCGAGCGCGCCGAGGACCTTCCGCCCGAACTGCTTGAGGTCGGCGTAGCCCGCCACGTCCATCCGGTTCGTGACCATGACGATCGGGGAGCAGTCCCTCGTCCGCATGGCCTCGAGCACGTTCGGGTAGTAGTGGCAGATCTGCTCGTACACGACGCGGCCGTTGCAGGTCAGGGTGTCCCAGAACCCCTCGTGGCCGCTGATGAACTCCTCCATCATCACCTTGCGGCTCGGCGTCATGCCGGACTCGCGGATCGCGGCGATCAGCCCGTTGAGGTCGTCGGCCCGCCAGGTGCCGGCCGCGCCGGCGGCGGCGAGCGGCTTGATGATGACGGGGAAGCCCACCTTGCTGACGAACTGCTTTGCCTCGTCGGCGGTGCCGACCTCGGCGGACTGTGCACACCGGATGCCGCGGGCCTGGAGGTGCTGCTTCATCTTGTACTTGTCGCGCACGAGCTCGGTCTGCTCGACAGACATCCCCGGAATCCCGGTCCGCTGCCGCGCTTCGGCCGCAGGGATCATCAGGGCCTCCACCGTCGACTCGAGCCGGTGCACCCAGGGCCCCCGCCGCTGAATGTTGCGGACGGCGTCGGTGATCGCCTCGGCGGAGGCCGTGCTCGCCACCTGCTCATAGGAGTGGAGCCAACCCTGAAGTTCGCTGTCGTAGGCCGAGATCGGCGCGGTGCCGATCCCCGAGACCAACGCACCCACCTGGCGGAGCGCCCGGACGAAATCGCGTTGATTCCCGGGGAATGCGGGCTCGAGGAAGATGACGTGGACGGGCATGTGGGACCTCCGATGAGAGCGGCAGCCTACTCCATCCGCCGTCGGAAGGGGACGGGCCGCGGGTGCGGCACCCCGTCTCCTGTGCGATGATGGTCGCCCGGAGTCGCTGTGAGTCGGAAACGCAGGAGCTTGATCGGCGTTGGTGGGCCGGTGTCCCTCACCCCGGACGTGGAACCCCCCGATGACGAGTCGGCCGTGCGGACGGAGCCCTTCCGCCCCGCCGACGACTCCGAGGCGAGCCTGTTCTCCGGGCGGCTCGACATCCCTGGCCAGCCCGACCGGACGAGCGAAGACCCCGGCGGGGCATCGGTCACGGAGCCGCCGAGCGACGGCGCTCCCTCGATGGCCGATCCGGTCGCGCCGGCCGAAGCGCTGCCCGCGGTGGCGCCGCCCGTGGAGGTGGTGCAGGGGGACGCGCCGAGCGTCCCGCTCCACCAGACCCCGGCCCCCGCATCACTGAACCCCGCCTTCGAAGAGAAGGACGAGTGGTTCCTGAAGACGGGAGCGCCTGCCCAGATCCGGGAGGCCGCGCCCGAGGTCGTCCCCGAGCTGGTGGCCGAGCCCGTGACGGCGCCGAACCCGCAGATCTACGTGTTCGCGCTCCTGGTCGCCGTCGCCCTCGGGGCTGTGTTGCTACTGGTGGTCTACGCGCTGTTCGCGTGAGGAGGTCACGGTGGCGGAAGCCAAGGTGGTGAAGTCCCCGGAGGAGTGGCGCCGGGCGCTGTCTCCGCTGCAGTTTCATGTCCTGCGGGAGGGTGGGACGGAGCGTCCCTGGACCGGGGAGTACACGGAGACCCGGGCGACGGGCACGTACCGGTGCGCCGGGTGCGCCACCGCGCTGTTCTCGTCCGTCCACAAGTTCGACTCGCACTGCGGGTGGCCGTCCTTCTTCGATCCGCTCGCCTCCGACCGCGTGCGCAGCCTCGTCGACCGCACCCACGGGATGGTTCGCACCGAGATCCGGTGCGCGGTGTGTGACGGCCACCTGGGGCACGTGTTCGACGACGGTCCGCCACCCACCGGGCAGCGGTACTGCATCAACTCGGCCTCGCTCGTGTTCGAGCCAGACCCGCGCGGGTGAGCGACCCGGTCAGGGGCAGACGCGGGCGCGGGTGTCGGCGGCGACCCAGGTGGTCGTGGTGCTCTTGAGGTGGACCTCGTTGAGACCACCCACCCGCTTGATCCAGTACATGCGGAGCTCGCCGGTGTCGTCGGCGACGACGTCGAAGTGGCGGTAGTCGTTGTTGTCGGTCCACGTGAAGTCGGCGAGCGTGGTCAACAGCCAGGCGAGCCCGTCGTCCGAGATCGCGTCCGAGGCGCCCGCCGTCGAGAACAGGCCCCCCACGACGGTGCGACCGGCCAGCCACGAGACGTAGGGGAACACGGGGTCGTCGGCGCAGTACAGCGACGGCTCGAACACCTCGGTGTCGGCCCAGGCCACCGTGCCCGCCGTGACCACGGGCGCGACGTCGAGCGTGAAGGCGTCGGGCTGGGTGCCGGAGGCCCGGTACAGGTCCGGGTACTGCTGCAACATCATCACCCAGTCTCCGCCGATCTTCGCGACCGAGGGGTAGCCGAACGTGGAGTTGAGCTGGAGCGCCACGCCGCTCATCACCGAGGCGTCGACCCCGGGGACGTAGGCCAGCAGGGCGTTGCGGTCGTCCTGGAGGTCGGCCACCTGGGTCGCGGTGGAGGTGATGAGCGCCTGGAGCGCCTGCGCCTCGGTGCGGACGACGTCCGTCTCCGTGCGGAGGAAGGCCTCGTCCGGGGTGACCGGCGCTGTGTTCAGCCAGTTGAACATCGTGTTGAGGCGGGTGATCCAGCCCGGGAGCCGCGACGCCGTCTGCGTGATGTTGGGGACGGACGTATACGCCAGGAGGGTCTGCAGGTCCGACAGGATCAGGCCGCTCACGTCCTGCACGTTGTTGGCAGCCAGCGTGACGCTTCCGGACACGGTGCCGATCCCGACGTTCGTGACGGCGAGGGACGACGACCGCGTGGTCACGCTGGTCCCCGGAGCGACCGTGCAGCTGAAGCTCGTGACCCCGAAGAACCGTGACTTCGTGCAGGTGCCGCCATCCCAGGCGAGCACCGCGCTGCCGTACACGTAGAGCCCGGAGGTGGTGAGCGTCAGGTCGGAGGGCACGACGAACCCGAAGTCCTGGCAGAAGGGGCGGGTGGCGGTGCGGGTACCGAACCCGGTCCGGGACGCCGCGAGCCGCGAGCTCGTGCAGGGCGCACACACCGGGGCCGTGGAGAGGCAGGCGAACTCGTCCGACTGGGCGTTCAGGTCGGCTTCGTACTGGACCAGCGTGTCGGAGTAGTCGAGCACCGCCTGGTCGCGGGCCGCCTCGAGGGCGTTGATCTGCGCGTCGATGGCGGCGATCTCGCTCGTCTTGTCGTCGAGGCGTACGTCGACCGTGGCGTAGCCGACCCCGGCGTAGTTGGTGGTGCCCCAGGCCGGGGTGCCGACGACCGCGGTGCCCTGTTCGGCCTTGAACCACAGGTGGAACTGGCCGTTGTCGTAGACCGCCGCGGGGTGGGCGGCGACGCACGCGTACGGGGTGCCGGGCGTGGGGGACACGACGGGCTGGTCCCAGACGTCCCAGGTGACGCCGTCGACCGAGCTCGCCGCCCCGATGGACCACTTCCCGGCGGCGCAGCCACCAGCGGTGGACGCATCGGTCTTGGTCTCGAAGAACATCACGAACAGCTGGTCGTCGGGATCCCACACCACGGTGGGCGCGCTGATCCCGTTGGCGGTCAGCGGGCTGGCGCCGGGCGACAACACCACGCCGAGGTCCTGGTCGAACACCGAGGCCAGAGCGGCGGACAGGAACAGCGCGAGCATGGACACCTCGGGGGGAGGGGTCCAGCGTAGCTCGCCCCCGGCGGATCGTGCCGGGTCAGTACTCTGCGGCGTAACCGGTAGGGGGGACCGTTCGAATCCTGGTACCCACCCCTCTTCGGCTCAGGGGCAGTCGCGGTTGAGGGTATCCGTCGCGATCCAGGTAGGGTCGGTGGCCTGGAGGTGGACCTCGTTCACCCCGCCCACGCGCTTGACCCAGTACATCCGCAGCGAGCCCGACGCGTCCGACACGACATCGAAGTGGCGGTAGTCGTTGATGTCGCCCCACAGGAAGTCGGCGGTGGTGTTCAGGAGCCAGGTGAGCCCGTCGCTCGAGATCGCGTCGGAGGCTCCGGCCGTGGACAACGTGCCCGCCACGATCGCCCGCCCCGCGAGCCAGGTCCGGTAGGGGAACGACGGGTCGGTGACGGCGCAGTACAACGAGGGCTCGAAGACCTCGGTGTTGGCCCACGAGACAGCGCCCGCGTCGATGATCGAGTCGGCGTCGAGCGTGAACGCGTCCGGCGAGGCGCCGGAGGCGCGGTAGAGGTTCGGGTACTGCTGGAGCACCATCACCCACTCGTTCCCGATCTTCGCCACGGACGGGTACCCGAAGACCTGGTTGAGCTGGAGCGCGACACCGTTCGACTGGATGGATGGGGAGACGTACTGCGTGTACGCGACCAGGTCGTCGCGCTCGGCCTGCAGCGCCGCGAGCTGGGTGTTCGTGGTGCTGATCAGCTGCCGCACGTCCCGGGCTTCGGCGCGAGCGGCCACCAGCTCGGCGCGGAGCAGGGTCTCGTCCGGGGTGACGGGCGCCAGGTTGAGCCAGTTGATGAGGTCCAGGAGGTCGGCGCGGAACGCAGGCACGAGCGGGAACACGCCAGCGTCGTCGGGGATGCTGGTGAACGCCTGCAAGGCGGTGATGCCGTCGAGCACGTCGCCCGTGGTCGTCTGCGCGTTGCTGGCGGACAGGTTCGCCGAGCCCACGACGACCCAGTTCCCGGAGGACCGGACCTGGAGCTCCACGTAGCTGTCCGCGGTGACCACGGTCGTGCCGGGGATGTCCCCGCCGTTGCAGGTCATGGTCTGAATGCCGCCGATGAGGCGCTCGCGGCAGAAGTGGTTCCCTCCGCCCGCTTCGTCCCACTCGAGGCGGATCTGGTCACCCGGGACGGTGAGCCCGGTGGCGTTGAGATTCGTGGGGAGCACGAACGCGAACGGCTGGCAGAAGTCGCGGCGGTTGGTCACCGTGCCGGCGCCCGACTGGATGCCCGCCAGGAACACGTCGTTGCAGGGGGCGCAGATGGGCGCGGTGGGCACGCACTCGAACTCGTCGGACTGCGCGAGGATGCTGGCCTCGAGCTGGGTCAGCGTGGTGTCGAGGTCGAGGACGGCCTGATCGACGATGTCTTCGAGCGCCTGCATCTCGGCGTCGATGGCCGCGATGTCCGCCGACTTGTCGTCGAGCGACAGGTCGATCGTGCCGTAGCCGACGCCCGAGTAGTTGTTGGTGCCCCAACCCTGCTCCGTGGCGCCCGTGCCCTGCTCGGCCTTGAACCACAGGTGGAAGACGCCGCCTTCCCACACGGTGGCGGGGTGAGCGGCGACACACGCGTACGGCGTGCCGGCCGTGGGCGTGACCACGAGCTGGTCCCAGATGTCCCAGTTCACGCCGTCCGCCGAGCTCGCAGCGCCGATGCCCCACGTGCCGGCCGGGCACTGGGGGGTGGCTGCGCCCACGCGCGTCTCGAAGAACATCACGAACGTCTCGTCGTTCGGGTCCCAGGCGACGGTGGGCGCGCCGATGCCGTTGGCCGTGACGGGGCTCGAGGCGGGATCGATCACCCGGCCGAAGTCTTCGTCGAACACCGATTGAGCGGACGCGGTGGACGCGACGATGATGGCGAGCATGGGCACCTCGGGTGGGACCCGTATCGTATCACGCCGACTGCTGGGTGCCTCGTCCCGCAGGAGGACCCGCGGGGCGGTGCAGCAGCTCCCAGCGGCAGTCGTCCGGGCCGCCTGCGGTCACCGTGACGAATCCAGCGGCCTTCACGACGGGCAGCTCCCGGGGCACCACGTACACCAGCCAGTGTCCGCTGGTGCGGGACAGGTGTCCCAGCGCGCTCGCCACCACGTCGGCCGCGAACGGGTTGAACATCCACAACAGCAGGGGGCCGTCGGGGAACGGCTGCTCTGCGGCGTCTCCGTGGAGCAGGTGCACGGGAGCGCGCGCATGGTGG
>JBIKWC010000087.1:0-25606 GCA_044356535.1 Myxococcota bacterium
GATGGTGGACGCCTGCCAGTCCGGCGGCCTCGTCCGCCAGAAGGGCGGGGCGCGAGGCCCGGCCATCGACTGGACCGCGCCGGTGGTCGAGGCCACCCGCGGCACCGCGATCATCACGAGCTCCGCTGCGTCGGAGCTGTCCCAGGAGTCGATGGAGCTCGGCTCCGGCTTCTTCACGCACTACCTGCACACCGCGTTGTCCGGGGGCGCCGACACCAACCGGGACGGCGCCGTGACGCTCACCGAGGCGTACGGTTGGGTCCACGCGGAGACCGCGTTCCGCACCCGCGAGACGCCGGGCACCCAGACTCCGTCGTGGGATCTCGATCTCGCAGGCGCCGGCGAGATCGTGCTCACCAACCTGGAGGAGGCCTCCGCCCACCTGTCGTTCCTGGGCGACCTGGACGGCGCCTTCTCGGTGTGGGACGAGACCCGCCACCGCTACGTGGCCGAGGTCGACGGCGCTGCGGCGATGTCGCTCGCGGTGCGACCGGGGACCTTCTTCGTGCACCGGCGGATGCCCGGGTACGTCGAGGAGGCGCACTACACGGTGCGTCGCGGCGAGACGCACTCCGTCTTCTCCGAGGACTTCGAGACGGTGTCGTACGCAGCCGTGGCCTCGCGCGGGACCCTCGACCAGATGGTGCGACGCGCCAACCTTCCCGACCTCTCCCTGCAGCTCGTCGCGGGCTTCCGCGGGTTCGGCGCGGGACAGCGCGGGTGGTCGCAGGACTATGTGCCCCCGCACGGGGTGGCCGGGATCGGCGCCACCTGGACCCGGCGGGCGACGTACTTCGGCGGCGACTTCTCGACCGGCGGCAGCGCAACCCCCCTGGTGTTGCCCGGGCTCGGTGAGGTGGCCATGCGCGTCTCCACCTCGAGCCTCGCCGCGAACGTCGGCGTCATCACCACCCCCGCGCTGATCCGGGCCGGGATCGGCGCGCGCGCCTCGGTCACCGGGGTGACCCGCAGCTTCCCGGACTGGGACCTGGAGTCGCAGGGCTCCGTGGGCCTGGGGGTGGGGTTCCGCGGGTTCGCGGGCTTGCACCCCGGCCGGTTCTCGTTCGATTTCGCGTTCTCCTTCCAGACCCTGGTGACCCGATGGGACGACAACCCGGGATGGCCCACGTTCCAGGACTTCACCCTCGTGACGGGGTGGCGCTTCTGACCCTGCTCCTGCTGGCCTGCCGGTCCCCGATCTCGAACCTCCCGTTCGAGGAGGAAGCGGCGTTCCTGTCGGCGCTCCCCGCCGCGACCACCTGGTCCTCGCCCCGCGAGCTCGTCCTGGCTCCGCTCGGCGACGACCCCGTCCTGCGCGCCGCCAAGGAGGCTGCGGGGCGCTGGGACGCCTGGGTGGAGGGCCCGGTGACCCTGGGGGAGGCGCTGCGTTCCCGCGAGCCCGACGTGCGCACCGACGTGGCCCGCCGGTGGGAGCGCCTCGAGGTGGTCGCGAACTACACGGGTGCGGCGCTGGGCGGCGAAGAGCCGCGCCGGCTGTGGCTCGAGGCCGAGATCGTGCGCCTCGAGGACGGCTCGTTCCAGTCGTCGATCGCCGCTGCGCCGGACGAGGCCAGCCCCGCCGCCGAGGTGAGCGTGCTCGAGCGGGACGAGGACGCGAGCATCGGCGGCTGGAACCTCGACGCGCTGTTCGCCGCGTTCGAGGTGGACGAAGCCCCAGGCCCGATGAACGTCATCCTGTACGAGAGCGGCCTGTTCGAGGGGGCGCGCCGCCTGCAGGGATCGGTGGGGGCGGGTCCCGGCGCGGAGACGTGGTTCCACACCGACCTCGATCGCCTGGGGTTCTCCGCCGATCTCGCGCTCACCACCGACGACCTCTCGTGGCCGGCCACGGTGGAGTCGGTGGTGGTGCCAGAAGCCGGGGGTCGCGCGGCCGGCGTGGTGTTCCGCGGCACGGACGAGCTCGGGTTCGACGCGTGCTGGGACGCGGCGGGCGACACGGTGTTCGTGGGCGGAGACGAAGGCATTCGCCGCCAGGGCGACGAGACCGGGTGCGTGGTCGACTGACGCGAGCGTTCACGCAGGCCGGACGACGTGCACCTCCCACGCCGGCCCCACCTGCTCCTCGTGGACCCCGACCCCGCCGGTCGCGCGCTGGCTCGACCAGTACCGCAGCCGCCCGTCACGGTGGCCCAGGAACACCACCGAGTGACCCGACGGCGCCGCGAGCGACGTCGAGCGCCAGAACTGGCAGAGGTCGCCGGGCCGGGCCTCCGCCAGCGACACCCGCCGGCCCCACCCCCGCGACACCAGGGCGGTGACCACGCCGTCGTGGCCCATGGTGGGACAGAACCAGTCGGTGAGCGCCGCGCGCAGCTCCTCCGGGGTGGCCCCGTCGGGGACCCCGGCGTCGAACCACGCCTCGAAGGTGACGCCACAACAGAAGGTGGCGCCGTCGGAGGGCGCGCGCGCCACCACCTCGCCGCGAAAGGTGAGCGTGCGGCTCACCCCGTCGTGGACCGGATCACGTGGATTGGTGGGATCGGTCGGCGACCGGGGGGCCGGGTCGAAGCGGTACCCGCGGCCTTGTGGCAAGGCGAGCGCTGCGGCCAGGATCTGTTCGGTGCGCGTGGCCATGCACCCGCCGGTAACCGCCCGCTCCACCACGGGTGGTAGGCTCGGGACCGATGGCGGAAGACAAGGCGAAGGGCGCCCTCCTCGCGGGGCGGTACCGATTGGTGCGGCTCCTCGGTGAGGGTCGGTCGGGCACGGTCTACCAGGCCAAGGACACCCAGACACACGAAAAAGTAGCAGTAAAGCTACTTTATCCGCAACTCGCCCGCGTGCGGGATCACCTCCGCCGGTTCTCGCGTGAGTTCGACCTGATGCAGCGGGTCGAGCACCCCCACGTCGTGAAGGCGATCGCCTTCGGCGAGCAGCCGGACGGCGGTGACCTCGCAGGGTCCTGGTACATCGTGATGGAGTTCGTCGAGGGCCGGCGCCTGGGTGAGGTGCTGGAAGGTGGGGCCCTCGAGGTCGACCGCGCCGCGCACGTGCTGCTGGCGGTGGCGAAGGCGCTCGAGGCGGCGCACACCATCGGCGTGGTGCACCGCGACGTGGCGCCGTCGAACGTGCTCCTCGGGCGGTCGCGGACGGGCGAGGTCGTGAAGGTGCTCGACTTCGGCGTCGCGCGCCTCCAGGGGGGCGACGAGGCCCTCACCGACGTGGGCGTGAAGCTCGGGACCGCGGAGTACATGGCGCCCGAGTACGTCGAGGAGGGCAAGCTCGACGCGCGCTCGGACCTGTATGGCCTCGGGATCCTGTCGTACGCCATGCTCACGGGGGCGCCCCCGTTCGTGGGGCCCACGCTCAAGGTGATGCAGGACCAGGTCAACAGCCCGCCGACCCCTCCCTCGATCCGGGCGCCTGCGCTGCCGCAGTGGCTCGAGGTCCTCACCATGCGACTCCTCGCGAAGGACCCCGCCGCGCGCCCCGCGTCCGCGACGGAGGTGGTGGCCGAGATCACCGCGAACCTCCCGAAGCTCCACGACCAGGTGAAGGAGGAGCGCCTGATGCGTCAGTCGCTGCCCCCCGAGCCGATGGAGGTGCGCGCCGCCAGCGTGGGCCACCGGTACGAGGCGGGTTCGGAGCCCGTGTACCCCGACGAGAAGCCGGTCCCCGGGCTGTCGGTGTTGATGGTCACGGGGCTCGGACTCGTGGCCCTGCTGGGCCTGATCATCGTGGCGCTGTTGATCGTCGTGATCGCGGTGGCCTGGCTGCGCTGACTGGAGGGGGACCGATGTCGTCGTTGCTCGCAGGCCTGTCGCTCGTCGCGCACGCCGAACCCTACGTGTTGTCCACCCGCGTCGAGGCGCTCCTCACCCCGGTGGACACCGTCACCGCCGGCACCTGCACCCCGGTGCTCGGTTCGCTGTTCGACGGCCTCGAGGCCCTGGACCCACACCAGGCCGAGGCGCAGGACGTGCTCACCACCGGCGCCCAGGTGGTGGCGCGGAGCTGGGCCACGCGGCTGCAGCTCCACCGGGCGCTCCAGACCTGGCACGCCGACGGCTCGCTCGACGCCGACTGCATGCGGGCCCTCCGCCGCGCCGACCTCGGTCTGCGGTACCTCGAGGACTACGTGCTGGAGGCCCTCCCCGCCACGAGTCGCCCCCCAGCGTGGCTGGCGGATCCCGCGGTGCCGTTCACCGGGCGCGAGAGCCTGCGCTCCGGCGACGTGCTGGTCACGCGCGCCAACGCGTTGTCCAGCGCCGGCATCGCGCACATGGGCCGGGTGGACTCCCAGTTCTCGCACAACGTGCTCGTGTACGTGGACGAGCAGGGCCGCGCCTGGGGCGTGATGGCGTACCTCGAGGTGGGCGCGCTGGTGGAGCCGATCGACGAGTTCCTGGCGTCGGGCGTGGATCGGGTGGTGGTGCTGAGACACCCCGACCAACCCACGGCCGCGAAGGCAGCGAAGGCAGCGTACGAGCGGGTCGCGCACGGGGCGCCCATCGACTACGACGCCGACTTCGACCACGACGACCACACCGCGCTGTTCTGCTCGGAGGTGGCCCGCTGGGCCTACGGCGAGCTGCTCGGCCAGCCCGACACCATGCCCATCGACCTCGCCATGACCACGTTCGACCAGGAGCGGAACGCGGCCATGTTCGCGGCGATGGGCATCGAAGGCAACGTCACGAGCGCGCCCTCCGACATGTTGTACGACCCCCCGTTCGACCTCGTCGCCGAGTGGCGCGAGGTGGACGACCTCGCGTTGCTCCGCCGCTACGACGCCGTCGTCGAGAGCGCGATGACCTGGATGGAGGAGCGGGGCTACGTGCTCGAGGCGCAGCGCCGCCACGAGCGGTTCATCGCCGCTGCGCTGGCCGTGCGCCGCACCCCCGTCGTGGGCCAGGCCATCCGCAAGCGCATCCACCCCCGCGGCGACCTCCGGTTCCTCGTGGGCGCCCTGGCCCTGCAGGAGGCGGTCACGGCCGTGAAGGACGACCTCTACGCCGCGCTCGGAGACCGCCCGGAGCCCTTGTCCTACGACGAGCTGCGCGAGGCCTTGGAGCAGGTGCGGACCGCGGATCTCGCGCGCTGGGAAGCGGATCCCGACTCAGCCCACTTCACGGCGCTCCTCCACCCGTCGGAAAGGTGAGGGTGCGCTCCGCCAGGAGCCCGGTGTCCCCCTCGAAGCGCACGCGGACCGTGCCCGCGACCGGGTCGGCCTCGAACACGACGGAGTTCCACCGGGTGACCACCGGGTCGAACTGCGGCGCCTCCGGCGTCACCAGCGCCACTGGGTTGATCGGGCTCCCCGCAGGACCACAGAACACCTCGACCTGATCGTCGTGGTCGCGGCCCGGCCGGCCGATCGAGGCCACGGCGCCCCAATGGAAGTCGCCCCCGAGCCACAACACCCCGGTGAGGCCCTCGTCCGCGACGTGCTCGAGGATCTCGGTGCGCTGCGCGGGGTAGCCGTCCCACCGGTCTTCGTCCCCGAGGCCCAGGTACACCGCGTCCATGTCGGTGATCGGCACGCTGTTGAGCACGAGCTTGAACCGCGCGACGCTCGCGGACAGGCCTGCCTTCAGCCAGTCGAGCTGCTCGCGGGACACGTAGTCACCGTCGATGCGTTCGCCACGGCAGTCGAGCACGAACAGCTCGAGTACGTCGCCCCAGCGGAGGCTCCGCCACAGGCGCGAGCCGCCGGGGCCTTCCCGGAGCGGGAGCGACCTCCGGAAGGCTGCGAGCGCGTCGAGCGCGTCCCCGGGCATCCCGGGCTGCTCCCACGACCAGTCGTTGTCGACCTCGTGGTCGTCCCAGGTGGCCACGACCGACGTGGAGGCCGTGATGGCCCGCAGCCCCTCGGTGGCGAGGGCGTCCGCCCAACGCTCGTCCCACCGGCCTGCGGGCCGGAGCCCCTCGTCGGCGTAGATGGTGTCGCCGAGGAGCACGAACAGGTCGAGCTTCTCGGCCGCGAGCCGCGAAAGGCTGCGCCACGGCGCGCCGAGGGACCCGAGGCAGCTGGTGGCCCCGAACCGCACCACGCGCGACCACCCATCCGGGATGGCGGTTCGGAAGCGGGAGGGCGCGGACCGACGGACGCCGTCGGGGGTGGTGAACACCACCGACCACGTGGTGTCGGGCGCCAGGTCCACGAGCTCGAGCTGCAGCACGCCGTCGACCACCTCCAGCCCGTCGAGGCGCTGTGCGTCCACCCAGCCGCCCTCGACGCCCCGCGCGAGGAGCAACACGAGCGCGGTCTCTTCCGTCCGGACGGACACGAGGACCGCGGTCGGGAGGGCGTCTCCGGTCTGGACGCCGCACGGAAACGCCGCGGGGTCCACCGCGCCGGGCGGGTCCCACGCCGCTGCAGGTTCGGGGCCGGGCCCGTCGGGGACGGTGGGGACGGCAGAGTCTCCGGTGTCGGTGGCCAGGCCGGTGTCGCCGGTGCCACCTGTGGCGTGCGGGCGCGGGGTGCCCGTGTCTGCGGTCGGGGCGTCGACCGCGCGCAGCGTGCCGTCCGGACGACAGGCGGCGACGGCGAGGGTCGAGGCGAGGAGCTGGCGTCGGGTGGGCCTCATCGCGCCGAGCGTACCGCAGCGCGCCGCCTGCGGGCGATCACGGCCGCGATCCCGAGGACCGCAGGGGCGCCGGGCCCGTGAGTGCAGCCAGACGGCGACGGCAGCTCTGGGGGACCCACGGGCGCGGCCTCGACCGCGATGCGGCCGTACTGGAAGTCCAGCAGCGTGAGGGACCCCTGGTTCACGCTGGCGACCGACAGGTACAGGGTCTCGCCGGGGCGCACCTCCAGCGCGTCGGGTCCCCCGAGGCCGAACGAGAGCGACGGGGCGTCGCCGCCCTCGACGACGAACGTGTCGTCGGTCACCACCGGCGTGGCGAAGCCGATGCCGAGCAGGTCGACCACGGTGAAGGTGTGCTCCACCGGCTCCCCCCACCGGCCGTACACGGCCCACCCCATGCCGTCGACCGCCGAGAACCCGGAGACCGTGACGAGCACGCCCTCGGCGTCGGCGGGCACGTCGAGGGACAGCTGCGCTCCGCCGGGCAGGCGGGCGAGCTCACCCAGCAGGCCGCCGTTCACCAGCAGGAGGTCGGCCACCGCGCCCCCGTCGAGCGGGATCACGCGGCCACACCCTTCCATGCCGGAGGCCTCGAGGTGGGCGAGGATCGCCTCGTGGGCGCGATCCCCGGTGAACCCCACGCGACGCAGGTCGTCTGCTGCAGCGTGGACCGCCCGGCCGATCCCGTCCCAGGACACGTCGCTGCCGAGCTGCGGGATGGTGCCGGCCAGGAGCTCCGCCACGAGGTCGGGGCCGACCAGGGGATCGGAGACGAGCTGCCACCCGAACGACGCGAAGATCTCACCGTCGGCGTGGACCTCGCCCTTCAGGTCGTCGGGGCAGCGGCGGGGGCGCTCCAGGTCGCGGATGGCGCGCTCTCCGAACGCCGAGCCGGCGAACTCGCCCGTCAGGGGATCCGGCGAATGGAGCATGGAGAACACGTCGGCGATGCCCTCGTTCACGGCGCCCCCGGCCCACTCGAGGCCGTACTCGTCGGCGCCGAGGAACGGCAGCGTGGGGGCCCACTCCCCCACCACGGCGTGTCCGAGCTCGTGGTACACGACATCGGCGTCGTACGCGAAGTCGGTACCGGTCGGATCGTCGGTCCCGAAGCTGATCTCCGGCACCCCGTCGAGATCGAAGTCCCCGAAGAACGCGTTCGCCAACGGGAAGTTCGCGTTCGCCCAGATGGGCGCGTACGGGAACGTGAGCCCGTACCGGTCGTCGAGCCACCGCGAGAAGCGGTCGGCGTGAAAGTAGAGGTGGACCTCCGCGAACGGGTCGACGTACGAAGCGGGCGCCGGGAAGAACAGGAAGTCCCCGCCCGGGTCGGCGACCGCGTGCCGCCCGAGGGCCTCGCACGAGGTGAGCGAGAAGAGCGAGCCGCCCACGGTCCACTCGTCACAGGAGCGGGCGCGGACGTACGGTCCGTCCAACAGCGCGCCCTCCACCCCCGGGAGCTGGACGAGCTCCGTACCGGACGTGAACGGGCTCCCGCCGTACACCCGGCCGGTGGCGTCCCGGGACGTGCGCGCTCCGCCGACCACCACGCCGTCCGCGGCCGAGACCCAGAACACCCACGCCGAGGGTCCCGGCAGCAGGGTGTCCACCTGGTACACCGGGACCAGGGCGTCCCCGGAGCGCCGGTAGCCCTCCACGGGTCGCTGGCCGGTGCGCGCCCTGGGGAGCGCGGCGGTGACCGCGTCGCGCGCCCGCTGGGGGGTGATCGCGCGGGCCGGCCACGGCGCGACCGCCGCCGGGAGGACGGTGCGCAGGGCGACGTGATCGCGGTGCAGCGTCGCCTCCCCGAACAGCGGACGGTCTCCGACGGCGGGCAGGCCCACGACGGCCAGACCCCCAGCGAACGGGACTTCCACCTGCCGGACCTCGGCGAAGGGGGTCGGAAGGGCGGGAGCGGGGGACATCGGGCCTCCAGCGCAGGCGCGGGGATGGTGTACACTGCGCCGATGCTTCTGGCACCGTCCATCCTCCTCGGGGCGAGCGTCGCGTACGCGAGAGACCCGGACTGCATCGAGCTGCACCAGGCCGACCTCACGGCCCTGAGCGACAGCGTCGATCAGATGTACGTGGAGAAGCAGGTCGGGTCGGCGCGGCGGGCGCTGACCTTCGCCGAGAAGAAGTTGCCTTGTATGCTCGATGTCGTCAAGACAGAGGACGTGGCGCGCTTCGCGATCCGGTACGCGTACGCGCTCGCCGGCGACCTCGACACGCCGGAGGCCGAGCGGTGGGCCCTCCTCGCGAAGGCGCTCGATCCGTCGCTGCCGTGGCCCGCGTACGTCCCCCCGGCCCACCAGGTCCGCTCGCTCGGTGGCGACACTGCGCCGGCCAGCACGGTGGTCGAGGGCAAGGGCCTGGTGGTGCCCACTGGCGGCGGGGTGTTCCTCGACGGCCGGTTCCTCGACACCCCCCGCGCAGAGCCCGGCGTACCGCACCTCCTCCAGGTGGGCGATCGCGTCGGCAACCTCGAGACCACCTGGATGGACGGCACGGCGTTCCCCGAGGACCTCCTCGGCCCGCCGCTCGACACCCTCCCCACGCTCCCGCCCTGGTTCTCCGCCGACGGCACCCGGATCAAGGTCAAGCAGCCGAAGCGCGCCTGGACCGAGCCCCGGCTGGCCAACCTCGAGCGCGGGGCGGGGTTCGCGGCTGCAGGCGGTGCGTTGTTCGGGTCCGCGTTGGCAGCCCGCGCAGCGTACGACGTTCGCCCCGCCAACGGCCTGTTCCTCGCGACGGACGGAGCCACCGTCGCAGCCACCACGGCGGGCGCGGCGTCGCTGGTGTTCTTCGGCGCCGCCCTGTTCGGACGCTGACATGTGCACACTCCGCTTCCACGTCGGACTGCCGCTCTCCCTGCTCTTCCTCGCGGCCTGTCCGTGGATCGGCGCCGCCGAGCATCGACAGAACCGCGAGCGCCTCGACGAGGCCGACACCGACACCGACACCGACACCGACACCCACACGGGGCTCGGCTGCGTCGAGGACGCCGACGAACCGAACGACACCCCGCAGGCGGCCGTCGGCGTGGAGCTGCCGGCGACCTTCGACGCGGCTGTGTGTGACGGCAGCCCGGATCACTGGAGCGCCAAGGTCCTCGGCACCCTCGACGTGTTCGACGCAGCGCTCGCGTGCGACGGCGAAGCTGTGCTACGCGTGTACCACGACGGCGTGTTGCGCGAGACCATCGAGGGCGCGTGTCCGCTCACGAGCCAGCTCGGGATGGGTGCAGGCGTCTACGTCGTGGGCGTGACGGCGCTGGAAGCGTCCCTCCCCTACGAGCTCACGGTCGAGACGGTGGAGTGTTTCTCCTTGGACCGGGACACCGACGGCCAGCCGCCCAGCAGCTGCGACGGCGGGCGGGACTGCGACGACGACAACGACGAGATCTACGTCGGCGCCCTCGACGTGCCGGGCAACGGCGTGGACGAGGACTGCGACGGCGTCGACGACCTCGTGGCCCAGGACCCCGCAGACTGCCGCGCCTCCCTCGCGGACGCCGTGCCTGCAGTGTCCCCACTCCCCTGTGGCGCCCCCGATGTCGACCCCGTCTGGCACCACTTCACCTTCGACGTGGCCCCCCCCGCGTCCGTCGAGGTGTTCCTGACCCCCACGAGCGGCCCCGCCGATCTCTTCGCGCTCTACACGGACTCCGGTGGCCGGTACGGGCTCGACGCCGGCGAGTCCGAGCTCGACGACGAGGACACCTGCGCGAACGCCGCGTACGGGGACTGCCCCGCCGCTTGCATCAGGTCCGGAAGCTCGGGCGGATCCGAGACCGCGCACCTGTGGGTCGCCCAGCGGGACTGCTCCGGGCCGGTCGACTACGAGCTGCGGCTGAAGGTGGCTGGCGCCCTGCCGACCGTGAACCTCGAGGCCGATGTGGCAGGGCCCACCAGTCGGTGATGGCCCTCACCGGTCGCTGACCGGCCCTCACCAATCGATGATGGCGGACGCCCAGGTGAACCCGGAGCCGAAGGCCACGCTGGCGACCTTCATCCCGGGCTTGAGCCGACCCGTCTCGACCGCCTCGGCCATGAGCAGCGGGATCGTCGCGGCGGTGGTGTTGCCGTACTTGTGGATGTTGTGAATCAGCTTCTCGTCGGGGATCCCGAGGAGGTTGGCCACCATCTGGTTGATGCGCATGTTGGCCTGGTGGAACAGGAAGAGGTCCACGTCCGACAGCGAGATCTTCTGGTCCCAGCAGGCCTGCATGAACGACTGGACCATGCGCTCGACGGCGTTCTTGAAGACGAGCTTGCCGTCCATGTTCGCCCAGATCCAGTCGCTCTCGATCTCGGCGACGCCATCTTCGGGCCGGATCTTGAGGAACGGGCGCCGGGACATGTCCCAGACGCGCTGGGCGAGCACGTCGGCGTAGCGTCCGTCGGCGCCGAGGTACCAGCCGCGCACGCCCCGGTCCTCGGTGGTGGGCGAGACGACCACGGCGCCGGCGCCGTCTCCGAACAGCGACGCGATCTGCCGCCCCTTCGTGGACATCTCGAGGGCCGCGGAGTGGGTCTCGGCGCCGACGAGCAGCACGTGCTTGACCATGCCGGACTGCACCATCGACGACGCGGTCGCGAGGCCGTACAGGAACCCCGAACATTGGTTGCGGATGTCGAGGGCGCCAATGAAGCGGCCCGCCTCGCACAGGCCGAGCTTCTGTTGCAGGAGCACACCATCGCCGGGGAAGGCGTGCTTCGGCGACAGCGTGCAGAACACGATGAGGTCGATGTCGGTCTTCTTCAGGCCCGCGCGCTCGATGGCCATCTCGGCGGCCGGAACGGCGAGGTCGGCAGAGCACGAGCCCGCGGGGGAGAACCGGCGCGCTTCGATACCCGTGCGCTGCACGATCCATTCGTGGGTCGTCTCGATGCCGTACCGCGTGCGGAGATCATCGTTGGTGACGATGTCGGGGGGCACGTAGAAGCCGGTTCCGGAGATGTAGGCGTTGGGCACGTCGTCTCCCGCGCGAGGGTTCAGCAGGCGGCCCGACCGCTGCCGCGCCGGGGGTGGTCGCGTATCTCACCCGTCCGAACAGGGGTAGACTCTGGCGTGCTTCGACTCACCCTGCGCTCCGCCTCCGACGGCCGTGTCCTCGCCCGGGTGGTCGACCGTGACGGCTCCGTGTTCGTCCTCGACCACGGCGAGGCTGCCAGCGTGGCCGAGGCGGCCCAGCTCGTGCTGCACGGCGGCTTCCAGGTGTCCTGGCAGGGCACGGTGGACACCGCGGTCCCCCGGACCCCCAACTTCTTGCAACGGCTGGCGCTGCATTGGGTGGGCCAGGGCCACCTCGTGTTCGTGGACGAGCCCGACTGGCCGCGCCGCGGAGGCATCGATCCCCAGGACGTGCCGCGGGTGGACGAGGTGGGGACCGGTGGCCCGATGCCGCTCTCGGCCAACCTGGACCTGCTCGAGTCCCTCACCCTCGACGATCCGGTGGGTCCGAACGACCTCGACGCCGAGACGGAGATCGTCAGCCGCGTCGACGCAGAGGCGATCGACGTCACCGCCGTGCGTTCCGCGGTCCGCGCTCCCTATCCGGACCCGAGCGTCGACCCCGAAGCCCCGACCGAGGAGCGCCCGCGACGCTCCTAGTCTGGCGCGGGCTCCCTTCCGGATCGAGCTCCGGAAGCGTGGCGGTCAGAAGGCGCCGACGACCACGGCGCCGTTGGTGGTGGGCACCACCGAGGCCCCGACTCCGCCAGCGGTGCGGTTGGACGAACCCGCGAGCCAGTGGTTGAGCGCCCAGGTGGAGCCGAGGTACCCGCCGACCGCGAAGCCGATCCCCTGCGCCATCGGCAGCGAGGATGGCACGTCGGAGTTCGGGTTCATGGACACCCCAGCGACCCCGGCCGCGACCGTGAACGCGGTGGCGCCGAGCAGCGCAGCAGCACCTTTCCCGGCATCCCCCGACCGGAAGCTCGGCCAGCCGGGCACCGGGACGAACACCTGGGCTGCCGAGGCCGCGGTGGCGGGGCCATCCGTCTTCGGGCCCTTCGGGGTCTTGGGGACCTTGCCGCCGAGCCCTTCGACCACCGGAGGCGCGGACCTGGGAGCGTCGAGCCCCACCGCGCGGTGCAGCGCCGTCCACAGCGCCGCGGCCTCCACCACGGGCACCGCCTGGACCTGCGGGACCGTGCGATCGGCCGTGCTCACGAGGCTCGAGACCTTGATTCCGCCCGCCTCCACGTCCTCGACCACGACGAGCCAGCGCCACGGGAGGTCCTTCGTCGCGTCGCGCATGCACCCGAGGTCCGGGCCACATGCACCCACCGCCGCGACCTGCGCAGGCGTGAGGTCGGCGTCGGGCTGGCCCGCCGGCCGCGCCACCAGGCCCGGAATCGTGTCGAGCATCTGCCGGGTGGCGGGCAGGATCGCTTCGGGGGCCACGACGACGACGCGCCACGAGCCCTGCGCCGCGTACGCAGCTGCGTCGATCGGGCGGACCTCGAGCAGGTCTTCGAACGAGACGAGCATCTCGCCGGCGGGCACCCGCACACGGAGCCCCGTGGCTTCGGTTCCGAGGACCTCCGCCACGAACTCACGACCGTCCTGGAGCCGCGTCCGTCGGATGGGCGGGGTGGACTGAGCGAACGCGGGTGCAGCGAGCAGGAGGAGCGACAAGAGGGACCTCGTGGGCGCTAGTTCTACCGCGGGAGCGGGCGCAGATACAACCTGCGGTGGCGCCAGGCCCGGCCGTGTTAGTCGAGCCGGTCGATCAGCGGCGGAGGGTTCGTGGCGGACACGATTCAAGACGACCTGGAGCTGAAGCCGGCGCGCGCAGGCGCGGCCTTCCGGGCCGAGATGTTCGTGACCGACTTCGCTCTCAGATACTGGAAGCACGCCGTCGCGATCGTGGCGGTCCTGCTCCTCAGCGTGCTGGGGTACGGCCAGTACACGCAGTACACCGTGCGCGAGCAACGCCGGGCAGCCGCCGAGATCGCCGAGGCCCTCTCGAAGCTCGAAGGCCCCTTGCCCTACATCGCCTCCCAGCTCGCCCAGGGCGAGGTGGTGGACCTCGTGAAGGTCGAGGCCGTCGGAGACGAGCTCGCGGCCATCGCGAACGGCGCGACGGGGACGGCAGCCGCCGAGGCCCGCATGTCGGCCGCGGAGGCCTTCCGGCTCGCAGGCAACAAGGCGAAGCAGCGTGAAGCGCTCACGCGGGCGAGCCCCGACGCCGAGGGCGTGCTCGCCTGGTCCGTCGAGAGCGCCCTCGCGAACCTCGACCTCGAGGAACAGAAGGGAGACGACGCCGTCGCCCACCTCGAGAAGCTGTCGAAGGGCGCCGGGTTCCTGGCCGAGATCGCCACGCTCGACCTGGGGCTCGCGTACGAGAGCCTCGCGCGCCCTGCGGACGCCGCCAGGGTGTACGCCGACTTCCTCACCCGGTTCCCGACGTCCACCCGGACGGACGAGGTGAAGGCCCGTCAGGCGCGGCTCGCGCCGTGAGCCCCTCGACCGCCGCGGTGTACGATGGCGCGTTCGACGCCCCTCCCGCGTTCCACTACTCGGTCCACCTGCCCGGTGGCCGCTCCGAAGCCGTGACCCACGCAGAGTGGAGCTCCCCCATCCTCGTGGGCGACCGGATCTACGTGGGCTCCGCCACCGGCCACGCCCTGTACGCGCTGTCTCGGCGCGACGGCACCCTGTTGACCACCTACCCAGCGGACGGCGCGGTCGAGTCGGAGGCGGCGGTCGTGGGCGACCGCGTGTACTTCTCCGACAGCGGCGGGAACACCTTCTGCTACACGCTCGACGGGGAGCGCGTCTGGTCTCACGACGGCTCAGCGCCCATCCTCGTGGCGCCGGCGGTCGACGAAGCCCACGGGCTCGTGTTGATCACCGCGGTCGACGATCTCGCGCAGGCCCTGCGGCTCGACACGGGCGAGCTCGTCTGGCAGTACCACGCCCGCCGCGACCCCACCCGGCGCGCGGAGCTCTCGTTGTTCGCCTCGCCGCGGGCGGTCGTCACCACACCCCCGCCAGGCGAGCCTCCCCTCGCCCTGCTGGGGTTCTCGTCGGGCTCGCTCGTGGCCGTCGACCTCGTGTCCGGTGACGAGGTCTGGACCCGCTCCGTCGGGGAGGGTCGGTATCCGGACGTGGTCGCCGACGCCGTCACCGAGGGGCCCTCGGTGTTCAGCTCTGGGTACTTCGGGCCGTTCGTCGCCGTCGACCTGGCCTCCCACGACATCCTGTGGCGGGTCGAGGCGGGCGCGGCCCACGCACCGCTGCTGGCGCGCGAGGGAGATCGCGTCACCGTGTACCACGCGGGCACCGACGGCGACATGCGCGCGGTGCACCCGGTGACCGGCGCCGTGCGCTGGGAGTGGGACTCCGGCGGCACGGGCGCCCTCACCACCCCGCGGTGGACCCAGGCGGGCCTCGTGGTCGCATCGTCCGAGGGCGGGGTGTGGATCGTCGACCCCGAGGACGGCCACACGGTGTGGTCCTGGCACGAGCCGCTGCTCTTGGCCGGCATCTCGAGCCCGCCCGCGGTGGAGGGGCGTCAGCTCGTGTTCGTGAGCAACGCCGGCAACCTGTATTCGCTGCTCGTTCCCCGGCCGTCCCCGGAGCCGCGGCCGCTCTGGCCCTGACGCTGGCTCGGGCGTGACGCGGGATCGATCAGGGAGGCGTCGAGACCGTGCTCACCTGCACGTTCGTGACACACCGCTCGGGCACGACGGCGAGGGACGGAACCTCGAGCACACCTCGGGCGGTGGCGCCGCTGCTGAGCTTGGCGGTGACGTTGTGTACGCCGACCGGCAGCTCCGAGGTGAGCAGGGTCATGATGGTCTGGCCATCGACATAGACCTCGACCACGTCGTTGGCGGAGGTCAGGAGGCACGAGCGGGTCTCGGCGGGCAGCGACACGTCCACCGTGAGGGGATCGGCTGTCGGCGTCTCGATCACCACGCTGCTCTCGCGGGGCTTGCGGTTCTTCTGCTGGGCCGACCACCGGTGGGTACCCGGGCCGAGATCGAGCTCGAACGGGGTCTGGCGCACCGCTCCCGCCACGTCGACCGAAGCGCCGGAGGGCTTCGAGACGAACTTCAGGTGCTGCACGGCCACGACCTCGGGCGCAGGCGGCGCGGGTCGGGGCGGAACCGGGCGCTGCGGAGCGGGCTGCGGGTCCGGCCGACCCGGCGCCGGAGCGGGCACCACGGGCGCGGGGGCCGGCGCCACGGGATCGGGGACGACCGGAGCCGGCTCGGGCTGCACGTTCGCGGGTACGACCTCGGGAGCGGGAACCGGCGGCTCGGGGACCACCGCGATCGGCGCGACCGGTTCAGGCGCGACTGGCACGACCGGCGCTGGCTCCGCGATCTGCCCGGCGTCGGCGACGACCTCGCCTTCGTCCCCACCGACCCAGACGTAGAGCAGGAAGGCCCCGGTGCCGACGATGAACAGGACCCCGACCAGGGCGGCCATCGCCCCGAGCAGCAGCATCGTGGGGCTCTCGGGCTCGACGACCTCACCGACGAAGGTCTTCTCTTTCGGGGTCGTGTTGATGAGCTGCCGGAACTGGGGCGCAGCGGCGGGGGCCCGGTTCCCCTCCGCGGTCTGGCCATCGGAGCGGGCCGCATCTGCAGCGCCTGCGTTCGATGGAGCACGGAGCTCGCCCGTGCGCTGATCTGCGCCCCGCGCCGGGATGGGGATCGGCGCCGTGACGTTGTCGGCGGCGGACTTGCGCTGCGGGCGCAGGATCGGAGCGGTCTCGACGAGCGACTGGGGCATCAGCGGCTCGCCGTCGTCGTCGTCGTCACCGGAGGCGGGCACCGGGGTCCGGTTGTCCGGCGCTTCGTCGTCCTCGCGGTTGGCGGGGGAGGACCTGGGGGCGCCGTAGGTCGGGCTCGCCGGCTCGTTTCGGATCAGCGACCGACGGGGTCCACGCGGCACCGGGGTTGCCATCATCGACGCAGCGGAGGGCTCGGCGCTCGTCCGGCGGGGGCCGGTGGACGCCTCCATGCCCGGGGCGAGGCTCTGGGCGACCGCCACCTCGGACGCTGCGGCCAGCACCTCGCCGTCCTTGAAACAGAAGTCGACGAAGTCCTGGTAGGTATCGCCACAGGTCGGGCAGGCCTTCATTCCACCACCGGCGCCGGGTCGGCGGGAGTCAGTATACAGGCCGCTGCTGCTCACGGGAAGGTCCCGTACGTGCGGCGGAGGTGCCGGGAGATCACCAGCCGCTGGATCTGGTTCGTCCCCTCGACGATCTGCATGACCTTGGCGTCGCGCATGTAGCGCTCCACCGGGTACTCGCGGGTGTAGCCGTAGCCCCCGAGCACCTGGACGGCGTCGGTGGTGACTGCCATCGCGGCGTCGGTCGAGACCACCTTGGCCATGGCAGCGACGTGACCGAAGGGCGCGCCCGCGTCCTTCAGGCCGGCCGCCTGGTGCACCAGCAGCCGCGCGGACTCCGTGCGGCAGGCCATGTCGGCGAGCAGGAACCCGACGCCTTGGAAGTCGATGATCGGGGTGTCGAACTGCTTTCGCTGCGACGCGTATTGCGTGGCCACCTCGAGCGCGGCCTGGCACAACCCGACCGCGGTGGACCCGATCGTGATGCGACCCGAGTCGAGCGCGGTCATCGCCACCGTGAAGCCCGAGCCCTCCTCACCGATGCGGTCCTCGGCCGGGACGATCACGTCGTCGAGGACGATCTCGACCGTGGGGGAGGAGCGCAACCCCATCTTCTCCTCCTTCTTGCCGAAGGAGAGCCCCTTCGCCGTGCCCGGTACCAGGAACGCGGAGACCCCCTTCGGACCGGGGCCTCCGGTGCGGGCCATCACCACGTAGAGATCCGCCACCCCGCCGTGCGTGATCCAGAACTTGGTGCCCGTGAGGCGGTACACGTCGCCGTCCTTGCGGGCTGCGCACCGCAGCGAGGCGGCATCGGAGCCGGAGCCCGGCTCGGAGAGCGCGAACGCGCCCAGGGCAGCGCCCGTGGCGAGCTCGGGGAGCCACCGCTCCTTCTGGGCGGGGGTGCCGAACTTCGCGAGGATCACCTGCGGGAGTCCCGTCACCGCGACCGAGACGGCATACGACGCACTGACCCGCGCGATCTCCTCGAGGACGATGGCGTAGTCGACGTACCCGAGCCCCATTCCGCCGTACTCGACCGGCGTGGGGAGCCCGACGAGACCCTGCGCGCCCAGTGCGTCGAAGTGTTCCCGGCGGAACAGCTCGGCTTCGTCGTCCGCCTTGAGCGTGGGGCCGAGTGTGGTGGTGCAGAAGTCGCGGGCCAGTTCGGCCAGCTGCGTCTGTTCCGGTGTCCGCACGAACACGTCGTCCTCCCGAGCGGACCGTTTACTTCGAAACGGCCCCGGCAGGGAAGCCCACGCTGCCGGCAACGGCGGGGGAAGCCGCCGACTGGAACCCGTGGGACAGCGACTCGTGGCGCCCGTCGCGGAGCGTCAAGGTGTCGAGGCGCACGACGACCGCGGTCTCGGCGGCCTCCGTGAACAACCGCACCACGTCGCGCGACTTGGCCGTGCCGTGTTCGGTCACCACCACGCGGAAGTCCACGGCAGGGACGCCCTGGTCGCCGTCGAACATCGCCATCGACACCAGAGACGCCCGGAGATCGAGGGTGGTGGGCCCGCGGTCCTTGCCGGGACGCGGCGGCCGCACGACGACGATCTCGGTGGCGGCCACCAGCTCGGCGACCCTGGCGGCTACCTGCTCGCGGGTCTGGTGCGGCAGGAACACGCGGTAGTCGTGCCCGTGGTTCACCGACATCAGCGACGGCGCGGCGAGCGGCACCTCCGAGACGGCGTGGACCCCGAAGCCCTCGGGCAGCGTGCGGGCGAGGCGCTCCAGCAGCTCCATGGGCTCGACGCGCTGCACCAGCGTTAGGTCGAGGTACTCCCCGAGCGACTGCTCGCCGTGGGGCATGGCCGAGCTGAACGCGAACTTCGGGTGCGGGTGGAACCCCTGGCTGTAGGCCAGCGGCGTGCGGGAGCGGCGCAGCGCGCGCAGCCACCCGTTCATCGCCTCGAGGTGCGTGAGGTGGCGCTGCAGGCCCGTGCGGGAGATGCGCAGCCACAACCGCTGGACCGCCGGCGGCTCCACCTGCGGCTCGATCACCTTGCGGGTCCACTCCGCCTCGGGCTTGCGGCCCTTCACGGACTTGCGGAGCATCGACGCACACAGCTCGCGCTCGGTGTCGATCACGCCGCAGCTGTGGCACTTCCGCTGACGGCAGTCCTTCGCGTGCTCGAGGACCTTGGCGCGGGCCCAGTCGTCGGCGAACCACTGCTTGTGGATCAGCACGTCGATGTGGTCCCAGGGCAGCCGCTCGTCGACCGAGCGCTCGCGGAGCGCGTCGGCCACGTCGTACCCGACCTCGGCGATCGCCTCCTGCCACAGGTCGAACCGGAGGTGCTCGCGCCAGGCGTCGAACCGGGCGCCCTTGCGCCACGCGGCCTCGATGAGGTCGGCGCCGCGGCGATCGGCGCGGGACACCAGGCCCTCGAGGAAGGTCTCCTCGGGGTCGTGTCGACCGAACTTGATGCGGTGGTTGCGGCCGAGGGCCTGCTGCAGGATGTCCTGCTTGCGCTCGGTCTCCTCGAGCGAGGCCTGGGCCGCCCACTGGAAGGGCGTGAACGGCTTGGGCACGAACGTGGACACGCCGAGGTTGGCCTTGGCGCGCCCGTGAACCCGGAGACCCCGCGCGACGGCGCGCTTCGCGAGGTCGGCGATGGCGAGGATGTCGTCGTCCCGCTCCGTGGGCAGGCCGATCATGAAGTACATCTTCACGTGGTCCCACCCGCGGGTGTACGCCGCGCAGGTCATGTCGAGGAGGTCCTCGTCGGGGATCCACTTGTTGATGACGGCGCGCAGCCGCGGGCTGGCGGCCTCGGGGGCGACGGTGAGGCCGGTGCGGCGCGTCTCCGCGACCATGTCGGCGAGCTCGACCGAGAAGGAGTCGAGCCGCAGCGACGGCAACGACACGCTCACCCGCTCGGCGCGGGCCTTCTCGACCGTGTTCTCGACGAGCTGGCGGACGCGGCTGTAGTCGCACGTGGAGAGGCTGACGAGCGACACCTCCTCGTACCCGGTGGACGCGAGGGTGCGGTCGAGGAGCTCGCCGATCTTCTCGAGGGAGCGCTCGCGCACGGGGCGCGTGACCATCCCCGCCTGGCAGAAGCGGCAGCCCTGCGTACAGCCGCGGAGCACCTCGAGCGAGATGCGGTCGTGCACCTGCTGGGTGAACGGCACGATGTAGTTCACGGGGAACGTGGCGCCATCGAGGTCGCGGGTGATGCGCTTGCGGATCTTCGGCGCGTCGAGCGGGGGGCGGATCGAGCCGTCGGCCAGCGTCTCCATCGGGTACAGCGCGGGGACGTAGATGCCCTCGAGCACCGACAGGGCGACGAGGCGGTCGTGACGGCTGAGCCCGCGGGTGGCGCGCAGGACGTGGCAGATCTCGAGGATGGCGTCTTCGCCGTCGCCGATGACGAAGAAGTCGATGAACGGCGCCAGCGGCTCGGGGTTGAAGACGGCCGGCCCCCCTGCGCAGGTGATCGGGTCGTCTTCGCGGCGGTCCTTCGTGCGGAGCGACATGCCCGAGAGGTCGAGCATGTTGAGGATGTTGGTGAACGTGAGCTCGCTCTGCAGGGTGAAGCCCAGGAGATCGAGGTCGCGGACGGGCGATTTGTTCTCGAGCGTGAACAGCGGGAGGCCACGCTTCCGCAGCTCGCCCTCGAGGTCGCGGGCGGGGGCGTACAGCCGCTCGCACGCCGCCCACGGGAGCGCGTTGACGGCGGCGTACAGGATGTGGATCCCGAGGTTTCCGAGCCCGAGGTCGTACAGGTCGGGGAACGCGAGCGCGATGCGCACGTCGACGGAAGCTGGGTCCTTGCGGACCGTGTTCAGCTCGTTGCCGAGGTACCGCGACGGCTTGTCGACGAGCGGCAGGATCTCGTCGGCGAGGATACGAGCGAAGTCCATGAAGGTCCTCTCCAACGGCGTCCTCGCGGGATTCACCCCCGCACCGCACACCGGGCGGCGTCCGTATCGTCGAGCCTGGGGGATGCCCACCCTCGTGTTCTGCGCGCTGGCGACGGCCTGCGGGTCGGAAGCCACCGCCCGACCGGTGGCCAGCGTGGCGAAGACCCAGGCGATCGGCGGGTTCTGGGACGTCTGGGGCGACGGCGCCGCCGAGCTCGACCACTACACGCTGACGACGCCCCGCTACGGCGAACTCCGCACGGGAACGGCGCTGCTCGTGTTCGTGACCGAAGACTTCACGGCGGGCCAGGTGGTGAAGTCGGACGGCGGCCACGGCGACGAGTTCCCCGTCTGGAAGCTCAACGACGTCCGGCACTTCCAGACCGGCATCTACGACTACGAGGTGATGACCTCGACCTTCCTCCGGGTCGACGGGAAGGCCCCGCTCGGGCAGGTGGTGAAGGTGTCGAACTCGGTGCAGGAGTGGTGCGGGCACGCCTATGCCCAGCTCGTTCCGCGCGGCGAGGTGCTCGACTGGACCCTGCACAGCTACTTCGACGGGGAGGCCGACCAGCAGCGGGAGCTCGCCCTTCCCGAGGGCGGGATCTTCGTGGACGCGCTGCCCCAGCTCGTCCGCGGCTGGGTCGGAGCCCTCGTGGAGCCCGGCGGCGAGCGGACGTTCCGCGCCATGCCCACGCTCCTCCACGATCGCTTCGCGCACGTCGAGCCCGCCTGGACGGACATCGTGATCCGCAGCGCCCCCGCTGCGTCCACCGTGACGGTGCCGGCGGGCACCTTCGACGTCCGGGAGATCAGCGCCGAGCTGTCGGGGGTCACCACCACGTGGTCGGTCGAAACGACCTCCCCGTGGCGCATCGTCGCCTGGCGCCGGACGGACGGCGAACACGCGGAGCTCGTCGCGAGCCAGCGGCTCCCCTACTGGTCGATGCACAGCCAGGCCGACGAAGCGGCGCTCGGCGGGCTCGGCCTGGCGCCGTCGCCCCGGTGATCTGGCTCCTCGCCTGCGCCCACCCCGCTGCTGTCCCTGCGTGGCGTCCGGAGGCCACCGCGCGCACGTGGGCCTCCGGATCGCTCACGGTGGTGGACGCCACCACCATCGAGGAGGTTCACATCCTGCAGGTGCGGGCTACCGACCTCGGGGTCGAGCTGCGGACGGTGCGGAGCGAGATCACGGTCGAGGGGCGCCAGGGCAGGCAGCGCTTCGACTCCGCCGCACCCACGGGCGGTGATCCGTGGCCGCTCGTGTTGCAGCACCTGGTGTCGTCGGTGCCGGCCACCGTCCGGGACGGTCCGGGCGGTGTGGAGCTGGTGGACCCGGCCTTGTGGTCCGATGCCGCCAAGGACGAGCTGTTCCGGGCCTCGCTGCCGCCCCAGGTCGCGTCCGCCGGGCTCCCCCTGATCGACCCCGACGGGTTCACGGCCGCTGCCCGACGGATGTTCCCGCCGGTCCCCACCGAGGGCGCGCTCGACCGGCCCGAGCGGATCGCCTCGATCGAGGCCTCGCGGCAGGAGTCCTGCGTCGCGACGCGCGAGGCGGCGCTCCGGCGGTGGCGCTGCGAAGGCACGATCACCGATCCCGAGGGCCGGCTGCGCGAGGTGTCGAGCTTCACGGAGTTCGTCACGGACCGGGCCGGGCTCCTGAGCGTGGAGTCCGGGTACGAGGGACTCCTCGCGCTCTCCACGGGCATCGTCCCGGTCGGCGCCCGTCGGCGGGTGGAACGCCTGGAGTTCGTGGTGGAGTAGGCTGCCCGACGTGACGCCCACCCGCACCCTCGCCGCCGCGGTCGTCCTGGCTTCGCTCGCGGCCCTCACCCACCGCTCCCTCGTCGCCCCTGCCGTGCCGGCGGCGCGCGCCCAGGAGCTCCTCGCCACGCACGCTGCGCTGTTCCCGGACGCGCCTCACCCCACGGGCTCGGACGCGGCGGCGGCCACCCGAGACCGCATCGCGGAGGCCCTCTCGGCCGCAGGCTGCGCCCCGCACCGGCAGCGCGGGTGGTCGTGCGGGAAGCGCGCGTGCGCGCTGGTGGAGAACGTGTGGTGCGCCACGGGGCCGCAGGAGGGCGATGCGCTCGTGGGGATGGCCCACACCGACTCCGTCGCGGCCGGGCCGGGCGCCGCCGACGACGCTGCGGGCGTGGTCGCGTGGGTCGACGCTCTCCGCCACCTCGACCCCGCCGACCTCCGCCGGCCCCTGGTCCTGGTGCTCACCGACGCCGAAGAGCCCGGCCTCCTCGGCGCGCGGGCCTGGTTCGCCGATCCGCCCTACCCCGGGCCGATCGGCCACGTGGTGAACCTCGAGGCCCGCGGGACGACGGGCGCGGCGTTCCTGTTCCAGACGGTGGGACCCACTGCGCCGTGGGGCACCTGGGCGGCTTCGTCGACCTGGGAGCCCCGCGCGTCGTCGCTGTACCCCACGGTGTACGGCTGGATCCCCAACGACACCGACCTGACCGTGGTGGCCCGCCGCGGCATCCCCGGGGTCAACCACGCTTTCCTCGGCGCGCTGCCCCACTACCACACGCCGCTCGACGACCGCGCGCACCTGGATCCCCGCTCGCTGGCGCACGAGGCCGACCTCGCTGCCGGCTGGATCGCCACGCTCCAGCGCCCCCCGGAGGCAGCGCCCACCGTGTTCACCGACGTGTTCGGCCGAACGCTGTTGCGGTGGCCGCGCGCGTGGACGTGGCCGCTCGTCGCCGGGTGCGGGCTCGCCGCGCTGGGGTGGTCCGCGCGCGATCTCCGCAGCGGAGTGGTCACCGGTCGGTCGCTGGTGCTCTCTGCCGGTGCAGCGCTCGGCGCGACGGCAGCGACCGTGGCGCTGGCGGAGGGCGCGGGGGCGGTCGTGGCGTGGACGGGCTCCGCCGGATGGTTCTGGCCGCAGGGGGTGGGCGCTGCGGTGGCAGCGCTGGCGTGTGCTGCCTGGTCGCCGGTGGGCGCGGTGGCCACCCCGGAGGCCCGGTGGAACGTGGCCACCCTCACCTCGGCAGCGCTCGCGGCGCTCCTGACGAGCGCCGACGTGGGGCTCTCCGTCCTGGGGTTGCCGTTCGTCGCGGGCGCCGTTCTCCTGCGGCTGGTGCCCGGCGTCGTCGGCCTCGGAGGTGGGCTGCTCGGGGCCGGGATCGCGTGGCTCCCCCTGGTGATGGGGCTGCCCGACGTGCTGGGGGTGCGCCACCCCGCCACGTTCGCCGTACCGCTGGCGATGGTGCTGCTCGGCGCTTCGCCGTTCGCCCCCGCCCGCCCCCTCCGGGTCGCTGGTGGCGCGCTGGCCGTCGCCATCGCGCTGCTGGGCGGCGTGGTGGTCGCGCCGCCGAACCCGGAGCGTCCGCTGCCGGTGAACGTGGTGTGGGACGACACCGCAGGGACGCGGAGCCGCCTGTCCGAGCGCACCCAGACGACCGAGGCGCGAGCGGTGCCTCCGAAGGGCCTGCCCCCGCCGATGCTCACGTGGGAGCGCCCGGGGGCGCTGCGGGTGGTGCCCGCGCGCGGAGGCCGCATCGAGGTCACGTCGCCGGTGCCGTACACCGCGGAAGGCGCCGCGGGTCCCGCCGAGGTCACCGACTGGTGGGGGGTGCCGCGCGAGGGCCTCGTGTTCCGGTTCGCAGGCCCGATGGACGGCGTGCGGATCCGCGAGATCACCGTCGGGCTCCCGGACGGCGAGCTCCCGGACCGCGCGCCCTGGGAGGCGCCGGCGCACAAGGGGGACCGGACGATCGTCGCCGGCGTGATGCCCCCAACGCCGTGAGCACGACGTGGCGGTGCCGTGATCACAGGGTGAAGGGCAGGCCGGCCACCAGCAGGCCCGGGACGCGCACGGAGTCGGGTGTGCGGGACTCGTAGGTCGAGGCGCTCGGGAGGAACGACGCGCGCGAGCCCAGCGCCTCGAGATCCCCACCCAGCAGGTCGAACAGCGACGCGTCGAACCGCATGACCTCGAGCGGCGCCACGAGCTCGCCGTCCTCCACCCAGAACGTCGCGAACCGCGTCATCCCCGTGACCCGGGCCGCGTTGCGATCCGAGAAGTTGAGGTACCACAGGTCGCTGACCCAGACCCCGGTCCCGAGCGCGGCCAGCGCCTCTTCGGGCGGCAGCGTGCCCGGGGACATGGCGAGCGACCGCGGCGCCTCGTGGGCCACCGCCCCGTTGTGGGGGACGCCGAACTCCCGCTCGGACCGGGGACTGACGAGCGACTGCGCGTACCGACCGTCCACGACGAGCGGTACCGAGGCAGGCTTGCGGAACCCGTCGCTCTGGAACCGTGGACCCTGGCCACCTTCCGTGTCCTCCACGAGGGTGACCGCGGGGTGCAGGGCGCGCTCGCCGCGGTACAGCGCCGTCATGCAGTCGGTGCCCGCGCGGTGGCTCCGCAACGAGAACCCACCCCGACCCATCAACGAGACGAGCTCGGACACCGCTGCCGGCTCGAGCCAGGCCCGGTAGCGCCCCGGGGGCACCTTGCGGGGGGGCCGTCGCAGCGCGGTGAGCGTCCGGCGGGCCTCCGCCAGCGTGGACCGCAGCGCCTCGGGGTCCCAGCGGGAGCCCCCCAGCCGGCACTTGACCGCCCGATCGGCGTCGTGGACGAGGGAGAAGTCGAACAGGAACCCGACCGCCGACCACGTGTCGCGCTGCCCCGACCGGTCGGCGAACGCGCGCCACTGGCGTCCGCCCGCGTAGATCCCGACGAGGTCGGAGCCGCTCGCGGCCGCGACGATCTCCCGGGTGAGGTCCTCGGCAGGCGGGAGGTCGCCGGGCGAGTGGTGCGCGGTGCTTCCTGCGTCCGAGGGCACCAGGAGGTGGGGGTCCTCCGGGAGGTGGGGCACCATCGCGAGCAGCTGCTCGACCGCCTGATCGAGGCGGGCGCGGTCCACGTCGGGGTCTCCACCCCACCCGACCCCCGCCGACGCGTGCCTGCGGCCGTCGCGCACCTGGAGGGTGGCCGACCGCTGGTGCACGGTCCCGGGCTGGCGGACCTTGCCCTGGGTGAACCGCACGAAGTCGCTCTGTTCACCCCCTGCGTACAGCGAGAAGCCGAGGCTGGCGGGGACCCTGCGAGAGACGTGGTC
>JBIKWC010000352.1:0-7043 GCA_044356535.1 Myxococcota bacterium
GCCGCACGCGTCCGACAGCGGCACGTAGGGGAGCGGCAGGCGGGGGTCGTAGCGCCCCTGCAACAGCAGCAGGTCGCGGTAGTTCAGCGACGACGCCTCCACCCGCAGCGCCACCTCCCCCGGACCTGGCGCCCGCCCGGTGACCTCGGCGCGCACGAGCTCCCCGAAGCGCGGCACCCGCCAGGTGCCCGTCACGGCGCCGTCCCCAGGCGCTCCTCGAGCTCCGAGAACCGATTCGCCATCGCCTTCACGAAGACGCCCATCCACGACTGCAACCCGAGCCCCGCGGTCAACACCTCGCGGTTCACCACCAGCAGCTCGAGGTCGGTGACCGCGTCGATCGACGACGTGCGCCGCCCTCCGCGCGACAGGATGGCCAGCTCGCCGAACACGTCCCCCGGGCCCAGCAGCCGGATGTCGCCCTGCGCCTCCGACGACACCTGCACGCGCCCCGACTTGATGACCCAGGCGTCTTCGCCGAGCTCGCCCTCCGTGACCAGCCGCGTGCCTGCCGGCACACTCACCGACGGCAGGTTCCACGAGCCCTGCAGGAACGACCGCAGCTCGTTGCCGAGCTCCGTGGTGGAGGCGTAGCGCTCTTCCCGATCGTGCGACATCGCCTTGCGCGAGATCCGGCACAACGCGATCGGCAGGCGTCCGTCCGTCACGACCTCCTCGGCCGGCGTGATGCGCCCGTGCGCCGACGCCATCAGCCGCAGCATCGGCGTGCGCCCCTGGTGTGGGGCCCGCCCGGTGAGCATCGCGTACAGGATGCCGCCCAGGCAGTAGATGTCGGCGCGCTGGTCCACGCTGTCCGGGTCTTCGATCTGCTCGGGGGCCACGAACGTGGGGGTCCCGAGGATGCCGCGCTCGTCGAACGACTCGTGTTCCCCCGACTCGGCCACGGGGAGCGCCCGTTGCAACGCGATGCCCCAGTCCATGACGTACACCTGACCGAACTCCCCGATCATGATGTTCGAGGGCTTCAGATCGCGGTGCACGATGCCGCGGGAGTGCGCGTACCCCACGGCGTCCAGCACGCGGAGCAGGATCCCCAGCGACTCCTCCAGCACCAGCGGCTCGAGCCGGGTGTCGCCGAGCGACCGGATGCGCTCCAGGAACGACGAGCCCTGCACGAGCTTCATCTGCAGGAAGTGGCGTTCCTGCTCGTCCACGCCGTACTCGTAGAGCGGCACGATGTTCGGGTGGTCGAGCTGCGCCGTGATGCGCGCCTCGTCCAGGAAGCGCGTCTGCGAGCGGGACACGTCGGTCCCTGGCACCAGGAACTTCACGGCGGTGTGGCGGCGCAGGAGCGGGTCGAACACCTTGTGGACGGTGCTCATCCCTCCCCGCCCGATCTCCCCTCGATCCTCGTACCGGAAGGTGGACATGGCGCGCAGGATACCGTGGAAAGGCGGTGACGGAGCGCCCCCGCAGGGGTCATACTGGGATGGGAGGGCGGATGCTCTGGTTGGTCGCCGCGGGTTGCAGGGAGCCCGAGCCGAGGCCCCGGGACGAGACCGACACCACGGAGCCGGCCGTTCACACCGCCCACACAGGGTCCCCCACCCAGCAGCACACGGGCGCGAGCGGGCACACCGGCATCGCCGTCCCCACCGGAGACACTGCTCCCGAGCTCGACTGCTCGATCCTGCCGCCGGTCCCCTCCCCGTACGTCACCATGCCCAACGTCGAGACCTCCGAGGACTTCGACTTCGACGACCAGGGCTTCCTGTGTACGGTCCGACCGAGCGGAGACCTCGCCTGCAAGGACCAGACGGGCGCCATCCGCATCGAGGGCCCCCGCGCCGCGCCCAACGGCTCGGCCGGCACCCGGTTCCTCGCCAACGGCGACTGGGTCATCGCCGGCGGCGACGGGACGTTGATCCTCGTAGACCACGCGACGGGCTCCAACACCGTGGTGCTGGCGGGCCTGTTGTACCCGAACGGCGTGGAGGTGGGCCGCGACGGATACGTGTACGTCGCCGAGAACGCGTCCGACCGCGTGCGTCAGGTCGACCCTTACACCGGCGACCAGTGGCTGGTGGGCGACAACCTCGTGTCTCCCAACGGCGTCATCCTCTCCCCCGACGAGCAGACCCTGTACGTGGGCAGCTTCGGCGGCGGGAACATCTATGCCTTCGACCGTCTGTCCGACCACGAGTGGTCCCCGCGCCGGATCCTCGCCTCGTCGCCCGGCTGGGACGGCGGCTTCGACGGCATCAACGTCGACATCTGCGGCAACGTGTACTTCACCGAGTTCCAGGTGGGCAAGGTGTGGCGCGTCACCCCGGACGGCCTGCAGGTGGACCTGGTCGTGAACCTCCCCGACGCCTGGATCCCGAACCTGCGGTGGGGCTCGGGCGTGGGCGGCTGGGACCAGGACATCCTGTACGTGACCGCGTGGAGCCGCCTACACGCCGTCGACGTGGGCGTCCCGGGCAAGCGACACCTCTCGCAGCCGTACCCCTGATCGGGTATCGTCCCCGGCCGGAGGCACCGTGGACGACGCAGAGCTCACGCGCTCGCTGGCTCGTCTGGGGCTCGACCAGAAGAACTGGCGGGCGGTGTCGCTGCTCCCCCTCATCGAGGTCGCCTGGGCGGACGGCAAGGTCCAGGACGCCGAGCGCAAGCTGCTGGTCGAGGTGGCGGCGCGCTACGGCCTGGACCCGGGGAGCGCCTTCCTCAAGAAGTGGTTGGCGCGCCGCCCCGCGAAGGCCGACTTCCTGCGCGCGCGGACCCTGCTGCTCCAGCTGTGGCGCCGCGCGGGTCCGGGTGAGGTGCGGCAGCCCGAGACGCTCGAGCAGCTGCTCGATCTGTGCCTGCGGGTGGCGGAGGCCGCCGGGGGGCTGTTCGGCATCCTGTTCACGGTGGAGGCCTCGGAGCGGGAGTGCATCTCGGAGATCGCGGGCTCGCTGCAGCTGGGCCCGGAGCTGCCCGACACGGTGGCCCGGAGCTGGCGGACCCCACGCGCCCCGGCAGTCGAGCCCCCGGCGGAGACGGTGGTCCTGGTCCGGCCCGCCAACGCCGCCGCGGACGAGCCGACGACGGTGCGACCCGTGCCCCGTCCGCGCAAGGTCTCGGCGACGGAGGAGACCACGCGGATCCGCCCGCCGCGTCCGCGGAGCCCGGGGGCGCCGGATCCGGACGCCACGACCCGGCGCCTCGCCCGGCCCGGGAGGCCGATGCTGGCGGCGCCGACCTTCGACGAAGACGTGACCTCGCCGTACCTCGACACCGCGGGCCTCGAGGAGGCCGACGGGGAGCTCGACGAGTAGGCGCCGCGCGGTGAGTGCGGGGATACGGGCCCGCGTGGCTTCCCTACCACCCGACGACGAGCCCTCCCCCCTCCCACCACCGGCCCGCGCGTCCGTCGTGGTGTGGGCGTTCCCCGTCGCCAGCTGCGTGCTCGCGCTCGTCGGACTCAGCGGCACGCTGGGAGGCTTCGGCGCCTCCGTCCTCGCCGTGGTGCTCGGCGCCGTCGGCGCGCTCCTGGGGCTCCTGGGGGTCGCGTTCGCCGACGGTCGTCGCCTCGCCCACCTCGCGCCCCTCGCCCTCGCCCTCACCTCCACGGCCGCAGGCGTCTTCCAGCTCTTCGACGGGCTGAAGCACTTCCTGGATGGGCTCGGCAAGATCGATGGTCGCCCCTTCCGGCGACACGGCCGTCCCCGCGCGGCCGAGGTCGTGCGCAGCGACGACTGGCGCGCAGGCGTCGACCTCCCCCCGGTGGCGAACGACCCGCTCGCCGCTCGCCGCCTCACCTCCCGCGCGCTCGCGGAGCACGCGTCCATCGCGGCGTTCGCGCAGCTGACCCTCGACCTGCTCGCGCACGGAGCCCCGCCCGCGCTCGTCCGGGGGGCCTTGTCCGCCGCCCTCGACGAGGTCGAGCACGCGCGTCTGGCCTTCGCCTTGGCGAGCGCTCACGCCGGCGCGCCCGTGGGGCCCGGCACGTTCGAGGAAGCCTCACCCGAGGTCGCGCCCCTCCCAGCCCTCGCCCACGCGTCCGACGTCGACGGGGTCGCCAACGAAGGCGCGGCCGCAGCGCGGCTGTTCGCCGAGGCCGAGCAGACGGAGTGCCCTTCGCTGCGCGCGCTGCTCGCGCAGGTGGCGTCCGACGAAGCGCGCCATGCAGCGTTCGCGGTCGAGGTGTCCGCGTGGTGCACCAGGACCGGCGCCGACTCCGGCTGACCGAAGAGCGCCAGCAGCGCGACGAGGTGCTGCGCGACGAAGGCGCAGCCTACTCCTCGAAGAGGTCCTCGCGGTCGTGGACGGACGCGAGGACCGTGTAGTCCACCCGCACGGTAGCGAGGGGGTCCGGCACGAACTCCAGGAACCGGACGGAGTTGCGCGACTCGTCGTAGGTCCACTCGCGCTGCGGCATCGGGAGGACCGTGCCGTCGCGCAGCTCGACCTCCACCGACACCGTCTCTGGCACGGGCAGCGCGGACAGGAAGAACTCCTGCTTCAGGCCCGCCGCCTGGATCCCGAGCCGGTCCAGGACGCCCACCCAGTCCTCGGCGCGGATGTCCTGCAGGATGCCGCCCACCTCCTCGGTGTACTCGATGTACGCGCGGCCCGCTTCGTTCACCAGGCCGCTGCCGGGCGGGTTGCAGATCGAGTTGAACGTCACGAGCTCGGGGTCCGCGCGCAGCCCGTTCATCCACTCGATGAACTCGCCCTTGGGGGTGAGGGTCGAGTGATCGTTCTCGTCGGAGACGAGGATGACGTGCAGGCCCGACGCCTCGTCCTCGCGGAAGAACCCGAGGTTGTCGCCCTCGGCGTGGAACTCGAGCGCCAGCCAGGTGGCGTCGCGGCCGGCCTCGTCGCCAGAGCCCCGGGCCCCGAGGGACGCCATCTCGGTGAACACGTCGCGCGGCCGATCGGTGTCGGGATCGATCCACCGCAGACCGCCCGACTCGCGCAGCCGGCCGGACTGGTCCGGGGCGACCGTGTCGGTGGAGACCACGCCGATGTGGTAGTCGAGGCCCGAGCCGATGAACCAGTCGAGGAACAAGGGGAAGTTCTCGGTCAGGGCGCGCTGGTTGTTCGACATCGACGACGAGTTGTCGACCACCCACAACACGTCGGCCGAAGGGCTCGTGAGCTGCACGATCTCGTCGGTGCGCGTGACGTTCTCGAGGGCCCTGGGGTTCGGGTCCTGGAGGGGGGGCACGCCGCTCGAGATGTTGTAGTCGGAACAGGCGAACAAACCGAGCGCCACGATCATGGGAACCCCCGCGAGAACAGTCGAAAGTAGCGCTGTGTCCGTGTGCGCGCCGTCAGGAACTCGTCAAGACCTGTCGATTCGCGCCGAAGTCCGGCCCCGGTCGAAAGACGGGCTCACGTGTCGACGAGCTGAATCCACCCCGTGTGTGGATCCTCGGCGATCCGGGAGGCCAGGCGCCGCGCCTCGTCGTTGGCCCGGGCGAGGGCGAGGGGCGGGAAGCGAACGCCCATCGCACCACCTACCCCGCGCGACCCCTCCAGCCAGCACGTTAGGCAGCGGGGCATGGACGACGCGATCAACGTGCTGGGGGGCCCGCTGGTGCCCTGTTCGACCGATCCCCTCACCGGCTGGATGCGGGACGGCTGCTGCAACACCGACGACGCGGACCGCGGCAGCCACACGGTCTGCGCCCAGGTCACGCGCGAGTTCCTGGAGTACCTCGCGGCCCGCGGGAACGACCTCGTCACCCCCGCGCCGGAGCACGGGTTCCCGGGCCTCGTCGAGGGCGATTGCTGGTGTGTGTGCGCCGCCTCCTGGCGCCAGGCGGCGCTCGCGGGCAAGGGGTGCCCTGTGTTCCTCGAGCGAACCCACGTCCGGGCGCTGCGCACGGTGCCCATCGAGGACCTCATGCGACACGCGATCGTGGCGAACGAGGCCTGATGTCCGGCGCCCCGCGGGGACCCGCGCTCGTCCGAGGCGCCGCCCGAGGTGCCCTGCGCGCGCTGGGCTGGCGGGTCGAGGGCGAGATGCCGGCAACCCACCGGTTCGTGGTCGTGTGTGCGCCACACACCTCCCGCTGGGACCTCTGGCTCACCGTCCTCACGGGTGCGACGTTCGGCCTGCGGGTCCGCTGGCTCGGGAAACACACGTTGTTCTGGTGGCCGAACCGGGTCCTGCTGGGCTGGCTCGGCGGCATCCCGGTGGACCGCTCGGGCGGAAAGGACGCCGTCACCACCATCGCCGCGCTGTTCGGGGAGACCCCTTCGCTGGCGCTCGCCATCTCCCCGGAGGGCGCGAAGCGCCTGCAGCCCCACTGGCGGTCGGGGTTCTGGTACGTGGCCCGCGCGGCCGGTGTGCCCCTGGTCGTGGCCTCGCTGGACTGGGGCCGGAAGGTGGCGCGCCTGGGCCCGGTGTTCGAGCCCACGACCCTCGAAGCCGGCATGGAGGTGATCCGCGCGGCCCTCGCCCACGTGGTCCCGCGGCACCCGGAGCGCTTCGGCCCCGTCCAGCTCGCCGACAAAGGGGACGTCGCCGACTCCGGGGGGTGACGCGACGCAACGGCGCCCGCGATGCGTGATTCGCTCGACGGGTTCGGAACCATGGTGGGTCGAACCGACCAGCCAGGGAACCATGTGCCTCCCAACCGACCACTTCCCGCTACAGCCCTGACGTCGGGGATGATGGAACGCCGGTTCTCACGCGGCGCCCTCCCAACACGACTGGATCCGCACCGCCCGTGGTCGGTTCGATGGCACATGCTTCGCGACCTGGTCGGTTCGAGGGGGGATGGTCCGTCCTCACCGACCAGCCCCCGCGTCCGGGGTGTACTGGGACGTCGGGAACCGCCGGGCCAGCTCCTCGTAGGCCGCCGTCGCCTCGTCGTGCCGACCCACCGCCGCCAGCGCTCGTCCCAGCATGAACAGGACCTGGTCGAGCCGGGCGAAGTCCGGGTGGTTGCGCAGGAGCCCCTGGTACAGGCGGATCGCGCGCTCGTACCAGTCCTGGTCAGCCGACGGGTCGGCAAACGCGACCTGCATGTACATGTCGGCCAGCCGCAGCACCATCTCGGCCCTGGTCTCGTCCGGGACCCCCTTCG
>JBIKWC010000353.1:0-7036 GCA_044356535.1 Myxococcota bacterium
TTCTCCGCGACCCTGCGGCTCAGCGCGCTCTTCAGCGCCTGCTGCCGGACCTTCTTGTTGAGCTTGAACGCATGGCTACGGACCTTCGGCCCGTGGACCACACCGCCGCCACGCCACTGAGGAGAGCGGGTCGAGCCCTGACGGGCGCGGCCGGTGCCCTTCTGGCGCCACGGCTTCTTGCCACCGCCACGGACCTCGGCGCGCTCCTTGACCTTGTGCGTCCCCTGCCGGGCCGCGTTCCGCTGGTAGCGGACCACAGCGTACAGCAGGTGTTCTTTCACTTCGACGCCGAAGACCGCGTCGGCCAGTTCGCACTGACCAACTTTCTCGCGGCTCGCGTTGTACAGATCGATCTTCATGTTGACAACTCGGTGTCCGGACGCCGTGAGGCGCGGCGGGATCAGGAGAGCTTGATTTCCACGTGAACCCCTGCCGAGAGGTCCAGCTTCATCAACGCGTCGACAGTCGCCTGGGAGGGCTCGAGGATGTCGAGGAGACGGTGATGAGTCCGCCGCTCGAACTGTTCACGAGACTTCTTGTCCACGTGGGGACCACGCAGGACGGTCCAGCGGTTGATGCTGGTCGGGAGCGGGAACGGTCCCCGAATCTCCACGCCAGTGCGCTTGGCCGTCTCCACGATCTCCCGGGCAGACTTGTCCAGGAGCTTGTGGTCGTAGGCCTTCAGGCGGATGCGGATCTTGTTTCCGTTGGACATTTCAGGTTCCTGCGTGGTGCGACGGCCGGCCGTGACGGACACGAGCCGATCAGGAGAGGATCTTGGCCACGACGCCGGCGCCGACGGTGCGGCCACCCTCGCGAATCGCGAACCGGAGCTGGAGCGCCATCGCGATCGGGGTGATGAGCTCGACTTCGACGGTGATGCGGTCACCGGGCATGACCATCTCGACGCCTTCCGGCAGGGTGATGGAGCCGGTCACGTCCGTGGTGCGGAAGTAGAACTGCGGACGGTACCCCGCGAAGAACGGCTTGTGACGGCCGCCCTCTTCCTTCTTGAGGACGTACACCTCACCGACGAACTTCGTGTGCGGGTTGATGGACTTCGGAGCCGCGAGCACCTGGCCGCGCTCCACGTCCTCACGCTTCACGCCGCGAAGCAGGGCGCCGATGTTGTCACCAGCGCGTCCCTCGTCGAGGAGCTTCCGGAACATCTCGACGCCGGTGACCGTGGTGGTGACCGTGTCCTTCATGCCGACGATCTCGATGGAATCGCCGACGTGCACGATCCCACTCTCGACGCGGCCCGTGGCGACGGTGCCACGACCCGAGATCGTGAACACGTCCTCGACCGGCATCAGGAAGGGCTTGTCGGTGGCGCGCGCGGGGGTCGGGATGTAGGTGTCGACCGCCTCCATGAGCTTGAGGATCGCCGGGCGACCGATCTCGCTCGTGTCGCCGTTCAGCGCGAGGAGCGCCGAACCGCGGACGATCGGCGTGTCGTCGCCGGGGAACTCGTACTTGCTGAGGAGCTCGCGGACTTCCATCTCGACGAGCTCGAGAAGCTCGGCGTCGTCGAGCATGTCGACCTTGTTGAGGAAGACCACGATGTACGGCACCTGCACCTGGCGGGCGAGGAGCACGTGCTCGCGGGTCTGCGGCATCGGGCCGTCGGACGCGGAGACCACGAGGATGGCGCCGTCCATCTGCGCGGCGCCCGTGATCATGTTCTTGATGTAGTCCGCGTGGCCGGGACAGTCGACGTGGGCGTAGTGCCGGTTGAGCGTCTCGTACTCGACGTGCGACGTGTTGATCGTGATGCCACGGGCTTTCTCTTCCGGGGCCTTGTCGATCTGATCGTACGCGAGCGACTTGGCGAGACCCTGCTCGGCGAGCACCTTGGTGATCGCGGCAGTAAGAGTGGTCTTGCCATGGTCAACGTGCCCGATCGTGCCGATGTTCACGTGCGGCTTGTTGCGCTCGAACTTTTCCTTGGCCATCTCGGTCTCCCGCCCGGACTCAACCGGGACTGATAGCTGAGTGGCGGGGCACCCCGCCTAGAATCGTTTCTTGCTCGGTCCCTTCCGCACCAGGTATGGTGCGGGTGGTAACCGTCGCTGTTTGTGCTCCTGCGCGGTCGGCGCAGCAGCGTCGCGCCCCTATTAGCAGGTCCGGCGCAGGGTGGCCAGCGGAGAAACCCGTTGGCCAGAAAACTTGGCAGGTTCGCCGGGTTGCAGAGGATCCCCCGGAGAAGCCCGCCGGATCACCACCGGTAGTGAGCGAAGGCCTTGTTGGCCTCCGCCATGCGGTGCACGTCTTCCTTCTTCTTGATGGCGCCGCCACGGTTGTGGCTGGCTTCGATGAGCTCGTTGGCGAGCTTCTCGTCCATCGACTTGCCCGCGCGCGACTGCGCGTTCTCGATGATCCACCGGAGCGCGAGAGCGATCTGGCGCTCGGAGCGCACTTCGACAGGCACCTGGTAGGTGGAGCCGCCGACCCGCCGGGACTTGACTTCCACAGCGGGCTTCGCGTTGTCGACCGCGCGGCGGAAGATCATGATGGGATCTTCGCGGGTGCGGCCGTGCACAACATCGAACGCACCGTAGACGATCTTCTCGGCAACGTGCTTCTTGCCCTGGATCATGACCACGTTCATGAACTTGGTCACCAGGACATCACTGAACTTGGGGTCGGGGAGGACCCGACGCTTCGCTACGACGCGACGACGCGGCATTACCGTGTCTCCGGATGAAAAGGGAGGGCGACGGCGCCCGGAAGAAAGCTACTTCTTGGGGCGCTTGGTGCCGTACTTCGAGCGACCCTGCTTGCGATCGTTCACGCCGTGCGCGTCGAGCGGGCCACGGATGATGTGGTACCGGACACCGGGCAGGTCCTTCACACGACCACCGCGGATGAGCACGGAGTTGTGCTCCTGGAGGTTGTGGCCCTCACCGGGGATGTAGGAGGTGACCTCCATTCCGTTGGTGAGGCGGACACGCGCGACCTTGCGAAGCGCCGAGTTCGGCTTCTTCGGGGTCGTGGCGTACACGCGCGTACACACACCACGCTTCTGGGGATTGCCCTTGAGCGCCGGCGCCGTCGACTTCCGACGGACCTTGGACCGTCCCTGACGGACGAGCTGGTTGATGGTGGGCATCTGGTGGATTCTCCGACGGCCCGCTGGGCGGGCCAGGATTCGAATCGGTGGTGCGAGACCACCGGAAAAGGACAAGCGGGTTTATGGGGCCGCTGGGGCCCTGTCAAGCCCGCAGAGCTACTTCGCGAACCCGCTGTCTGCGAGCTGCGCTTCGGACTCGTCCTTGAAGGACATGCCGAGGCGCTGGTAAGCCGCGAAGCCCGTTCCCGCCGGGATGAGGCGGCCCATGATCACGTTCTCCTTGCAGCCGCGCAGCTGGTCGACCGAGCCCTTGATCGCGGCCTCGGTGAGCACGCGCGTGGTCTCCTGGAAGGAGGCCGCCGAGAGGAACGAGTCCGTCGACAGCGACGCCTTCGTGATCCCCAGCAGCAGCGGCTCGGCCTCGGACGGCATGCCGCCCATTGCCTTGACCTGGCGGTTGACCTGGTCGAACCGGTGCTTCTCGACCACCTCGTCCACGAGGAAGTCGGTGTCTCCGACCGACTTGATCTTCACGCGCCGGAGCATCTGCCGGACGATCACCTCGATGTGCTTGTCGTTGATCTTCACGCCCTGGAGGCGGTAGACCTCCTGCACTTCGTCGACGAGGTACCGCGCGAGCGCTGCCTCGCCCTTGATCTTGAGGATGTCGTGCGGGTTGGCGGCGCCGTCCATGAGCGCCTCACCAGCGCGGACGTAGTCACCCTCGTTCACGGTGATGTTCTTGCCCTTCGGGATCAGGTATTCCTCGGGGTGACCCGCCTCGTCCGTGACGATGATGCGGCGCTTGCCCTTGGTGTCCTTCCCGAACGAAACGGTCCCGTCGATCTCGGTGATGATCGCGACTTCCTTCGGCTTGCGGGCCTCGAAGAGCTCGGCCACCCGGGGCAGACCGCCCGTGATGTCCTTGGTCTTCGTGGTCTCACGCGGGATCTTGGCGAGTACGTCGCCAACCCGGATCTGGGTCCCGTCCTGCGCGAGGATGTACGCCGAGAGCGGGAGGAAGTACCGAGCAAGGACCTTGCCGCTGTCGTCGCGACAGACGATGCGCGGCTTGAGGTCCGTGTCTTTGAACTCGGTCACGACCATGCGGGACAAGCCCGTCACGTCGATCTCCTCCTTCATGGAGCGCCCTTCGTCGAGGTCCTCGAACTTCGCCCAACCGTCCGTGTTCGCGAGGATCGGGAGGTTGAACGGATCCCACTGCGCGATGCGGTTCTTGGACGCGACCTTCTGGTGGTCGCGGACGAGAACCTCCGCGCCGTAGGGCAGGCCGTAGCGCTCGCGCTCACGACCCTTCGCGTCCACGACGGTGATCTCACCGTTGCGAGACGTGACGATCGTGCGGCCTTCGCGGTCCACCGCCGTCTGGAGCGTCTCGCTGTACTTGATGATGCCGCTCGTACGCAGCTCGAGGTAGCTCTGCGCAACCGCCGAGGACGCCGCGCCACCGATGTGGAACGTGCGCATCGTCAGCTGGGTGCCGGGCTCACCGATGGACTGCGCGGAGATGACACCGACCGCTTCGCCGATGTTCACCATCCGACCGCGAGCGAGGTCGCGGCCATAGCACGCCGCACACACGCCCCACCGCATCTCGCAGGTGATGACGGAACGGATGCGCACGCGCTCCACGCCGGCCTGCACGACGCGCTCGATGCCGCGCTCGTCGAGGAGTTCGCCGCGAGCGGCGAGGACTTCGTCGGAGTACGGGTCGAGGATGTCTTCCGCGGCGACGCGGCCGAGGACGCGCTCCCCGAGATGCTCGATGACTTCACCACCCTCGATGAGGCTGGTGACCTCGAGCCCGTCGGGCGTACCGCAGTCGAGCGCCGTGATGATCATGTCCTGCACAACGTCGACGAGGCGACGGGTCAGGTAGCCAGAGTTCGCCGTCTTGAGCGCGGTGTCCGCAAGACCCTTCCGCGCGCCGTGCGTGGAGATGAAGTACTGCAGGACGCTCAGCCCTTCGCGGAAGTTCGCGGTGATCGGCTGCTCGATGATCTCACCGGAGGGCCGGGCCATGAGGCCACGCATCCCGGCGAGCTGCCGCACCTGCGTGGGCGACCCGCGCGCACCGGAGTCGACCATCATGAAGATCGAGTTGAAGGAGGCCTGGCTCTCCTTCTTCGTCCCGTCCGGAGACGAAACCTCCTCGACCGAGATGCCCTTGATGAGAGCATCGGAGATCTCGGCGGTCACCTTCGTCCAGATGTCGACGACCTTGTTGTACTTCTCGCGCGGCGTGATGAGACCGTCCCCGTACTGGGCTTCGGTGGCTCGGACCTCCGCGGCTGCCGAGACGAGGATCTTCGCCTTGTTGTCGGGGATGACCATGTCGTTCATGCAGATCGAGATGCCCGCTTCGGCGGCCATCCGGAAGCCGAGCTGCATCAACGCGTCCGCGAACAACACCGTCTTCTTCGGACCTGCGGTCCGGTAGCAGCGATCGATCAGCTCACCGAGTGCCTTCTTGGACATCGGGCGATCGACGAGGCTGTACGGGAGCTCCTCGGGGACGATGCTGTAGAACAGCACGCGACCGACGGTCGTCGAAACGATCTCGCCACGCGCCTCGACCACGTTCTCGTCGCTGTCGGTGGTCCACACCGGCAGGCGGTTCTCGTAGCCGAAGAAGCCCGCCGGGGTGACGACCAGCGTGAGGGTGTCCTTGAACTCTGCCCGCAGGTCCTTCAGCACCTGACGCAGCTGGTTCAGGCGGTACGCGACGTTGAACCGAGCATCGATCTTCGGGTTGCCCTTGGCGTCGACCTCGACGATCGGGTTCAGCACCGCGACCGTGCGGCTCGTGCCGCGGATCTCGGGGAGCTCGTAGGTCCAGACCCGGAGGCCTGCACGCGTGCTCTCCTTCACGTTCTGGATCACGCCGCCAGCAGAAGCGGCGCCGAAGCCGTCGACCTCCGAGGTGTGGTGGCCCGAGAGGAACGCCAGCGCAGGGCCACGGAGGGCCTTCGGATCACCGAACCCATGGGCGCGGCCCTTGAACGCGGCCGGCTTGCCGGACGGGTGATCGAGGCGCGCCAGGTCCATCGCCACGGCGGTGTCGCTGTCGATCGCGCCTTCCATGTCGACGTTGCGTCCGGGCTGGGAGATCACGGCGACGCCGTTCCCACCGAGCGCGGCGAACTCGCCGAGCTGCAGCCCCTTCCCTTCGTCCACGACGCGGTCGACGTGACCGCGATGCACGTGCCAGACCTCTCCACGACCGGAGACGTCGACGCCCACGACCAGGTGCGCATCGAGCATGGTCTCGGTGAGCTGCTCCACGAGACGGAGCTCGAGCGGACGCGCCGGCATCCGGACCTTGATCCGGGCGTGGAGGTCCACTTCTTCCGCGTCGTACGCCACGAGCACTTCGCCCGGGCTTCCGAACGTGCGCCCTTCTCCGCGGCTGAACTTGCGCTCGCGCGTCATGTAGTACGCGCCGAGCACGACGTCCTGGGACGGCTGAATGATCGGCTTGCCGTTGGCGGGCGACAGGATGTTGTTGGTCGACATCATGAGCACGCGGGCTTCGATCTGCGCTTCGATCGACAGGGGAACGTGCACGGCCATCTGGTCACCGTCGAAGTCCGCGTTGAACGCGGTGCAGACGAGCGGATGCAGCTGGATGGCGCGGCCCTCGATGAGGATCGGCTCGAATGCCTGGATGCCGAGGCGGTGCAGCGTGGGCGCCCGGTTCAACATGACGGGGTGCTCCTGGATGACTTCTTCCAGGATGTCCCACACCTCCTCCTGCTCCTTCTCCACCTTCTTCTTGGCGGCCTTGATCGTCGTGACGAACTGCCGCTCCTCGAGCTTGTTGTAGATGAAGGGCTTGAAGAGCTCGAGCGCCATCTTCTTGGGCAGGCCGCACTGGTGGAGCCGGAGCTCCGGACCGACGACGATGACCGAGCGGCCCGAGTAGTCGACGCGCTTCCCGAG
>JBIKWC010000354.1:0-7004 GCA_044356535.1 Myxococcota bacterium
CTTCGGCGAGGCCGACCGGATCGCGAAGCTCGTCCCCGAGACTCTCGGCATCAAGCTCGCCGACGCGATCGAGCAGGAGCCGCGGCTGCGCGATCTCCGCGACGGAGACCCCCGCGTCCGGCGCGTGTTGGCGTTGGCCCAGGCGATCGAGGGGACCTACCGCCAGACCGGCGTCCACGCCGCCGGCGTGGTGATCTCGGATCGTCCCCTCGTCGAGTATGCCCCGCTCTACCGCGACGAGCCGGGTGGCGGGCCCGTCGTCCAGTTCGACATGAAGTCGGCCGAGACGATCGGCCTCATCAAGTTCGACTTCCTCGGCCTCAAGACGCTCGACCACATCCGCGACACGGTGGCCACCATCGAGCAGAACTACGGCCTGAAGCTCGACATGAGCGCAGTCCCCGAGGAGGACGAGGTCGCGTTCCGCCTCCTGCAGGAGGGAGACGCGCTCGGCGTGTTTCAGCTCGAGTCGTCCGGGATGCGCGAGCTGCTCACTCGCCTCAAGCCGTCGAGCATGGACGACATGGTCGCGCTCGTGGCGCTCTACCGGCCGGGCCCGTTGCAGTCCGGGATGGTGGACGACTACGTCGACCGCAAACACGGAAAGGCCGTCGAGTACGCCCTCCCCGAGCTCGAGCCCATCCTGCGGCCCACGTACGGCACCATCCTGTACCAGGAACAGGTCATGGAGGTGGCGCAGGTCCTGGCGAAGTACAGCCTCGGAGAGGCCGATCTCCTCCGTCGGGCCATGGGCAAGAAGAACGCCCAGGAGATGGCCGCGCAGCGCAAGCGGTTCCTCGACGGCTCGGCGCAGAGCGGCCACGACCCGGTGAAGGCCGGCGAGATCTTCGATCGGATGGAGAAGTTCGCCGAGTACGGCTTCAACAAGAGCCACTCGGCCGCGTACGGCTACATCGCCTACCAGACCGCCTGGCTCAAGGCCCACTACCGGCCCGAGTTCATGGCGGCGCTCATGACCATCGAGGCCGCGTCGACCGACAAGGTGCTGATCTACCTGCTCGACTGTCGACGGGCCGGGATCGACGTGCTCCCCGTGTGCCTCAACCGGTCGCAGCGGTTCTTCTCGGTACCGGCCCCGTCCGAGCGCCCCCTCCGCGAGGACGGCTCGCGCCAGGGCGTCATCCGGTTCGGGCTCGCCGCGGTGCGCAACGTCGGCGACGGCGCGATCGAGGCCATCATCGAGGCGCGCGTCGCAGCGGGCGGGAAGTTCCGCACGCCGATGGACTTCTTCGAGCGCGTGGATCAGCGGCGCGTCAACCGGCGCGTGATGGAGTGCCTGATCAAGGCGGGCGCGCTGGACTTCGGTGGAGTCCACCGCGCCACCCTGCTGGACTCGCTCGAGGCGGCCCTCGCCCTCGCCCAGAAGGTCCAGGAGGATCGCGCCGCGGGGCAGATCGGGCTGTTCGCGGCGGGCCCACGCAAGCCTGCGGGCGGGTTCCGGTTCGCGGACGGACCCGAGTGGCCGCTGTCCCAGAAGCTCGCGTACGAGAAGGAGGTCCTCGGGCTCTACCTCTCCGGGCACCCCATGCAGACGCACGTGGCGGACGTCCGGCGGTACGCCTGTACCCCCATCCCGGAGCTCGACCAGATCCGCGGCGACACCGAGGTGCGCGTCCTGGGGCTCGTCGTGGCGCAGCGGGTGGTGAAGACGAAGCGCAACGACAAGATGGCGTTCGTGCAGCTGGAGGACGCCGGCGGGTCGGTGGAGTGCGTGTTCTTCGCCGACGCGTGGAGCAGCTCGCAGCGCGCGGTCGAGGCCGGCGACGGCGCGGTCTACGTCACCGGGAAGGTCGAGGTCTCGGCCGACGGCGTGAAGCTCGTCGCCAAGACAGCAGAGCGGCTGCTCGACGTGCGGAACCGGTCCATCAAGGCGGTGTCGTTCCGGCTCCAGCCCGTGGACCTCGAAGGCGACCGGCTGGAGCAGTTCCTCTCGGCGCTCGAGAAGCTGCCGGGCAGCGTGCGGACGCGCCTGTGCGTCACGGTGCCCGGGCGTTACGAGGCCGAGCTCGGGCTGCCGAAGCACTCGGTCGAGCCCTCGGTCTCCCTCGAGGAGCAGATGACCACAATCTTCGGCCGGGTGGACGTGGTGGCGCTCTCCACATGAACCTGCTCCCCACCGCGCTCCTGGCCGTCGCGCACGCCGAAGACCCGGCAGCGCTCGCCGACGTGCGGGAGGTCCTGGGGCACGGGGTCCACATCGACTGGACCACGTTGACGCTCGATGTCTGGACCGACACCGTCGGGCGCCCGACCCAGACGATCCAGGCCGTGGAGCAGCTCGGTCGGCGCTCGGTGGACGTGGCCTACCAGCAGAACGTGGGGTTCGTCCGGGTCACCTCGGTGGCCCTGCTCGCGCAGCTCGTGACCGACGCGCAGCTCGGCGCGGCGGTGCAGACGCGGCTCCCCCGGTGGACCGTGACCGAAGCCAACTACGGCACCTCCGGCCGCCTCACGCTGTCCGCGACGCTCTCGCTCCAGGACCTGCTGCAGCCCTGGTCGATGCAGATCGCGAAGGCCGGGAGTGCCCCTCCAGCCGATCCCGGCGGTCCTACCGGGCTGCTGGTCGAGGCACGGGGCACTGCGGCCCGCCCGGCGTTCTGTCCGCGACTGCTCGACGAGTCGGGGCGCCTCCTGTACGGCGGCGAGTTGTACGAGGAGCAGGCCGTGACCTACGCCCCGTACGTGTTCGTCCCCGACCCGGCCCACCCGGCAGCGGCGCTCGCGGGCTCGGCCCCGGTGTGGGTGAAGGCGACCCGCAGGGAAGGGGAGTCGGACCTCGTCCTGGACGCTGAGGGCGCCGCGCGCGTGGCGGAGCTCGCGGAATCTCTCCTCGGGCGGGGCCCGGTCGTCGTGGTCGTCGACCCGCCGTGATCGCCGTCGTGCGCGAGTCTCAGGCGGCGCTGCGGCTCCGGTGGCGCGGGCGCATGGGGTACGCAGCCGCCCGCGACGAGCAGCTCGCCCATCGCGCGGCCATCCTCGCGGGCCACGCGCCAGAGGAGGTGTGGCTCCTCGAGCACGAGCCGGTCGTCACCACCGGACGCCGCCGGGTGGAGGGGCTCGATCCATCGGCCCTCGGGTGCGAGGTGATCGCGACCGAGCGCGGTGGGCTCGCCACCTGGCACGGCCCCGGGCAGCTGGTCGGGTACCTGCTCGTGAACGTCGGCGCCCGCGGAGGTGGTGTCCGCTCCACCGTCACCGCCGTGGAGCGGGGAGTGGCGGCCTGGCTCGCCGGGCAGGGGATCACGGCCGGGCCCCGGGAGGGGTTCCCTGGGGTGTGGGTGGGCGACGACAAGATCTGCGCGGTGGGGATGCACTTCCGCCGCGGGGTCTCGATGCACGGCTTCGCGCTCAACCTGTGTCCGGACCTCGAGCCGTTCACCCGGTTCGTGCCGTGTGGCGTCACCGACGCCGGGGTCACCTCCGTGGAGCGGGAGATCGGGATCCGTGTCGCGCCCATCGAGGCTTGGGAGGCCATCGGTCGCGCGGTCTGCGCCGCGTTGTTTGACACGTTCGGACCCGAGCGATAGCCCGGGTGGGTCGCAGGCACGTAGCTCAGTGGGAGAGCACCGCCCTGACACGGCGGGGGTCCGCGGTTCAAATCCGCGCGTGCCTACCATTTTCATACGCAGATTCGGCGACCTCGCGTAGGATCGCCTCCCCGAGCCCTCGTCGCGCTCCTCCGCACTCCACCGCGTTGGCGGGCCGGTGCCTCGGGTACCCTACTGGCCCACACCTGGAGCAGCACCCACATTGCGTAGGACACCCCGCCGTCGCGTCCAGCCGGAGCCCGACAAGAACGAGCCCCGCGTCAACTTCCGCATCCGTGTTCCACGGGTCCTGGTCATCGACGAGGAAGGCAAGAAGCTCGGAGAGTTCCTCACCGAGGACGCCGTGCGTCTCGCCGAGGAGCGCGGGCTCGATCTGATCGAGGTCGCCCCCGAAGCGCGCCCGCCTGTCTGCCGCATCCAGGACTTCGGAAAGCTCAAGTACGAGCGGAAGAAGAAGGAAGCGCAGGCCCGCAAGAACCAGATCCAGGTCCAGATCAAGGAGGTCAAGCTCCGCCCGAAGACGGACGAGCACGACATCGCCGTCAAGGTGCGCCACGCTCGGCGCTTCCTCGAGGAAGGCAACAAGGTCAAGATCACGATCCGGTTCCGCGGTCGCGAGCTCGCTCACCGGGACATCGGCTCGCAGCAGTGTCTGCGCATGGCGAAGGAGTGTGAGGATCTCGGGCTGATCGAGGCCCACCCGCGCATGGACAACCGCTCCATGTTCATGATCCTCGCCCCGATCAAGGTCGGCGGCATCCGTCCCCGCAGGTCGGGTGCGGAGGACGAAGAGGACGACGAGCTCCTCGAGGACGACTCCCTCGACGACGACGACGACGACGATGATGACGATGACGACGACGCGACCGGGGAGGAGGCCCCCTCCGACGCGCCCGCCGTCGAGGAAGTTCCCGCAGAGACCTGAGCAGGTCTCTCGGGAGGATCGCCCAGTGGGCGCGCGGGACGTTCCCGCAGCGTCCTCGACTGGCTCCCCTCGGAGCCACACGTTACCCGCCCTGGGTTCGAGGAGTTGGTCATGCCGAAGATGAAGTCCCACCGGGGCGCCGCCAAGCGGTTCAAGCTCACGGGGTCCGGCGCCGTCAAGTTCAAGCGGGCCGGGATGCGCCACAACCTGTCTGCGAAGACGAAGCGCGTGAAGCGCGATCTCCGGGCCACCGGGATCGTCGACGACACGGATCACGAGCGCGTCGTGCGGATGCTCCGCGGCGAATGAGCTCGGCCCGCGTTCGCGCGGGTCGGTGATCGAGTTTCGACAATCGTTCCGAGCCCGGTCTCCGGGCTTCCACCCACCGTCACCCGATCGGCGAGAGCCGGACGAGGGAAGCGGTACAAGAGGAGAGTGCCACCATGGCCCGCATCAAGCGCTCACAGATCCGCAAGACCCGCAAGAAGAACCTGTTCCGCCGCGTACGTGGCTTCTTCCTCGGCCGCCGCCGCCTCCGCCAGGCCATCGAAGCCCGGATGAAGGCCGAGAAGCGCGAGTTCATCGGCCGCAAGCAGCGCAAGCGGCAGTTCCGGGTGCTCTGGAACCAGCGCATCAACGCCGCGGCCCGCATCCATGGCCTGTCCTACTCCCGGCTGATCTTCGGCCTCAAGCAGGCCGGGGTCGAGGTCAACCGCAAGATGTTGGCCGATCTCGCGGTTCGCGAGCCCTCCGCGTTCGAGGCGGTCGTCGCTCGCGCGAAGTCCGCGCTCGGCTAGCCCCGGGTGCGTACGTCAGCGCCGGGTCCGCAGTCGGCGCCCTCCCCGTGGTGGGTGGCCCGGTGCGGACGGGTCTTGCTGGGCGTGTTCGCCCTCGGCGCCGTGGCGTGCGACAACAAGGGCAAGGTCGTGTGGGTGGAGTTCAACGCCCCCGACCAGACGATCAAGGTCGAGGTGCTCCCCGCTGGGTCTCCGGAGGGGGAGGACACCACCCTCGAGCTGCTGTCCAACCTCGGTCGGACCGTCGTCGGTGAGGCCCTCGTCTCGCCGGGGTCCGCGCCGGTGGGCACCGAGCACCTCCTCGCCGTCGACGTGCTCGACGACTTCGAGGAGATCGTGGGCCGCGTGACCGTCGTGGTCGACACCGAGGCCGTCAAGGACCTCGATGACGACGGTGAGGCGGACTCCCGCGGAGAAGGCGAGTTCGAGCTCCTGCGGGACTCCGCGGATCCCGGGGCCTGGGCTTTGACGCTGCAGTCCCTCGGCGCCGACGACGAAAGCCGCACCGATCGGTTCACGGTGGTGTTGTGGGAGAAGGACTCGCTGGCGGAGATCGATGTCGCCGAGTGAGGATGGGTTCCCGATGAACGACGAAGACACACCGCAGCAGCTCACGCTCACCTCGCCGACCATGGTCCCGGTCGAGGTCGACGACGAGGCCGCGCTCCCTGACAAGCTGTTCTTCCGGATCGGCGAGGCCGCCGAGCTCGTGGGCGTCGAGCCACACGTCCTGCGGTACTGGGAGACGGAGTTCAAGATCCGCCCCCAGCGCTCCACGGCCGGGCAGCGCATGTACCGGCGCAAGGACATCGCTCGGTTCCTCCGGATCCGCCGCCTGCTGCACGACGAAGGCTTCACCATCGCCGGCGCCCGCAAGCTGTTGCTCGAAGGCCTCGGCGACGTGGGTGGACCGCAGGCAGCGCCGGGCGCCGATGTCGTTCGCGTCGAAGAAGCCCTCGGGCGCGTCACCGAGCTCCGGACCCGCATCGCCGCGCTCCGGGCTCGCATCGCCCGCACCGGGGTCGGAGGGAACTGAGCCGGGGGGCCCCTCGGCTCACTCTTCCCGGATGTCGACCTTGCCGTCGCCGTCGGTGTCGCGGCCCATCCGGATCACGGCGCCGGTGGCGTCGAAGCGCTCCCAGACGTCGATCTTGCCGTCGCCGTCTTCGTCGCGCTCCTTCCGGTCGAGGCGCACGGTGCCGTCCTCGCCGCGCATGAAGTACTTGAAGACGTTCGGCTTGCCGTCGTTGTCGGAGTCGTACTCGGACATCACGCGGTCGCCCTTCTGGTAGTGGTCCGTCCAGTCGAAGAACCCGTCGTAGTCGGAGTCCATCTCCTCGCGATCGAGCACGCCGCTGTCGTCGAAGACGGAGACCACGTCCATCTTCCCGTCGCGGTTCATGTCCACTTCCTTGCGGACCAGCAGCCGCGGCGCGTCGGCGCGCACACGGTAGAAGTTCCGGATCTCCGGCTTGCCGTCGCCGTCGAGATCGATCGAGGCTTCGACCAGGCCTGCCTCGGTCGTCCGCTCCGTGATGGGAGGTGGGCCCGACTCCGTGCTCGCACCCGTGGACCCGCCGCCCTTCGCGCAGGCCACCATCAGCAACACACCAGCAACACCGATCCGGTTCATTCATGCCTCGACGTCGTCGCATCTTACCCGTCGGCACGCGCCTCGCAAACCTGAGGGTCGCGAGCCCGGGGTGCAGGCCC
>JBIKWC010000355.1:0-6997 GCA_044356535.1 Myxococcota bacterium
CGCGGCGGCGATCGCCGTCGAGGCCGCCGCCTCCCAGACCGAGCCCCCCACTCCGCGCGAGCGCGAGGAGGCCACCGCGCAGGTCGCCGTCGAGGTGGTGCGGCGGGCGCTGGGGTTGCCGCCGCGGGGGGTGGCCCTCGACCTCGACCTGCAGACGGTCGGGCGCGTGCTCGTCGATCCCCGCGCAGACGCCGCGCTCCCCGACGGCGAACGAGCGGCGCGCGCGGCGGCGCTGGTGGTGTTCTCGGAGGCGTGGGCCGGGCCCGCGGCGCTCGAGATGATGTTGCCGGACCCCGCGGATCGCGCCCGGATGGCCGCCGCCGCGCCGAGGGTGCGGGCCGTCCGCGCGCGGTTGCCGCCCATCGCCGACGCGCTGGCCCGGTTCGGCGCCCTCGACGACGTGGAGGTGGGCTGGATGCTCGACCGCGACGAGGCGGCGGCGGAGGTCTACGCGCTGCTCCGCGTGCTCGCGGGCCGCTGACCTCCGGTCCGGTGGATACGGGCGTGCGGGAGGTCACCCATGTGGTTGTTGGCGTGTTCGGCCGCGCCGGAGCTGCTGGTGGCCGCAGACGCAGGGCGCGACGGCCTCGACGGGGCCGACGGTCCGTTCGGCGCCACGCGGGAGACGGTGCGCGCGGCGGCCCGGGTCGACGAGGTGGTCACGGTCGAGCTCGTGTACCCCTCCGACGAGGCGGGTGGGCTCGCGGTGGATGACGCGCCCGCCGTGGTGTTCGTGCCGGGTGGCTTCGTGGACGCGGACCGGTACCTGTGGCTGGCGGGGCACCTGGCGACCCGCGGCTACGCGGTGGTGTTGCCGCGCCCGCCGCTCCGCCTCGCGATCCTGAAGCCCGGGCAGCCGCAGGTGGCGGTGGACGCGCTCGAGCAGGTGTCGGCCGGCGGTGCGCTCGCGGGCCTGTACACCGGGGGCCCAGTGGTGGTCGCCGGCCACTCCCTGGGCGGCGTGGTGGCGGGCAACTGGTTCCTCGGCGACGAGGACGTGGACGCGGCGGTGCTGCTCGCCGCCTGGCCGACGGCGGACGCGGCGCCGGGGGAGGGCCGCCCGCTGTTGTCGCTGGTGGGCTCGCGGGACGGCTCCGCCACACCCGCCGAGGTCGCCGACGGGCTGCAGGGCTACGACGCCCTGTCCGGCGTGATCGACGGGATGACCCACTACGCCTGGACCGACGACCCCTCGGCGGGCGAGCTCGGCAAGGAGCCAGCGCCCTCCCGGCCGATCCCGGAGCTCCGCCGGGACGCGCAGCGGGTCATCGACGCGTTCGTGGACAACGTCGCCGGCACCGGGGAGGTGCCGGTGCCCGGTGTGTTCCCCGGGGTGGAGTGGCGGTGAGCCCGTTGCGTCCGGGGCCGAGCTGACCTGGCCCCCTCACCCCGACCCTCTCCCCCGGAGGGGGAGAGGGGGCAGGACGGAGCCTCCCCCCCACCGTTCCTCCGGGATCGGCCTCCGGCTCCGCCCTGGAGCGAAGACCCCTGGGGTTACCCCCTCTCCCCGCTCGCGGGGAGAGGGCGGGGGTGAGGGGCTCGATCGTGGAGGGCGAAAGCGCCGGCCGACACGCTCACTGCGCCCCGCGCAGGAGTTGAGCCGGCGGTCGAGGCCGAGGCCGATGTCGAACTCGAGGTCGAGGTCCGAGGTCGAACTCGAACTCGAGGTCGATGTCGAACTCGAGGTCGAGGTCGATCTCGAGGTCGCTCCCATCGACGTCGAGGTCGAGGTCGATGGCTGGCGGTGGCGACGGTGTCCAACGGCGCCGGCATTCCGACGCCGACCAGATGACGAACTGACAGGCGACGAAAGCCCGCGAAGCACGGGATGTCGAGAACGATCGGCGAACCCGGTTGCTCCAGCCGCGCGGCGAAGCCGCATGGCGACCGGATCAATCCGGGCGCGGGGCGGAGTCAGTACCGGGTGCCGGCAGCGGCCCCGAGCGGGAGAAGGTCGTCCAGCAGCGCCAGGTCCGCGGCGGTCAACGTCACCTGGCGGGCGCCCTGGTTCTCGTCGAAGCGGGCCTGCCGCGTGGTGCCGGGGATGGCCACCACGTGGTCCCCGCGCCCCAACACCCAGGCGAGGGCCAGCTGGGCCGCCGTGACGCCCTTGTCCGCGGCCATCGCCCGGACGCTGTCGACCAGCTTCAGGTTGCGGTCGAAGTTCTCGCCCTGGAAGCGGGGGTTGTTGCGGCGGAAGTCGTCGGCCGCGAAGTCGGCGGGGCTCCGGATCTCGCCCGTGAGGAAGCCGCGCCCGAGCGGAGAGTAGGCGACGAACGTGATCCCCAGCTCGGCGCAGGTGCCGAGGACTTCGCGCTCCACCTCGCGCGACCACAACGACAGCTCCGTCTGGACCGCGCTGATGGGGTGGACGGCGTGGGCCCGCCGGATGGTGTCCGGGTCGGCCTCGGACAGCCCCAGGAACCGGACCTTCCCGGAGGTGACGAGCTCCGCCATGGCCCCGACGGTGTCTTCGATGGGCGTCGCCGGGTCCACGCGGTGCTGGTAGTACAGGTCGATCGTCTCGACGCCCAGGCGCGCCAGGCTCGCGTCACACGAGGCGCGGACGTAGTCGGGGCGGCCGTTGATCCCGAGCCACCCGCCGGTCGGGGTCCGCATCACGCCGAACTTGGTGGCGATCACGGCCTCGGCGCGCCGCCCGGCGAGCGCCTTGCCCACCAGGACCTCGTTGGTGTGGGGCCCGTACATGTCGGCGGTATCGAAGAAGTTCATGCCCTGATCGAGGGCGTGGTGGAGGAGGGCGACGCTGCGAGCGTCGTCGGCGGCGCCGTAGAAGTCCGACATCCCCATGCAGCCGAGGCCGATGGTGGAGATCATCACGTCGGAGCGGCCGAGCCGCCGCTTGGGTTCGATGGGCATGTACGTAGCTCCTCTTCCGGGGCGGATCCGCGGGCGCCGGGATGGTACCGAACCCGCCCCGCCGTCACGCCCGGGCGCGCCGCCGCGTCAGCCCGACCAGCGCCGCGCAGACCGCGAAGGCGGAGCCGCCGGGTCCGGACGCGCACCCACACGCGCCCTCCACCCGGACCGCTGGCACGTGCACCGCGGCGCTCCAGGGACCCGCGTGCCCCGACAGATCCACCGCCCGAGCGCGCACCCAGACCTCGTCCCCGCGCTCGAGCTCCGGCACCGAGTCCCAGCACCCGCTCCGCCCGAGGATCTGCGTGGCCCGCTCCCCGCTCCCGCCGCTCACCGTGGCGGGCTCCGAGAAGTCCTCCGCCCACGCGACCTGCGTCTCGTAGAACGTGTCGGCGGGCGCACGTCCGAGCTTCGCGATCAGATACAGCGTGTCGCCGCACTTCCCCTCGTCGCCGCGGATGCCGGCCGGGTCCAGGTCGCGCACCGCGATCGCCTCGGGCCCGTCGAGGTCGGCCGCCTCGCCCGTCGTGAAGGTGATCGGGAACCCTGCGAGGCCGTAGCCTGCGTCACCGTCGAGCACGTAGGCGCGGAGGGGTTCGAGGGGAGCCTCCGGGACGAGCCGCACGACGACCTGGTCCCCCTGGGTGAGCCGCTCCAGGGCGCTCGGTACCTCGTCGCCCGTCTCGGCGTCGCGCAGGGAGACCACCCCAGGCTGCTCGCTGAAGAGGAGGAACGGGTGCGCGTCGAGGGCGACGCCGGTTGCGCCGTCTCCGGGGAGGGCCTCGTCGAGCCCCAGCGCGCAGGAACACGCGAACGCTTCGGTGGAGGCGAGCGCCGAAGCTGCGAGGAACCAGCGGGGAGGGGACATGGCGGAGAGTCTGCCATGCCCGGCGCCAGCATCCGTCAGGCGACCTGGGCTTCGGTCCCGGTGCCCTCGTCCTCCTCGAGGTCGTGCCACCACTCCTTCGCCACCCCGAGGCCGGCCCGCGCCGCCTGGATGGCGCCGGCCATCGTCGCCAGGTCCTCCATGTCCGGCGTCAGCGAGATCCGGACGAGGTCGGCGATCGGCAGGTCCGCGAGCCCCGCGTCCAGGTAGGCCTGGGGGTGGGTGTCGAACGCGTAGGCACGCAGCGCGCCGGGCTTCGACTCGAGGGCATCGAACGCAGCCGGGCCGGCCAGGAGGCGCGACTCGATCGCGAGCTGCAGGTTCATCCGGGTCTTGATGCACCAGACCTTGCCTGCGTCGGAGAGCTGCGGGAAGAGCTCCTCCGAGAACCGCCAGCAGTACTTCTTCCCGTACTCGAGGTAGTAGTCGGGCGCGGGGAGCTCGGGGTGCCGGCGGGCGAAGTCGTGGGCCCGGAACACGTAGTAGTCCACCGTTCCGAGCTGATCGACCGCCGGCTGGGGCAGGTCCGCCGCGATCGGGCCGGCCGCGTCGTGCGCCTCCTTCCAGGCCTCCGCGTTCGGGTTCTGCCACGCGAGCTGGCGGTCCATCTCGGACACGGGGCCGCCGGGCTGCAGCACGCTCTGGGAGCCACCCGTGCCCCACCCGTTCTCGGCGGGCTCGCGGGACCAGGCGGGACCCTCTCCGTCGACGAGGTCGCGCATCACGCCCTGCTCGGACAAGCCGGACGCGCGAGCGCTGTTCGACCCGTAGTCCACGAGCGGCGCGCTCCCGGTCGTGGTCGCGGTGACGTCGCTCGCCCACTGCTGCTGGTGCTGCCAGGTCGCCATGAGGCCTCCTGGCCCCCATTGCACGCGGCGGGACCAGCGATCCGGGGCGTTCCTCCATGGCCTGCCCGACGGACGTCGGTCGGCGACGGGCTACGCGGCGGGCGGGTTCGGGGGCAGGTGCGGCGCCAGGGCACGCAGGCCCGCCAGCGAGCGCACCCCACCCGGCAGCTCCGGGATCGCCCAGGCCTCCGCGGCGCCGGCGCGGGCCAGGTCCTTCAGCGCCTTGCGGTGGGCGCGCGCCCGCAGGAGCTCCTGCTCCGGCAACGCCGTCAGGAACGCCGCCGCCTCCACGCCGCCCGGGTGACCCGTGAACGCCTCGCGCAGCGCCTCCGGGTCCGGGAAGGGCCCCACCACCTCCGGGCGCACCCGGTTGACCAGGAAGCCGCGGAACGACATCCCGCGCTCGCGCAGCTCGCCCAGGAACCCCAGCAGGTCGTTGCGCTCCGGGGCCTCGGCGTCGGTGACCAGCCAGTACCCGGTCTGTGGGGAGCGCAGGAGCTCGGCCACCGCGGCGCTGCGCTCGCGGAACCCCGCCGACAGGCCCCCGATCAGCGTGAAAAACTCGCGGATCTCGCCCATCACGCGGTCTCCGGCCAGCGACTCCACCACCGCCAGGGCGCCGCGCGCCGCCACGCCCCGCACGCCCGACCCCGGCTCCAGCAGCAGGCGCAACATCGACTGGTCCAGGATGCCCTGCACCCGCTCCGGCGCCTGGAAGAACTCGAGGACGTGCTGCGCCGGGGGCGTGTCCACCACCAGGTGGTCCCAGTGGCCCTGGGTCACCAGGTCGTACAGCTTCTCGACCGCCATGTACTCCTGCGAGCCCGACAGGCGCGTGCTCACCGCGCGGTAGTACCGGTTCGCGAACAGGCGGTCCGCCACCTCGGGCGTCGCGTGCCGGCGGATCACCTCGTCCCAGGTGCCCTTGCGGTCGAGCATCGCGGCGTGCAGCGTCCCCGAGGCGCCCTCGAGCGTGACCGGGGTGGGCCGGTTGGTGAGCTCGCCCACCCCCAGCGCGTCCGCCAGCCGCCGGGCCGGGTCGATCGTGAGCACCACCACGCGCTCGCCCGCCGTGGCCGCCGCGACCGCCAGCGCCGCCGCCGTCGTCGTCTTGCCCGTGCCGCCCACGCCGCAGCAGATCGAGATCTTCGGGCTCACTCGACCACCCCCACCAGGGCCGCCGCCAGCTTGCGGGCGCGCTCCACCGGCGACACCCGCGGCGCGGTCACGATGCGGGTGCCGGGGAGGGCCTCCGCGAGCTGCCGGACCGCGTCGTGTTGGCGCACGCTGCGGGCCTGGCGGGCCTCCACCAGCTCCTCGAGGGCGGCGGCGCCGGGCAGCGTCGCCAGGACCTCGCGGACCAGCAGGAGCCCCGGTGGATCGGGGAGGTCGAACGGGTCGGTGCGGTTCACGACGATCGTGTGGACCCGCTGGCCCTGGGCCGCGATCGCGTGCGCCAGCTCGATCGTCTCGGAGACCGGCAGCTCCTCGGGGAGGGTCACCAGGACGAGGCAGGTGGAGCGGGGGTCGTCGGTGAGGTCGCCGATCCGGGCCGCGAGGTCGTGGAACGGGCCGCTCCGCGCGATGTCCGTCATGGCGCGCGGCGCCTGGAGCAGCGTGAGGCCGTGCCCGGTGGCGGGGGCGTCGAGGATCAGCGTGTCGAAGCGCGGATCGCCGGCCTTGGGCTCGCGCAGCAGGTTCTCGAGCTTGCCCAGGAGCAGCAGGTCGTGGAGGCCCGGGACGGCGTCGACGAAGAGCGACACCGCGCGGTTCTGCAGGAGCCCGCGGGCCACGAACGGCAGGTGGAGCTTGCGCTTGCCGAAGTCGTCGAGGCACTCCGGCACCGTCAGCGACCAGGTGACCGGCCCCCACGGGGTGTCGCGGAACGCGAACGAGCGGCCGTCGAGCTGCAGCGCCTCGGCCACCGCGCGCTCCCCGAGCTCGGCCACACACGTCGACACGCCGCGGTCGCTGCCCGCGATGCCCAGCGCGGCCGCCACCGTGGTCCGGCCGACGCCGCCTTTCCCGAGCACCACGACGAGGGGGTACTCGAAGAGGGGCTTCACGACGGGGTGTCCGCGGCGGGCGGCGCGGGCAACCGCACCTCCCCGGTGGTGGGCCCGGGGGCGTCGAGCGCGGTCATCACCGCGCGGAAGACGCGCGCCGAGACGAGGAGATCGAGGTGTCCGCCGCTGTCGATGTGCACCTGGGTGCTCCCCCTGGCCCCCTGCGGGACGGCTTCCGGCGCGGCGCTGTCCGCTGGGACCACCATCGGATCGTCGGGGGAGAAGACGCAGGTCGTCGGTACGGGGGGCGGGAACAGGCCGTCGAGGACGTGGCTCCCGAAGCGGATCTCGTCGACCGCGGGCCCTGTCCCGAACAC
>JBIKWC010000356.1:0-6996 GCA_044356535.1 Myxococcota bacterium
GCACCTGGTACAGCAGGTCCTCCCCTCGCGCGGCCGGGACGTACGCGGACATCCCTCTGGCGTACTCGCGGCCGCTCCCCTCCGGACGTCCTCCCGCCGCGAACTTCCGCCTGGAACGTCACGCCTCCCGGATGCACCCCCTTCCAGCGTCGCGCCGCCGCGTCCAACGTCGGATGGACCAGACGGCCGCCCGGAATCGCACAGGAGCCGCGGCATCGTCGACGCACACCCATCGCTGCCCGGTGCTCGACGACGTTCGAAGCGACATTTCGCCCGGCGATGGTTTATCGCACGCCCCAATGTCGCAGCCGCGCCTGAGCCTCCCTCGCTTTCGTTGACACGTCTTCGGAGGATCCGATGCGTGTTCGACAATCGAAATATAGTGACGAGTTTAGGGCCGATGCCCTCAACCTTATCCGGAGTGGCGATCGAAGCTTCCGCGCTCTGGCAGATGCGCTTGGGGTAAACTCTTGGACCCTTCGTGATTGGTACAAGAAGGACGAGATGGCGAAGAAGCAGAAGGCCGGGACGAAGAAGGTGCCGTTGGACGAGGCCGCAGAGTCCGGGAGCGAAGAGAGCGAACTCGTGCGGCTCAAGCGGGAGAACCAGCTACTCCGAGAGAACGAGGCGCTCCGGATGGACCGTGAGATATTAAAAAAAGCTGCGGCGAGTTCAACCAGTCAGCGCAACTCCGCCGCGAGCGTACTCGCCGGCGTCGTGAATCCAAGAGTCTTTCGAGGCCGTTCATTGAGCTGGCGCGCTACCGCATTCAAGTCTGCCTGCGAGTAGCGTGATAGCTCGGTCCCCTTTGCGACTTTGAGCGGCCTCAAAGAGGATCGTCGGGCGCGTCTTCTTCGACCTCCACCCAGGTCGACAGCCCGGCCTTGGCGCACCGGGAGTAGTACCGAGCGAGCTGGCGGGCAGCCGCCGCGAGGTTGGCGACGAACGATGCGTACACCCACGACACGTGGGTCGCGTCGCCCGTTGCGACGAGCGGCAGGACCTGGTCCAGCGGCGGCGCTGGATGAGATGGAACGGAAGCGAAGAAGGTCGCGAGATCCCCGGCGTCGCTAGCGAGGTGGAAGGTATTCGGGGAGAAGGGGCCTGTCTCGAGGTCGGCAAGTGCATACTTGCCCACGACGGGCGGGCGTGTTCCGCCGACATGCCGCCGCGAGGGGTCGATGGCGAGCACCAGCTTGGCGGGCGCCTCGACGAACGCGAGACGCGCGACCTCCGCTAGGCTCAGCAAGTGGGCGTCGGTCGGTAGCCCGGCCTCGAGGGCTGCGAGCGCAGCCGCTCGTGGCTCCGCACATACACGAACCGGCTCGACGATCACCTCCGGCGCGTTGACGCTGAGGAGGAGCTCGACCTTCCTCCGCGCGCTCGCACGCCACGACGTCTCCCGAACCGGGACGTCGACAACCAGGGCTCGCAGAGCGGTGCGCGCCTCAAGGACCTGGCGGGCTTGTTCGCGGAGCGCGAGCAGCCGGCCGAGGAGCGCTTCGTCGTAGGCGTGAAGGGTCCCAAGCGCGCGCGGGGGACAGGTAGGATAAGGGCCTCCGCCATGGTCCCGCTGCATCGCCGGCTTCCCTGGGCATGGGTTGGAGGGTAGCACGAGTCGTGCGGTCGGTGCGGCGTTGACGCTGGCCCGGTGGGCCGTCGAGGTCCACCTCGGTCGGCAGCAACACCCCGTCGCAGTCGTCGTCGACACCGTCGCAGCGCTCGATGGCGCCGGGGAACACGTCGGCGCGCCCGTCGTCGCAGTCGTCGCGGGTGGAGGATCCGTCCCGGTCGAGGTCGACGAGGCCCGCGTCCTCGTCCACTCCGCCGTCGCAGTCGTTGTCCACCCCGTCCGACAGATCCAGGTCGAACGACGGGTCCCGCGGGAAGGCGGTCGGGTCGGCGTCGTCGCAGTCGGCCGGGCCGGGCGAGCCGTCGCAGAAGCTCGTCCCCGCGATCGCGGGCCCGCTCTCGCAGTACCCGTCGCCGTCGTCGTCCTGGAGCAGCGGGTCCTCCTCGCACGCCCCGTCGCAGTCGCGGTCGACGCAGGGCACCTCCCCCCGGTCCTCGGTCGCGCCCGGGTGGATGGTCGGGTCGGTGTCGTCACAGTCCAATAGCCCCGTCGGGCACAGGCCGACGCCGTACCCGTCGCCGTCGCCGTCTCGGAGGGTGTCTTCGTCCACCGCGCCGTCGCAGTCGTTGTCCAGCCCGTCGCAAGGGTCGATCGACCCGAGCGGGCGCGCGAGGACCGAGGCGTCGTCGCAGTCACAGGCCGCGACGAGCGGGCAGTCGTCGCAGGAGGGAAACCCGTCGCCGTCCGCGTCGAGGCGCGCGCCGTAGGGGTCCCCGTCGCAGTCGCGGTCGGCGGGGCCGCAGTCCTCCCGGGCTCCGGGGCGGGTCCCCGGGTCGGAGTCGTCGCAGTCCAGCGGGAGGTCGCGCGGGTCCTCGCAGGCGAGGCTCCCGTTGCAGTAGCCGTCGCCGTCGAGGTCCTGGCCCGTCAGGACGATGTCTTGACCGTTGCAGTCCTGGTCGATCGCGTCGCCCGCCCGCTCCCGAGCTCCCGGGTGGACGGCCGGGTCGTCGTCGCAGTCGTTGCACGACACGACGTACGGCGGGATCGGGAGGCAGGCGAGCCGGGGGTCGGCCCCGTCCCCGAACCCGTCGCCGTCGCCGTCTCGGCAGAACACCGAGGTCGGCAGCCCGTCGTCGGCCACCCCCCCGCAGTCGTTGTCGAGCCCGTCGCAGACCTCGACCGCCCCGGGGTAGGTGGTCGCCGCCGCGTCGTCGCAGTCGCCCACCGCCGTCGCGATCCCCGCCTCCGCGCAGGACAGCGACGGGGAGGATCGGAACGCCACCACGCCGACCCCGTCGCCGTCGTCGTCGACGAAGCAGGACTCCTGCCCGTCGCAGTCCTGGTCCACCCCGTCTGCCGGCGCCTCGAGCGCCCCGTGGAACACGGTGCTCACCCGGCGTCGGTGACCTCGGCCGAGGAGCACACCGTCGACGCGCTGGCCCGCCTGCCAGACCTCCGGTTGTCGGCGGTGTTCGGACCGCAGCACGGCTTTCGGGGGGACAAGCAGGACAACATGGTCGAGACCGACGACGCCTTCGACCCGCACCTGAAGATCCCGGTCTTCTCGTTGTACGGGCAGGTCCGCCGCCCCACCGCCGCCATGATGGGCACGTTCGACGTGCTGCTCGTCGACCTGCAGGACATCGGCACTCGGATCTACACGTTCCTGACCACGCTCCGGTACGTGCTCGAAGCGGCCGCACACCACGGCAAGAGCGTGTGGATCCTCGATCGACCCAATCCGGTGGGTCGTCCGGTCGAGGGGACGCTGCTCTTGCCGGGCTACGAGAGCTTCGTGGGCGCCGGGCCGCTCCCGATGCGGCACGGACTGACCCTCGGGGAGGCGGCGGGGTGGTTCGTCCACCACCTCCACCTCGAGCTCGACTGGAAGGTCGTGGAGATGCAAGGGTGGGACAGCGGGGAGCCGTCGGGGTTCGGTTGGCCGGCGGGACGCGCCTGGGTCAACCCCAGCCCCAACGCGTCCAGTCTCAACATGGCCCGCTGTTTCCCCGGGACCGTGCTCCTCGAGGGGTGCACCCTGTCCGAAGGTCGGGGTACCACGGTGCCACTCGAGGGTGTCTGGGCGCGAGACCTCGATCGAGACGCGATCGTCGCCCGCATGCGCGACCTGGCGCCGCAGTGGACCGAGGGGGTCTGGATCCGGCCGTCCGCGCTCGAGCCCACGTTCCACAAGCACCAGGGTCACCTGTGTGTGGGGGTTCAGTTCCACACGGACGGTTCGAGCTACGACCACGACCGGTTCCGCCCGTACCGCCTGGTCTCCCTGTTCCTGAAGGCCGTCCGCCTGCAACACCCCGATTATCCGTTGTGGCGGGATTTCCCTTACGAATACACGAGCGGGCACCTCGCCATCGACGTGATCGACGGGGGTCCGCTCCTTCGGGAGTGGGTCGACGCGCCGGGTGCGAGCGTCGAAGACCGCGAGTCGCGACTGCGCCAGGACGAGGTTGTGTGGGAAGAAGCTCGGCGACCCTTCCTCCGGTATCCCTGACCGTCCCGACCGGGCGTACACTGTGCCGCGGAGGGGGGATGCGCGGGACCCGGTACCTGGTGCGCGACGAACCCAAGGGTCGGCGGTTCGTCGAGATCCAGTGGATGGACAACACGTTCTACGTGCGCGCCGGGTACCCTGGCGAGACCGGCACGGTCGAGGTGGGCACCTTGGCGACGGCCGAGAAGGTCGAGGAGGTGGTGCGCACGCGCGTCGCCACGCTCCTGTCCGAAGGGTGGAAGGAGTCGGCGCTCCCTCCCTCGCCTGATCGGCGCTCTGGTCGGGTGAGCGCGCTCCAGAGCGGGTGGTAGAGTTCCCCGATGCGCCTCCCTTCGGCACTCCCGGGTCACACCCTCCCAGAGATCGACGGGCCGCCCAGGACGACCGAGGAGTGGCGCGAGCTGGGCCGCGCCCATGTCGCCACCAGCTTCGGCTTGGGGATCCGGTGGGTGGGGATCCTGGTGGCCCAGGTCGCCGGCCAGCTGTTGTTCACAGTCCTCCTGGTGCGCACCCCGTTTCGCTCGGTCGCGTGGGCGGGCCTGGTGACCACCTTCGTTCTCACGGGTGCCACCACACTCTATCTGTTCAAGTTGGAACCTCGGCGTCGCCGGGAACGAGCCGAGGTCGCCGCGGTGCGGTCGATCGCCGGCCGACCCGGGACCGTGTCGTGGGCGCTGGTGGCGGGTTTCTTCGTCGCCTTCGTCCTGGCGTATGCGGCGGTCCTCCTGGATTGGTTCTCTGTGGAAGCCTTCTTCGGCGGGATGGGCGTAGCCGTGTTGGTGTTCGGCCTGGTCACGGGTTTGCGCCAACCGGGCCGCCGGTGGCCCATCGCCGCCTTCACTCTGTTTGGTCTGCTCGGGCTCGCACTCCAGGTTTTCGCGCTGCGCCACAGCATGCGGCTCATGGTCTTGGTGATGAACTGGTGGAGCTTGCCGTGGTTCCTCCTGTGGATCGCCCGGCGGCCGTTGCTTCGCCCGGTGTACGGAGCCCTTCCCCCCGCGTGGCGAAGCCGGGTGCTGCCCCTCGTGGAGACTGCGGTCCCCGACGTGCGGAGCCTCCGCCACGAGGGGAAGACGGACGACGCGCTGACCCGCGCGGAAGCCCACCTGGCCGCACCCAATCCCAGCGCCGTCGCGGACGCCATGGACGAAATCGCGCTGCTCCTCCAGGAGAAGGGAGACCTTCGCGCCATTCGGGTGGCCGTCGCGGCCGTCCGACTCTGGCCGAACGACCCGCGCGGGTTTCGCCATCTGGCCCGCTGGCTGTCCGCACACGACCCGGACCGCGCGGCCGTGTTCGACGAGGTCGCCGACGTGCTCGACGCGCGAAGCTTCGGCCAGAACGGCGACGGCCTCCCCTCGACCACGTCCTCCGCAGGTGCTCCCTCCGAGAGGTGACGCACCGCTCGACCCTGCTAGTGTGAGCTCCGCTCTTTGTTCGGTTTGCCGCCCACTTCCGCCGGCGCCGTCGCCGGACTGCGTCCCGGCTCCGGCTATCCCCGGCGTTCGCGGCGTCAAACCGAACTCCGCTTCGCTCGACCATCACAATGGGAGCTCCGCTCTTTGTTCGGTTTGCCGCCCACTTCCGCCGGCGCCGTCCCCGGACTGCGTCTCGGCTCCGGCTATCCCCGGCGTTCGCGGCGTCAAACCGAACTCCGCTTCGCTCGACCCTCGGCGTCCCTGCGTGACGATACCAGTCGGCGTGCATGACGATGATTCATGGCGCATGACGAGATCCAGCAACTGCTTGTCCTGCAGCGGTGTTCGCGGCCTGGGGCGCGATAGGCGCGGCGCGGGGGACGGATGGACCTCGAGGTTCAGGAGCCCGGGCGGTGGGTGGAGGAGGGGACGGTCGACCTCGGTGAAGGTGCGCAGGCCTCGCTGCGGAGAGGCATCGCGTTCCCCGTGTCGGACGGCGTCCAAGTCGTGGGGATGGTCCCAGCTCACCGACGGCCGGTGGACGGTTCCGGGTGACGTGCTGCTGGCCCTCGGCAAGGATCCCGACCTCGTCGCCGGAGCCGAACTGGGCAAGGCCCTGCTCGGTGACCCCAAGAGCGTGTTCTACCTGGAGGACGGCCACGAGGTGGTGCTGGTCACCGACATGCACCCGCGCCAGGCCCTCGACGAAGCCCGCGACGCGCTGCGGCACCGGACGAGGTTGCTCGCCGAGATCGGACTCGACCCCATCCACATGTTGACCCGTGAGCAGTGGCGCACCGGAGCGCCCCGCTCCATCGTAGAGCTGCACGGCCCGACCGACCTCCGACCGCTCGTGGCCGCGGTCGACGCCCAGGCCGACATCGTGCGTCCCTGGCTCACCTGGGTGGTCGACCCGACCGGGCTCGTGGACGACACACTGGGTGGAGTGCTCGGGGTCCACGGTCCGATCGACGGCGGCCGCGTGTGGCGGGCCGTAGGCGGAACGCCGCTCGACGGCCCACCGGCCTGGCGGGCCTTGCGGGGCGTAGCGAACCTGACGATCAAGCGCGACACCGGGGTCACCCACGAAGGGGACGTCTCCGTGATCCTCACCGTGGAAGCCGGTGAGGCCGGGCGGCTCGTGGACGTGTGGATCCCCGAGGTGAACGAGGCCCTGGTGGGGGGCTCGGTCACGACCGCGCGGAAGGTGGAGGTCGTCGCGAGCGAGCCACGGGGGTCCACCTTCCCGACCGTGGACGTGCCGTTCGGTGTCCGCACCGTCGCGGGTGCCTCCCTCCACTCCTGGGTCCTTCCGAGCGCGGTAGAGCCGGGAGCCAAGATCAATCTCCGTCTCGACTGGTCCGAGGCGTGGGAAGTGGGGGGCCAGTTGGGGACAGGTAGGATAAGGGCCTCCGCCATGGTCCCGCTGCATCGCCGGCTTCCCTGGGCATGGGTTGGAGGGTAGCACGAGTCGTGCGGTCGGTGCGGCGTTG
>JBIKWC010000088.1:0-25405 GCA_044356535.1 Myxococcota bacterium
CGCGTTGTTGGCCGTGCTCCTCGCCGGCGGCGTCTGGTGGTGGGCCTCCCGACCGGGCGAGGCCGTCGCGGACGAGCCGCAGCCAGCGCCGACCATCGTCGCAGCGCCGAGCGCGCCGGGCCCCGACCCCGACCCGCTCGCCCCGGTCCCCGACGTGGTACCCCCGGTGCCCGGCGAAGCGCCACTTCCCCCCGGACCACGACCGACCGGCGGGCAGACCACCGCGCCGGTCGCGCCCGGAACCGCACCCGAGCCGGTCGCCACCCCCGCGCCCACCGGGGAGGTGGCCGACGTCGAGCCCCCGTCCGAGGTCGCTCCCGAGCCCGAACCGGCAGCGCCCCAGCCCGGCGCGCAGCCCCGCAACCCGAACGCCGAGGTCCCCGAGTGGACCCAGTTCCTCGCGTCGCCCGATCCAGCCGAGCGCAGGCGGGGGGTCGCCAACCTCCGCAACCGGACCGACGACGAGAGCGTGCGCCTCCTCATCCGCGTCCTGCGGGAGGAGACCGAACCGGCGGTGCGCCTGGACGCCGTCCGCGCGCTCGTGTGGCGGGCGGACGAGAGCCGCGGCGACTTCGGGCTGCTGATGTCCGGTCTCGTGGTCGGGTCGGCCCTCTCCGAAGTCGAGGCCCTCGCGAGCGTGGGGGCGTTGGGGCGCAGGACCGAGCGCCCCGAGCAGCTCCGCAAAGGGTTCATCCACCTCTCGCCCCGCGTGCGGACGGCCGCGCTCGAGGCGGCGGTGATGATGGCGCCGCGCGCCCCCGACGGCTTCGACTGGCACCCCCTCCTGGATCCGCTGGCTGCCGACCAGGACCCGGGCGTCGCGAAGAAAGCGAAGGCCGCCCTCGCGACGCTGGCGCCCTGAGATCGTTATCGAGGCCGCGGGGGTACACATGTTGTGGACGTGGTGGGTCGGCTGCACCGGTGACGAGTCCGAACCGAAGGAGTCCACGCCGGACCAGGACCACTCGGCGGTCGCCGCCCACTCGTCGGAGCCCACCACCGACACCGAGCCGCCCGCCCACTCGGCCCACTCCGCGCTCCCCACCGAGACCGCGTTGCCGCCCCTCGACACGTTCCGGGCAGCCGGTCCGTACACGGTCGACACGCAGGACCTCGCGAGCACCGGCACCAGCTGCCGCAGCATGGCCGTGTCGGTCTACACCCCTGTCGGGGGCCCGGGGACCCACGTGGTCGTCGTCGCCCACGGCTTCGCGGGGCGCCGCGACGACATGGAAGGCTGGGGCGCGCACCTCGCGAGCTGGGGCCTCACCGCGCTGGTCCCCACGATGTGTCACGCGTCTCCGCTCGACGTCGACCACCGCCAGAACGGCCTCGATCTCGTGGCGCTCGCCGCCGAACAGGCGCCCGGGCAGACGCCGTTCTACGTCGGCTACTCGGCAGGCGGCCTCGCAGCCATGGTCGCCGCCACCGAAGACCCCGGCGTCGGCGGGCACCTCGGGCTCGACATGGTCGACGCCTTCAACATCGGCGTCCGCGCAGCGCCGGGGCTCACGATGCCCGCCGCCGACTTGTTCGCAGAACCCTCGGCCTGCAACTCGCGCAACAACGGGTTGCCGCTGTACGACGGCGTCGGCGCCACCACCCTGGGCATCCCGGGCGCCGACCACTGCGACTGGAACAACCCGTACCAGGCGTCCTGCGATCGCCTGTGCGCCACCGGCCCCGACGAGCCGCGGATCGGGCAGGCGATCGCGACGCTCGTGACGAGCTGGGTGTTGTGGCAGTCGGGGCTCGACCCGCGGGCCTCGGAGTGGTGGCTGCCCGGCGAAGAGGGCTACGAGCAGCTCGTCTCCGACGGGTGGATCACGCCCTGAGGGTGACCTCGAACCGGGAGCCTCCCCCCGGACGATCGAGGCAGCGGACCCCCCCGCCGTGAACGCGGGCGATCTGGGCGCACAGGTGCAGGCCGAGTCCCACGCCGCCGTCGCGGCCCTCGTCGTGGCCCGCCGGGCGATAGAACGGCTCGAAGATCTTGTCCTTTTCGGCGTCGGGCACGCCAGCGCCTGCGTCCGAGACCACGAGCCCTCCGGTCGTGAGCTCGACCTCGATCGGCGGCGCCCCGTGGCGCACGGCGTTCTCGAGGAGGTTGCGGACGAGCGCGCCCAGCAGGCGTGGGTTCCCGCGCACGGTCACTGCCTCCACCCCGGAGACCCGCGCGCCCACCCGGACCGCCTCGCCGCGCACCAGCGCGGCCAGGTCCACCTCCTCGGCGTCCTCCAGCCGGTCCATGGCGACGAGCCGCCCCGCGGTGAGCAGCTCTGCGACGGTGTCGTCCAGAACCTCCACGTCTCGGATGGCGCCCGTCAGCACGTCGGACGGGTGCGCGTCGGCGACGAGCTCGAGGGCGAGCCGGACACGGGCCAGCGGAGACCGGAGCTCGTGGGAGGCGCTCGCCAGCACCCGCCGCTGGGCAGCGACCAGGTCCTCGACGCGATCCGCGGCCGCGTTGAAGGTGCGCGCCAGCGACGCGACCTCGTCCCCGCCCTCCACGACCACGCGGGCCCCGAGGTCACCGCCGCCCCACCGGGCCGCCGCCGCTTCGACCCGCTCGAGCCGTCGCGTGATCCGCCGGGCGAGCGGCCAGCTCCCGACCGCGAGCGCCAGCAGGCTCACGCCCAGGAACCACCCCAGGCGCTCCCGTCCGTCCCGCCGGTGGAACGCGAACGACCCCCCGCTCGCGAGCGGGATCCGCACCGCCACGCCACCGCGATCACGGAACGGGCCGGCGGGACCCGGCGGCAGGGGGCGCCCCGCCACCCCCAGCAGCGCGCCGCTCGGGTCGAACACCGACACGTCGGCGTCGAGCTCGGCTCCGAGCGCCTGGACCTCCCCGAGGTAGTCCGGCGCCCCCGGATCGAGCGCTGACAACCGGGTCACCGCCTCGCCCCACGCATCAGCGAACGACCGGGTCCCCGCACCCACCGTGGACGCCACTGCCGCCGTGACCAGCGCCACCGCCGCAACGACGACGAAGCTCAGGTAGATCCGCACGTACAACCGACGGACGCTCACTCCTGGCCGTCCGCGAACCGGTAGCCGGCGCCCCGCGCGGTGAGGATGCGGCGGGGGTGACGCGGGTCGTCCTCCACCAGCGCCCGGATCCGGCTCACGTGCACGTCGATCGATCGGTCGAACGCGGAGAGCTCTTCGCCGCGCACGAGCTCGTGCAGCTGCTCCCGGGTGAGCACCCGCCCGGGGCGTTCGGCCAGCGCGAGCAACAGGTCGAACTGGTGGGCCGTGAGGGCGAGCACCACGCCGTCGCGCCGCGCCACGCGGGCGCCGCGGTCGATCTCCAGCCGGCCGTACCGGAGCACGTCCTGCGCGGTCGCGGGCCGGCTGCGACGGAGCACGGCGCGGAGTCGCGCCACCAGCTCTCGCGGGTTGAAGGGCTTGGGGAGGTAGTCGTCCGCGCCGAGCTCGAGCCCGAGGATGCGATCGGTGTCCTCGCCCCGCGCGGTCAGCATGACGATCGGTACCACCAGGCCCTCCCCGCGCATCGTGCGGCACAGCTCGAAGCCGTCGCCGTCGGGCAGCCCCGCGTCGAGCAGGACAGCGTCCCATCCCGGTCGGCGCGCGGCGAGCAGCCCCCCCCGCACGTCGCCGCGGACCTCCACCCGGAAGCCGTGACCCGCCAGGTAGGTCACGAGCATGGCCGCCAGGCGAGCGTCGTCGTCCACGAGCAGGAGGGAGGTCATCGGGCGATCCTACTTCGAGCGGGCGTGGGCCAGGAGCTCGGCGCGCTGCTCCGGGCTCAGCGTCTCCGCGAGCTGCACCAGCTGCCCGGTGACCGTGCTGGTGGCGCGGTCGAAGAGGTCTACGAAGTCGCGCCGGACGGCCTCCACCGCCTTGCGATCGATGGTCTCGGCGAGCAGGAGCTCTCGGAACTCGGTCCGCAACGCCTTCGCCTCCTCGCGGAACCCCTCCTTCTTCTCCCGGAGCTCCTCCACGAGGCCTCCGATCCGCTCCCGCTGCGCGGGGGTCGCGTCGACGGCGTCGAGGCGCGCCTCGATCCGGGCGTCGACCTCGGCGGGGGTGGTGGGCTCGGACGCAGAAGCAGCCAACACGATCGTCAGGAACCAGGACATCGGACCTCCTCGTGGAGCTCGTCCACACCACCAGCTTCACCCCGGCGTGCGAAGCGCTCCGTACGGCCGTGCGAAGTTTCGTGAAGTCGCAGCGACTTGGAGAAGCGGGGTCCGCGCTGGTATCCTACCCGGATGACCTCCCTCCTCCTCGCGATGTGGTTGACGAGCCCGGCCCAGGCCTTCTGCTACTGGAGCTACTGGGGCGGATACTACTGCTACGACCGCGACTACGACGGGTACGCCGACTACCAGGGCGACTGCAACGACTACGACTCCAGCGTCTACCCTGGCGCGTACGAGTACGTCGCCAACGGAAACGACGAGAACTGCGACGGCCTCGAGTCCTGCTACCAGGACAACGACTACGACGGCTACGGAAACGGATCCATCGTCTCCAGCGGCGACTTCTCGTGTCGCGTTGGGGGCACCTCTCCCAACGCTGCCGACTGTAACGACTCGCTCGGCTGGGTCTACCCGGGCGCGTACGAGTACATCGCCAACGGAAACGACGAGAACTGCGACGGAACCGAGCTCTGCTGGCAGGACGCCGACAACGACGACTGGGGCGTCGGGAACACCGTCGCGAGCCCCGACCCCGACTGCAGCGGCAGCTTCGAGGCGTGGGGAACGGGTGACTGCAACGACGGCAACGGGTCGGTCAACCCCTCCGCCGGTGAAGGGATCGCGGACGGCGTCGACCAGAACTGCGACGGCAGCGAGACCTGCTGGTACGACGGGGACGGCGACGGGCGCGGTGGCGGTTCCACCACCGGGAGCAGCGACCTCGACTGCGTCGACCTCGGGGAGGCGGGCTCCTCGAGCGACTGCAACGACGCCAACGGCTCGATCTACCCGGGCGCCCCCGAGGGCGTCGGCGACAACGTCGACCAGAACTGCGACGGAGGAGAGGTCTGCTTCGCGGACGCCGACAACGACGGCGCGCGCACCGGCAGCACGACCAACAGCGCCGACGCCGATTGCAACGACGCCTTCGAGGCGGTGGGTGGTGATCCCGTCGACTGCAACGACGGAAACGGCACCATCTTCCCCGGCGCCTCCGAGGGAGCCGGCGACAACGTCGACCAGGACTGCGACGGCCGCGAGGTCTGCTACGGCGACAGCGACAACGACGGCGCCCGCACGAGCGGCACGTTCCTCAGCGCTGACGCCGACTGCAACGACGCCTCGGAGGGCGTCGCGGGTGACGCCCTCGACTGCAACGACGGGAACGCCGCGATCCTCCCCGGCGCCGTCGAGGTCAAGGGCGACGAGGTCGATCAGGACTGCAACGGCGCAGAGCTGTGTTGGCCCGACGTCGACAACGACAACAGCCGCGCGAGCGCCGGCCAGACGAACTCGACGGACACCGACTGCGCCGACGCCAACGAAGGCCGGAACAGCGACCCCGTCGACTGCGACGACAACGACGCGGGCCGCGCCGTCGGGAACGTCGAGACCGTGGGCAACCAGCGGGACGACGACTGCAACGGGTCCGAGACCTGCTACGTCGACGCCGACAGCGACAACACCCGATCGAACAACACCGTGGTATCGGCGGACCAGGACTGCACCGACGGCACCGAGGAGCCCGCCTCCACCCCGTCCGACTGCAACGACGGCGACTCCTCCATCTCGCCGCTCGTCTCCGAGGTCGTGGGCAACGGCATCGACAACAACTGCGACGGCGGGGAGACCTGCTACCTCGACGACGACAACGACGACTACCGCGTCACCGCCACGCTCGCCTCCGCCGACGCCGACTGCGTGGACAGCCGCGAGGCCCTCGGGACCGCGGGCATCGACTGCGCCGACACGAACGCCGGCGTCAACCCCGGGGTCGCCGAGATCCCCGCCAACGGCGTCGACGAGAACTGCGACGGCAGCGACGGCGTGATCGACTCCGACGGTGACGGGTACAACACCACGAACGACTGCAACGACGCGAACGCGGCGATCAACCCCGGTGCTGCCGAGGTCGCGGGCGACAACGTCGACCAGAACTGCGACAGCCGCGAGCTCTGCTACGTCGACGCCGACGACGACGGCGCCAGGACCGCGGCCACCTCGCTGTCACCGGACGCCAACTGCAACTCCCCGCTCGAGGCTGTCGCCGCCGATCCGCTCGACTGCAACGACGCCAGCGCCGCCATCCGGCCGGGCGCGGTCGAGAGCGCGGGCGACAACGTCGACCAGGACTGCAACGGCATCGAGACCTGCTACACCGACGCGGACAACGACGGCGCCCGCCTCGCGACCACGTTCAACGCAGCGGACACCGACTGCACCGACGCGAACGAAGCGGTCGCGGGCGATCCCCTCGACTGCAACGACGCCAGCGCTGCGGTCTCGCCGCTCGTCGCGGAGGTCACGGCGGACGGCGTCGACCAGAACTGCGACGGCAGCGAGCAGTGTTTCCGGGACACGGACTCGGATACCTGGGGCACCACCACGACCATCGCGTCCACGGACACCGACTGCACCGACGCCGGCGAGGCTTCGCGGAGCGGTGACTGCAACGACGCGGTCGCGACCGTGAACCCGAGCGCCACCGAGGTCGTGGCGGATGGAGTCGACAGCAACTGCGACGGCGGCGAGATCTGTCGGTCCGACGTCGATCGGGACACGTTCGGCACCTCGACCACGGTCGTCTCCACCGACGCCGACTGCAACGACGCCGGAGAGGCCACCAACACCACCGACTGCAACGACGCGGCGGGGAGCATCAACCCTGCCGCCACCGAGATCGTGGCCGACGGCCTGGACCAGGACTGTACGGGCGGCGACTCGTGCCGCGCCGACGCCGATGGCGACGGCTTCGGCACGACCACGACGGTGATCTCGACCGACCTCGACTGCCTCGACGCCGGAGAGGCCACCAACACCACCGACTGCGACGACACGCGCGCCACCGTGCGACCGGGCGCGCCGGAGCTCCCGGGCAACGGCATCGACGAGTCCTGCGACGGCTCCGAGACCTGCTACGCCGACCTCGACGGCGACGGCTTCGGTCGCAGCCAGACCCAGCCCTCCGCAGACCTCGACTGCACCGACCCGACCGAATCGGCGGTCGGAACCGACTGCGACGACGGCAACGCCAACGCCAACCCCGGCGAGACCGAGATCGTGGGCAACGGCGTCGACGACGACTGCGCTGGCGGAGAGCGCTGCTGGCGCGACCAGGACGGCGACGGCTTCGGCTCCACCACGAGCATCGCCTCGGGCGACCTCGACTGCGTGGACGTGGGCGAATCGTCCACCAACACCGACTGCGACGACGCGAACGTCGGCAACCGGCCGGGTGGCAACGAGATCATCGGCGACGGCGCCGACCAGAACTGCGACGGCCTCGACCGCTGTTACGTCGACGTGGACGGCGACGGCGAGTCGGCGGCGAACCTCACGATCGACGCGGTGAGCTGCGCCGTGGGGGCGGCCAGCTCCACCGCTGGCAACGACTGCAACGACGCGGACGCGTCGATCCGCACGGGCGCGACCGAAATGGTCGGTGACGAGGTCGACAGCGACTGCGACGGGTTCGAGGCGTGCTGGCGCGAGGTCGATGGCGACGGCTTCGGTGGCCCCACCACCGTGGACTCGCCGAACGCGAGCTGCCGCGACACCGGCGAGTCCAGGTTCGGCGGCGACTGCAACGGCGCAGATCCCGCCATCAACCCGGGCGCGACCGAGCAGGCGCTCGACCAGGTCGACAGCGACTGCGACGGGACCGAGTTGTGCCTCGACGATCCGGACACGGACGGCTGGGCGGCCACCGGCGCGCCCCTCGTGACGGGCGACATCCTGTGCGCGACTGCCGGAGTCACGTTGCTCGAGGGCGACTGCGACGAAGGGGACCCCACGATCTACCCGCTCGCGCCCGAGATCGGCGGCGACGGCATCGACCAGGACTGCAGCGGCGCCGACCTCGTCGGGTGCTACGCCGACCTCGACGACGACGGCTACGGGGACGGCGAGATCCCGGACGCCAACGGCGACGGCATCTGCGACGCCGTGGGCCAGGCCGACGTGGCCGGCGACTGCGACGACACCGACTTCGACGCGTTCCCGGGCGCGCCCGAGGTCATCGCCGACGGCATCGACCAGGACTGCGACGGGTCCGACGCGTTCGGCTGCTACGCAGACCTGGACGGTGACGGCTTCGGTTCCTCGACCGCCATCCCCTCGGCCGATCCCTCCTGTTCGCTGGCGGGCCAGTCGGACGTGGACGGCGACTGCGACGACACCGCGACCGAGGTGTACCCCGGCGCGCCGGAGGTCCTCGCGGACGCGATCGACCAGGACTGCGACGGGTTCGACCTGTTCACCTGCTTCGTGGACCTCGACGGCGACGGCTTCGGGACCTCGACCACCGAGCTCGACCTCAACGGCGTGTGCGACGGCCCCGCGCAGGCCGACCTCGACGGCGACTGCGACGACGCCGACGACACCATCTTCCCGGGCCAGACGGAGCTCCTGGCGGACGGCATCGACCAGGACTGCGACGGCGTCGACCTGTTCGGTTGCTACGAGGACCTCGACGGCGACGGCTTCGGCTCGCCCGTGGTCGTGGACGACCTCGACGGCATCTGCGACGAGGTGGGCGTCACCGAGGTCCCCGGAGACTGCGACGACCTCGACGCGACCTCGGCGCCCGGGGCGTTCGAGCTCGTGGGCGACGGGATCGACCAGGACTGCGACGGGCGGGAGCTGTGCTTCGAGGACCCGGACGCCGACGGCTACGCGGACGCGTTCGCAGCGTCGGTCGACGGGGACCTGCTCTGCAGCGAGCCCGGCGTCACGGCGACGCTCGGAGACTGCGGCGAGAACGACGCCACCATCTTCCCGGGCGCGGTCGAGGTCACGAACGACGGCATCGACCAGGACTGCATGGGCGGTGACCTGCGCGGCTGCTGGCTCGACTCCGACAGCGACGGCTACGGGTCGGACGTGCTCGAGTACGACGCGGACGGCGTGTGCGACGGACTCACGCAGTCGAACTTCAGCGGCGACTGCGCAGACTTCGACGCCACGATCTCCCCCGGTGCCGTCGAGGTCGTCGCGAACGGCTTCGACGAGGACTGCGACGGCTTCGAGCTGTGCTACCAGGACCTCGACCGCGACGGCGTCGGCTCGGGCACGACCACGTCGCTGTCCTGCGGCGCGGCCGGTGTGTCGCCGATCGGCGGGGACTGCGACGACACGAGCGACCTCGTGTACCCGGGGCTCACGGACACCTGCGGCGATGGCATCGACGCGGACTGCGACGGGTTCGGTGGCGCGGGCTCCGACGAAGACGCCGATGGGCTGTTGGTCGAAGACGAGCTGGCCCTCGGCCTCGACGACTGCGACCCGGACGTGGACGGCGACGGCGTGGACGACGGCACCGAGGTCGGTGACCCGACCGACCCGACGGACACCGACGACGACGGCATCATCGACGCCCTCGAGCCCATCGAGCCCATCGACAGCGGACACACCGGCGTCGAGACGGGTGGCCCGACCGACACCGACGTGCCGCACACCGGCGAGCCCGACCCCGACGACCAGGACGGGGACGGCGTGCCCGCGGGAGAGGACTGCGACGACGACGACGCCGACGTGTTCCCCGGCGCCGACGAGGACGTGGGCGGCAAGGACCTCGACTGCGACGGCTCGACCGACCCGACCGGCCCCGTCGAGCTCGCGTGCGGCTGCGCCAGCTCCAGCCCGGATCGCACCCCCGACCTCGGCGCTCGCGGCCTCCTCGGCCTGCTCCCGCTCCTGTTCGCAGCGGTCTCGCGCCGCCGGAGCGCGAAGTGATCGCGCTGTGGTCGGGCGTCACCTGGGCGCAGGAGGAGCTCTGCGCGCCCATCGAGCTCCCCGCCCTGGTCGACGGCCTCGACGCCTCGGAGCTCGCATTCGAGCAGGGCAACAGCATGGAGGGCACCCGCATCGTCGACGAGTTCAAGTCGAAGATGCGCTGCCTCGTCGACATCCCCACGCCGGACATGATGGCGCGGCTGGCCTCGCTCGAGGCGCTGGCGGGGCACTTCGACCAGGATCCCGACCGCTCGGTGCGGTGGGCGCGCGCGGCCGAATGGATCGTGCCCGGCCACCTGTGGCCCGGCGCGGTGGCGGCGGATCACCCGCTGCGGGGCCTGGTCATGGAGGAGGGTCCGGCGACGGTGGGCGCGAAGGGCCGCCACGGGTTCCACCTGCCGGAGAACGGGGCGCTCGTGGTCTCGGGCCGGCTGATGGTGGACACGGACGTGGCGGTGGACGTGCCCCTGTTCCTGCAGGTCTGCGACGGCAAGGGCAAGGTCATCCGCACGGAGTGGCTGGAAGGGGGCTCGTTCCCCGACGACCTCACGGGCAACGACGTGGCGTGGGTGCCCACCTGGTGGACCCGCGAGATCCCGAACGGCGGGCGCCGCTTCGAGCCCGAGGTGGTCGACGACGGGCCGGGGATGCGGGTCGCGGTGTGGGGCGCGGGCGGCGGCGGCACGGTGGGCCAGTCCCTCGACCAGCCCGGCACGTTCCTGGCCGAGGTGCAACAGGCGGGCGGCGTGGGCAGCCTGGGCGCGCTGGCGCGGGTCCCGCTCGCAGGGCCGCTCGGGGCGTTCGTGGACCTGCGGGGGACCCTGCCGGGCGCGGTGGGGGTCTCGGAGGGGTTCGCCGGGGTCGCGCTGGGGCTGGGCCCGGTGCAGCTCCTGGTGGGCGGCGGCGCCACCACGTCGCCGGTGTTCGAGGCGGGCGCTCGCCGGCGGGTGCTGGTCGGGCAGCCGGTGCTCGGGGTCGAGAGCGCGGTGCCGCTGGGCAAGCTGGCGCTCGATGCCCACGCGGCGGGCGGGTTCCTGCCCGGCGCCGCACACGTGCGCGGAGGCGCCGACCTGCGCAGCGCCTCCGGGCTCGGCTGGATGGCGGGGCTCGAGGGCGGGTGGCTGCGCACGGGCTTCGTGCAGCCGAGCTCGGGCCGGGAGCTGGCGGTCTCGGGCGTGTGGGGCGGGGTGCGCGCGGGGCTGGCCTTCGGCGGCTAGATGGCTGGTGGGTACCGGATCACGTGTTCCCACGGAGGCGACGTTGCCTGCTCTCCCTTCGCGCTTCGTGTGCTTGCTGGTGATGGCCGCTTGTGCCGACGCCGATCACAAAGGAGACAGCGGTTCGGACACCGGCGTCCCAACCGAGTCGACCCCCACGACCCCTACGACCCCCACGGCCCGCCACACCGGCTCGGACGATGCCCCCCACACGGGCTGCCAGACCTACTACACGTACGGCGGCACCACCTATTGGTGCTACACCTGTTGCTGATTCGGTGATTGAACGGATCACGACGCCCGAGCTCACTGCACCGTGAGCCGCCTGTTGCTACCCACTCTCCGGGCGAGAGCGAGGCGACTGGCGCAGCGGAGAAGCCCTGTTGCTACCCACTCTCCGGGCGAGAGCGAGGCGTCTGCGCAGGGAGAAGCCTGTTGCTACCCCCTCTCTACCCGCGACGGCGAGGCGACTGGCGCAGCGGAGAAACTCTGTTGCTACCCCCTCTCCCCGCAAGCGGGGAGAGGGGTTGTGGTGAGGGGCGTCCTACCGCCTCGCCGTAGCGGGAGCGACCGCGTCCCACGCCTCGTGACACAGCCGCGCGACCGCCGCGGGGTCGACGTCGCCGTCCAGCCGGACCCCCACCCACCCACGCACCCCCACGTAGGGTGGACGGAAGAACCGCTCCGGGAACGCAGCGACCAGCTCCTCCTGGCCGCCCGGCGCCGCCGCGCACCACAGGTGCGGGAACTGGTTCTGGTGGTGCCCCTCCGGGTGGAGCACCAGGAAGTTCTTCCCCTTCACGAACCAGCTCGGCCGGCCGTGGCTCAGCTTGCAGGTCGTGTGGGGCAGCGCGTCGCAGGTGGCGCGGACGTGCGCGACGAGGTCGTCCATCCCGCCACGATACCCGAGCTCACCGCACCGTGAGCCGCCCCACGGCGACACAGCGGGCCGGGTCCACGAAGCCCAGCGTCGTGCCCGGCTCCCCCTGCACGCGCCACTGGTGTTCCTGCGGCGCTTCCGGGTGCTCCGGGTGAGCGCTCCGGCGCGCCACCAAGTCCTCGTTCCACGCCGCCAGCGCCGCCGTCGGGTCCGTGACCTCCACGAACACCGCCTGCGTCTCCTCCCACACCTGCGCCAGCGCGGCCTCGTCGCCCACGCGGAACCCCGTGAACGCGCCCGCCTCGCCGGCCGCCACCACCCGCGGCTCCAGCGTCCCCGACGTGTTGTCCTGTACCGCGAACCCAGCGCCCCGGGCAGCGCCGGCCGCCAGGATCGCGTCGGTGGTCGCTGCGCCCCCGGGGAGCCCGTCCGCGACCAGCGCGAACGAGGTCGCCTTGCCCGGGAAGGCCGCAACCAGCACGTCGAGCTGCGCCTCGTGGAACGCCACCAGCGCCGCAGGGGTCGCGCCGTGGTCGCGCCACACGTCCGGGTCGCAGGTGCAGCCCGGGTCGCAGGCGAGCGGCAGCGCCGCGGACTCGCCGTCGGTGTTGGCCCCGGTCAGCTTGACGTAGGCCAGGGCCCGCCACCAGTCCGCGCGGCTCCGGAGGTGTCCACCCAGCGCGGTCGTCACGGCGAACCAGCGGTCCTGCCAGGCCGGATCCGTCGGATCCCCGAGCGCCACCGGGGCCGGGCACGTTTCGCCGGGTCCCCCGAACTGCAACAGGTCCACGCCTTCGTCCCCGAGCCACGCGGGGGTGCCCTCCGCGCCCGCCACCAGGGCCACGGAGAACAGCTGTCCCGCAGCGACCGCGTCGGACGCGAGGCGATCGAGGCCGGACCAGTCGAACACGCCGGGGGCGGGCTCCACGTCCGACCACCGCAGCGTCACCACGCTGCCGCGCAGCCCGGGCGCAGCGCCGTCCACCCCGAAGACCCCGCCCGGCGCGAACGGCATCGGCCCCGTCAGGTCGTCCGCGCTCGCCGGCCCCACCGACGCGCAGGGCTCGGCGGCCTCCGGGTCCACCTGCACCACCGCGCCAGCGGCGTCCGCGAAGCGCCACACCACGGTGTCTCCGGGCCAGACCTCCAGCGTGTCGGGCGTAAAGGCCCCGTCCGCGCCCACCTCGATCTCCACCGTCCGGCTCGGGGGCGACACCGGGACGTCGAACGCGCCGAGCGGGGTGGCCGGGCCGTCCGTCGACGAGGTGGTCGGTGCCACGCAGGCCCACAGCAGGAGCGGCGCAATTCGCATGGCGTCCTCTCGGATCGCGCGGCCCGACGTTGAGGACGATATGCGCCGCCATGCTCCTGTTGGCGTTGGCCTGTACCCGTGGTGAAGCCCCCACCCCCGGACCCGAGGAGGTGGTGCGGCCCGAGGACCCCGCAGCCCCCGCGGTCCCCGTGGGGGTGCGCATCGAGACTGTCGGTGACCTGCCCGTCGAGGTCTGGTACCCGGCCGCGGAGCGCCACCGCGGTGAGCCCGGTGAGGCCGTCGACTTCGGCCAGTGGCTCCCCGCCTCGGTCACCGAGGTGCTCGGTCCCCTCACCCTGCCGACGATCCCCTCGATCGCCGTCCGCGACGCCACGCTCCGCGACGCCGGTGAGCCGTTCCCGGTGGTGATCTTCTCCCACGGCTTCGGGGGCACGCGAGCGCAGTCCGTCTCGCTCACCACCCACTGGGCGAGCCGCGGCTTCGTGGTGCTGGCGACCGATCACCGGGGCCGGTCGATGCCGGACCTGCTGCCCTGCCTGTTCTACCCGCCGCTCGACGGCTGCGACCTCGACCTCCTCGAGGACCCCGGGATCGCCGACGTCGAAGCGCTCCGGGCCTGGCTCGACGCGCCGCCTGCCTGGCTTGCCGACGGGGTGGACCCGGACCACGTCGCGCTCGCGGGGCACTCGGCCGGCGGCGGCACCACGATGACGGTCGGGAACACCGCCGAGCCCCCGTTCACCGCGCTCCTCCCCATGGCTGGCGGCGACGCGGGCACCAGCGACACCCCCACGCTGCGGCTGTCGGGCACCTGCGACGGCATCGTCCCGTCGAGCGGCAGTGGAGCCGCCCACGAAGCCTCCACCCCCGCCGACACCTGGGTCGAGGTGGTGGGCGCGGGGCACCTCGCGTTCAGCGACCTGTGTACGCTCGACCTCGGGACCGTGGCCGAAGACGTGTTGTTGGGCCGCGACGACCTCAACCCCGTGCTCGTGGACAGCCTGGTCGCGCTCGGGACGGACGGCTGCGCCGGGTACACCCCCACGGTGCCGGACTGCGGAGCGCCCGCGACGCCCGAAGACAGCGCGGAGGCGCTGCGGGGCGCTACGTCGGCGTTCCTCGAGGGCGCGCTCGCGGACGCGCTGCCGACCGACCCCACCGGCGGCTACCCGCTCCTCCAGGAACCCTGACGTCAGTCGTTGGGGACCAGGGTCCACAACACCGTGTCCACCCCGGGCGAGAACGCGGCGTGGACCGGCGGTCCGTGGAGGCCCAGGACCTCCCCCATCGTGTTCGTCGGGAGCTCCAGCCCCTCGAGCGCGTGGAGCGGCCAGGGGAGGTGGTGCACGTCGCCGCGCATCACGCGACCGCCGTCCACGACGAACAGGCAGTACTGCTCACACAGCCACTCCTCGAGGCTGCCGGGCCGCGCGATCCCCTGCGCCCGCCCCACCCGCCAGCGGGCCTCCAGCGCCGCGGGCGGCGAGCCGTGGTGTGTGCGCACCGAGCGGTAGTGGAACGACGCGGTGGTGCGATCCACCGGGGAGCCCCCAGTGATCCCGCAGGACTGCTCGGCGTCGTGGTAGGGCAGTCCGAACCAGGCGCGGGCCGCGCGCACGGCGAACCGGTTGTCGGCGTCGAGCGACAGGAAGTACACGCCGCGCCGGCCCCGGTGGGTCACGTAGGTGCGGACGTTGAGCTCGTAGAACTCCGACAGGCCCGGCACGTCCGGCATCGCCCGGAGCGTGGTCCCCGCCATCCGGAACGGGATGATCCCGACGTACGCGAGGCCGTCGCGCAGGTCGAGCGCGAGCTCGGGCGGGACGTGGGGGCGCAGGACCTCGGGCGCCACGGTCCAGTGCAGGAACGGGAAGTCGAGCCAGCTCTGGCGCTGGACCCAGGGGCGGTCCGGCAGCGGCTCCTTCCGGTGCCAGGTGGTGGCGAGGATGTCATCGGGAGACAGGCGGGGTCGCACCGGGATCCTCCGGGGCGCGACTCTACCGCCGGCGTCAGCGCGAGGCGAGGCCGCCTTCGAGCGACGTGAGCAGCTCCACCTGCCGGGCGAGGTCGTCCGCGTCGAGCGCGCGCTTCGCCCGGAAGCCCACCACCACGCCGGTCCCCTCCACCGCGAGGCCGGCCGCCGCGACCGGCACGGCCACGACCAGCGGCGGGACCAGCGCCAGCACCGCGAACGCCGCGGCGCCCGCCCCGGTCGCGGTCCACGCGGCGGCGGTCCGGACCCGCAGCGCCTGCTGCCGCTCCTCGATCCGCAGGGTGGGCGCGTCGTCGAACACCTCCCCGAGCCACTCGAGCTGGGCGCGGCGGGAGCCACCCACCCGCTCCCCGTCGAGGGTGAGCCGCTCGTGTACGGTGTCGTAGCCGAGCCCGGCGGGGACGGACTCCGGCAGATCCCGCACGTGCAGGCCAGGGGCAGCGAGGGCGACGGACACGAACCACATGGCGATCTCCTCCAGCGGGGGCGTGGACGCTGCGTCGATGCGGGGAATTCGTGAACGGATCCGGCTGGCATCGGTTCTGCAAAGGCAGCAGTTGGAGGGCTCGATGGCGGAAGCGCGCTGGGGGCGGGACGCGGCGGTCCTGGGGGCGCTGCTGCCAGCGCTGGCGTTGGGGCCGATCGTGGCGACGAGCGCGTACTTCCGTGGCGTCTGGCCCCTGACCGGCGAGCTCGCGTGGTTCGCCGCGGTGACGGTGTGGTCCACCCTGTACGGTGGGTTCGCGGGCGCAGCGTCCGGCTGGTGTGTGCGCCGCCTCGACCAGCACCTGCCGTGGCTGTCCTGGTGGCTCGGCGCCTTGAGCGGACCTGTCGGCGCGCTGGTGGCCCTCCCCGTCGTGGTGGCGAGCGTCCAGCCGAATCCCCGCCCCGAGGTGCGGCTCCTCCTGTTCACGGCGCTGGTGTCGGGGTGTACGTTCGTGACCCTCCCGACCCACGCGCTGTACGTCGCGGTCGCCCGCCGGGGCCGGTCCCCCGTGACCGTGCTGGTGGTGGCGGGCGTGTTGGCGGTCCTCGCGACCCCGGTCGCGGCCTACGCGGCGTTCGCGATGCTCCACGTCCTGGAGACCCTCCACGATTCGTAGACACCGGGACCGCGGCGCCGCTGTCGCGACTTCCCGCCCGGCCCGCCAGCGACGCGTCGGAGACGTCGCTGGGGACGAGGTCCTCGGCGTGGCACGGGGGATGCTTGGAGGAGGGCATTCCCGGAGCGAGCGATGTGGTCGTTGGTGGTGAGCGTGGCCTTCGGCGGGTTCGACGGGCAGCCCGCGTGTGTCGAGCTGGTGGCGCAGGAGGCCGGCACGGTGCTGCTCACCAACACGTGTGGCGAGGTGGTGCTCCTGGACCAGCGGGTGCGCCCTGCCCGGGCAACGGACCGCCCCGTGTTCGGGGTGGCGCCAGGCCAGTCGCTCGAGCTCGTGGCTGCGCCCGCCTTCACGCTGGGCGTGGGCGGCGCGCTGTACCGCGTGGTCGCGGCTCAGCCGCCGGCGAGCGCCAGCTCCACCGTCGCGAGCGACACCGCCCAGCGCTCGCGGGAGGCCGCCACCGCCGCCGCGCGGTGAGCCAGCTCCGCGCGCTCCAGATCCGAGAACGGGAGCAGCCCCTGGGCGAACGCGTCCGTGGCCTCGCGCAGGCGGGTGTCCGCGACCGCGAGCTCGCGGGTGGCCGACGCCGACGCCGCCACCGCCCGGGCTTGCGCCGCCCGCGCCGTCTCCCGCTCCTCGTCCAGCCGCCGCTGCGCCGACTCGGCCAGGGCGCCCGCAGCGACCGCGGTCGCGCCCGCGTCCCGCACCCGCGACGACCGGTAGCCCCCGTCGAACGTCCAGCTCGCCTCCACCCCGGCGAACACGAAGGTCCCGTTGGGCGCGAAGCCCTCGTTCTGGGTCCACGAGCCCGTGAGCCGCGCCGTGACGTCGGGCGCCCAACCGAGTCGCGCCGCGGTGAGGGCCTGTCCCGCAGCGTCGGCGCGGGCCGTGGCTGCTGCGACGTCGGAGGGCGCAGCCGAGGTCCCCGCCGGGTCGTCCCCTTCGAGCGGGGCATCGGGCGGCAGTCCCGTCCAGCGGTGGAGCGCCTGCTCGGCCCGGATCCGCTGCTCCGTGGCGGCCGACACGTCCCGCTCCGCTGCGAGCCGCGCCTGCTCGGCCTCGAGGAGCACGCGCGCTGGGGCGTCTCCGGCCTCCACGCGGCGACGCGCGACGTCCTCCTGGGTCCGCGCGACCACCACCGCCTCCTCGGCCAGCGCCACCCCGTCGCGGGCCATCCGGGTCCCGTACCAGGCGCGCGCCACGCCCACCCGCAGCTGCCGCCGCGCCGCCGCCACGTCCAGCGACGCCGCCTCGGCCGCGCGATCCGCCGCGCGCAGGGTCCACCACGCGTCCGCGTCGACCACCGGCACCACCAGCGTGGCCGAGGCGTCCAGCCACGCCTGCTCCTGGACCACGATGGGCGGGGGCGCGCCGCCGATCAGGCCCAGGGCCTCGGGCGGGAGCACCTCCCCGAGATCGAAGGCCACCTCCTCGTCGGTCCACGTGGCCCGCGCCGCCAACGCGACCTTGGGCAGCAGCTGCGCCCGCGCAGCGCCGATCGACGCGCCCGCCCGGTCCGCCTGGGCGATCGAGGCCCGCAGCTCGGGGGCCGACTCCGCCGCAGAGAAGGCCTCCTCCAACGTGATCGCCTGCGCCGCCGGTCCCGTCCACCACCACATGATCGACCGCCACATCCCCGACCTCCAGAGTTCTGTTGCATGACTTAACATCGTTAAGTTAACGTCGTTATGTCATCGCACGATGTTCGAAACGGAGGTGCCCATGTCGCTGCGCCCGGGGTCCTGGTGGTGGTTGCTCTCGATCGGCTGCGCCGACGCGAGCGCGTTGCAGGAGGCGGCCTCGCCGGAGGTGGTGGCCGTCCGCACGGCCCCGGTGGCGGAGGCCCCCGTCGCCCGCCCCCTCCACGGCAGCGGGCGGCTGCGCGCGACCGCCGAGGCCACCCTGTCGTTCCCGTTCGGCGGCGTGGTGGCGGACGTGGTGGTGTCGCGGGGCCAGGTGGTCCACAAGGGAGAGCTCCTGGCCGTGCTCGACGCGGCTCCGGCCAGGGCCCAGCTCGCCGCCGCCACCTCCGCCGCCCAGAAGGCCGCCCGGGACGCCGCCCGCGCCGAAGCCCTCGGGGGGGCCGTGTCCACCGCGCAGCAGCAGGACGCACGCACCGGGCTCGAGGTGGCGCAGGCCGACCTGGACGCGGCCCGGTTCCAGGCGCGGCGCTCGGTCCTCGTCGCGCCCGCCGACGGCACCGTGCTGGACGTGTTCGTGGACGACGGCCAGACGGCCGGCGCCGGACAGCCGGTGCTGCGGTTCGCCGGCGCCGAGGGCTACGAGGTGGAGCTCGTCCTCTCCGCCGCCGACGCGCTCGCTGCTGCGCCGGGCACCCCGGCCGCCGCCACGATCCGCAGCGCGGGCGTCGCGCTCCCGGGCGTCGTCACCGAGCGCGCCGGCGGCGCAGGCCCCCTCGGCGGCTTCACCGTGGTGGTGGGGCTCGAGGCCACCGACGCCGTGCTCGCGCCCGGGCTCGTCGCCACCGTCGACCTCGCGCCCGCGCCCAGCGTCCGCCGCACGGTGCCGATCGAGGCCCTGGCCGAAGCCGACGGCAGCGACGGCGCCGTGTACGTGCTCGACGGCGACCACGTGCGCCGCGTCCCCGTGACCATCGCGTTCCTGGCCGGGGCCCTGGTGGCACTCGACGACGGCCCGCCGGCGGGGAGCGAAGTGGTGGTCGAGGGTGTGCCCTTCGTGGTGGACGGCGGCGCGGTGGTGGTCCGATGATCCCCGATCTCGCTGGCTTCTCCGTCCGCCGGTGGCAGTTCACGTCGATCGTGTTCGTGTTGCTGGTGGCGCTCGGCCTGGTCTCGTGGCGGTCGATCCCCCGCGCCGAGGACCCGCCGTTCGACGCGCCGAACTTCCTGGTCGTGGCCATCCTCCCGGGCGCGGCGCCGGCGGAGGTCGAGGCGCGCGTGCTCGACCCGCTCGAGGACCGGCTCGGGAGCCTGGAGGGCATCGACGTGCTGGCGGGCACCGCCGCCGACAGCGTCGCCACCGTGGAGGTGCGGTTCGACCTGGACGGCACCGACCCCGACGATCGGCACGGGGAGCTCCTGCGCGAGCTCGACGCCGCCGCCGCCGACCTCCCCGAGGAGCTCGACCGCCTCGACGTGCTGGAGCTCCGCCCCGACACCGTCACCGCGTTGTTCCTCGCGCTCGAGGCGCCCACCGCGTCGCTCGCCGAGCTGCGGGCCGCCACCGAGGCGCTGGAGCGCGCCGTCGAGCAGGTGCCCGGCGTCAAGGACGTGGCGATCCGCGGCCTCTCCGAGGAGCGCGTCGAGGTGAACGTCGATGCCGAGCAGCTCACGGCGGCCGGCGTGCCCGTGTCGGCACTGCTGCAGGCCCTGTCCGCGTCCGACGCCACCATCCCCGGCGGCGCGCTGGAGGTCGGGGCCCGGCGGTTCTCCGTCTCGACCCGCGCGGATTGGCGCACCCCCGAGGACCTCGCGTCCACCGTGATCACCTCTGTCGACGGGCACGCCTTGCGGGTGGGCGACGTGGCCACCATCGAGCGCCGCGCCGCCCCCGACCAGCACCTCACGCGCCTCGACGGCCGCCGCACGGTGTGGCTGCCGGTCACGTTCGTGGCGGGTGCGCAGGTGTTCGAGACCCGCGACGAGGTGCTGCGCGCCGCCGCCGAGGTGGCGTTGCCGCCGGGGGCCACCCTGCACGTCCCGTTCGACCAGTCCAAGAACGTCGCACACCGGATGTCCGGGTTCACCCGTGACTTCGCGCTCGCGATCGGCCTCGTCCTCCTCACGCTGTTGCCGCTCGGCTGGCGCGCGTCCGGCGTGGTGATGGTGGCCATCCCGTTGTCGCTGCTCATGGGCCTCACGGCGCTGTCGTGGATGGGGTACACGCTCAACCAGCTGTCGATCGTCGGGTTCGTGATCGCGCTCGGGCTCCTGGTCGACGACGCCATCGTGGTGGTCGAGAACATCGCGCGCCACCTGCGCGCCGGGAAGGACCCCGTCACCGCCGCGATCGAAGGGACCCGCGAGATCACCCTCGCCGTCATCGGCTGCACGGCGACCCTGCTCCTCGCCTTCCTCCCGCTCCTGGCGCTGCCGGGGACCGCGGGCCTGTTCATCCGCAGCCTGCCGGTCACCGTCGTGGTGACCATCGCCGCGTCCCTCGTGTTGTCGCTCACCATCGTGCCGCTGCTCGCCAGCCGCTTCCTCAAGCCCGAGTCCGAACACGGCAACCCGGTGTTCCGCGCCCTCGAGTGGGCCATCGAGCGGAGCTTCCGGCCGGTGCTGGCCGTCGCGGTGCACCGCCCGTGGGCGACCATGGCCGCGAGCGCCGCGTTCGTCGCGGCCAGCCTGCTCCTGGTGCCGTCCGTCGGGTTCAGCCTGTTCCCCAAGGCAGGGATCCCCATGTTCCGCGTGGAGATCGACGCCGGCGAAGGCGCTTCGGTGTCGGCGACCGACGCGGTGGCGCGCCGCGTGGAGGAGGTGGTGCGGGGCTTCGACGGCGTCGAGCACGTCCTCACCGACGTGGGCCACGGGGGCCCCCGCGTGTACTACAACGTCGCCGAAGAGAACACGCGGTCCGGCACTGCACAGCTCCTGGTGACCCTGCGGGACCGCGAGGCCGCCCACCACCTGCCCGCGATGCTGGACGAGCTCCGGACGCAGCTGCGGGACGTGCCCGGCGCCGACCTCGCGGTGAAGGAGTTCGAGCAGGGCCCCCCGGTCGACGCGCCGGTGGCGATCCGGCTCGTGGGCGACGACCTCGAGGCGCTGCGGCAGGCGACGGCGCAGGTAGCGGCGACGCTGGCCGGTGTACCGGGGCTCTACCGCATCGAGGATCCCCTCGCCGTGCGCCGCACGGACCTGGTGGTGGCGATCGATCGCACCGCAGCGGGCGAGCGCGGCGTCGCAGCCGCGGAGATCGCGCGGGTGGTGCGCTTCGGCCTCGCGGGCCTCGAGCTCGGGGAGCTGCGGGAGCCCGACGGGGACACCACCCCCGTGGTGGTGCGGTTGGCGGAAGCGCCGGGGATCGCGCGCCCCGGAGACGCTGCCCGCAGCACGTCCGACCTGGCCAGGCTCTCCGTCGCCCGGGCCGGGGGCGGGACGCTGCCGCTCGGCGAGGTGGCCGAGGTCGAGCTGCAGTCGGGTCCCCCGAAGATCACCCACCGCGACACCCGCCGCGTGGCCGTGGTGAAGGCAGACGTGCGGACGGGCGAGAACACCGCTGCGCTCACGGACACCGCGCTGGCGGCCCTGGGTGGGGTCTCGCTGCCGCCCGGCGTGCGCTGGGAGGTCGCCGGCGAGGCCGAGTCGCGCTCCGAGAGCTTCGACGGCATCGGCGCCGCCGCGCTGATCGCCGCGTTCGGCGTGATCGCGGTGCTGGTGCTGGAGTTCCGGACGTTCCGCAGCACGCTCGTGGTGGCGTCGGTGGTGCCGCTCGGGCTGGCCGGCGGGATCCTGGGCCTGTGGGTCACCGGGAACACGCTGTCGTTCACGGCCTCCGTGGGGTTCGTGGCGCTGATGGGCATCGAGGTCAAGAACAGCATCCTGCTCGTGGACTTCGCGAACCAGCTGCGCCGCGAGGGGGTCTCGCTCGTGGACGCCATCTCGCGCGCCGGCGAGACCCGGTTCGTGCCCATCCTGTTGACCACCGCCACGGCGCTCGGCGGCCTCGTGCCGCTGGCCCTCGAGGGCTCCGCGCTGTACTCGCCGCTGGCCATCGTCCTCATCGGCGGTCTCGTGACGTCCACGGTGCTGGCGCGGGTGGTGACCCCGGTGGTGTACACGCTGCTGGCGCCGCCGGTGCCGCGCGAGGACGACGCCGTGGAGCCGCTCCCCGCCGGCCTGGCGGTAGCCACGTGAGCGGACGCGATAGGATGGGGCTGGAGCTGGTGGTGGGCGTCAAGGAGCGACGGGAGCGCGAGAAGGCGACGACGCGGCAGCTCATCCTCGACGGTGCGCGCGAGCTGCTCGTGCGCGACGGCTACGACGCCCTCACCATGCGGGCCCTGGCCGAGCGCATCGAGTACAGCCCGACCGCCATCTACGTCCACTTCGCCGACAAGGAGACGCTGCTCACCGAGCTCTCGGTCTGCGACTTCCAGGTGTTCACGCAGCAGCTCGCGGGCGCGCTCGTGCCGGACGCCACCCCCCTCGAGCGCCTCCGGTTCCTGGGGCACGCGTACGTGCGGTTCGCCGAGGAGAACCCTTCGCAGTACCGCCACCTGTTCCTCACCGACCGCGAGGTGAGCCCCGAGGCGCAGGCCCGCAAGCCGCCCGAAGACGCGTACGACGTGCTCGTGGCCACCGTCTCTGCCTGCATCGCCCAGGGCGACCTGCACCCGGACTGGGCCGAACACCTGCACGAGCTGGCGCAGACGATGTGGGGCACGCTGCACGGCATCGTCGCGCTGCGGCTCACCATGCCGAAGGGCATGAAGGTGCCGCTCCTGCCCGCCGCTGCCCTCGCCGACACCGCGATGGACGTGCTGATCGCGGGGTTCCGCCAGCCTCCGCAGGCGCGGTGAACCCCGCCGCAGGGTAGGCTGCCCGCGTGGGAGACGCCACCGCCAGCCACACGAGCGCGCCCTCGCGGGAGCGGCTCCGCACGAACGCCCGCGAGCTCGCGGCGTTGGCGGCCGGCTTGTGCCAGGACGCGGGCATCGACCTCGTCGTCGCGCCCGGCGGCTGGTCGTGGGATCCGGTGTCCCGCACCATCCGGGTGAGCGCCGAGGGCCTGGCCGACCAGGGCCCCGAGTACTGCGCCGGCATCGTGGCGCACGAGGTCGGGCACTTCTACATCAGCCGGTACACGTCGTTCCCGGTGGTGTTCCCGTCCGTCCGCTCCGCGTTCTCGCTGCTCAACGCCATCGAGGATCCGCGCGTCGACCGGTGGATCTGCCGCCGCTACCCCGGCGCCGAAGCCTGGCAGCTCCACGCGAAGGTCGACGAGCTCGCGACCACGCGCGCGATGCCCACGTTCCTGCGGTTCTGCCTCGAGTGCGCGGCCGAAGGAGACCGCGACTGGCGCGCTTCCCGCCCGCCCGCGCCCGGCGAGGACCGCGAGGCGCTGCCGCCCGAGGTCGTGGAGGCGCTCGCGGCCACCCGGGCGGCCCGCCGGCAGTACGCCGAGTGGCAGCCGCCCACCGACCCCGACGCGCCCGTGGACCCCGAAGTCCCGGTCCGGTGGCGGGCGGAGGTGTGGCCCCTGGCGCAGCTCACCCGCTGGGCGCCCCGCCGGCGGGAGCAGCGGGTGCAGCTCGTCGCGTGGGACGCCTGGCAGCTCGCGTCGACCGAGGTGTTTCCCGCGGCGGAGGCGCTGTGGCTGGCCGATCGGGAGCGGATCGCGTCGTTCCTGGCCTCACACCCTGCGCGGGCGGGCGCCGGGCGCAGGCTCCTCGAGGAGGGGCGCCCCGAGGTCCTGGTGGGCGCTGCGATGACCGCGGACGAGCCGCTCCGGCCCACGCCGCCCTGGGCCACCGAGCTCGCCACCGCGCTCCTCGACGGCGCCGTCGCGGGCAGGGTCTCCGCGCCGCTGCTGGGCCCTGCGCGCCCGGGGTCCCGCGGGCTGCACACGCGGCCGTGGCGGGTGGGTCCACGCCTGCCTCGCTTCAAGCCCGCGAGCGACTACGACCGCGCGTACGCCAGCGTCGCCGACCAGATCGAGGAGCTCGTCCGCCACCTCGAGGACATCCTGCGTCCCCGCCGGCGGATGCGGGCGCGGTCGGGCTACCCCTCCGGCCGGTCGATCGACCTGCGCCGCGCGATGACGTTCGAGGCCGATCCGCGCCGCTACGACGAGCTGTGGGTGCGCACCTCCATCCCCGACCGCAAGGAGGCCGTGTTCTCGCTGCTGGTGGACCTCTCCGGGTCGATGCAGGGCCAGAAGGCGCACGCCGCCCTGCTCGGCACCATCCTCGTGGCCGAGACCCTGCACCGCCTGGAGGTCCCGTTCGCGATCGACGGCTTCCAGGACGTGCTCATCCCGCTGTCCGAGTTCCGTGAACCGTTCGGTCCCGCGGTCCGCAGGCGCATCGCCGAGATGGTGCAGGAGGTCGAGGGCTGCCGGGCCGGCGGGAACAACACCCCCCGGTACAACGACGACGGCCCGTGCCTCCTCGAGCACGCGACCAAGCTGTTGGCCCAGCCCGGCACCGACCGGATCCTGGTGGTGGTGTCGGACGGGATCCCCGAGGGCACGCGCTCGGAGCCCGACGACCTGCACCGCGCGGTGGCCACGCTCCGCGAGCAGTCGGAGGAGCTGCGGCTGGTGGCGCTGGGGCTCGGCCCCCACACGAGCCACGTGCGCCAGTTCTACCCGGAGTCGATGGCCGACGTGCCGCTGGCGAAGTTCGCCCGCACGATCGGCGCCCTGGTGGAGCAGATGCTGGTGGGAGCGCCGTGACCGACGAGGGAGCGCTGCGCGCGGCGCTCGCCGACGCGACGGTCGTGGACCCGCGCACCTTCCTGGTGTTGGGGGACGCGCTGGAGGTGCTGGCCACGCTCCCGGCGGCCTCCATCCACGCAGTGGTGACCGACCCGCCGTACTCGAACCTGGAGTACGCCGCCGACAACCACCGCAAGCTCCGGGAGGGCAAAGGGGGGGTGTGGCGCCTGCCCCCGGCGTTCGACGGCGTGGAGCGGCGGCCCCTGCCGCGGTTCACCGTGTTGGAAGACGCCGATCACGCAGTGATGGAGCTGTTCTTCGAGGCGCTGGCGGCGGCGCTCCTGCGGGTGCTGGTGCCCGGCGGCCACGTCCTGCTGGCGTCGAACCCGCTGGTCTGTGACTCGGCGTTCCCGCCGTTCCGCCGCGCGGGCTTCGAGAAGCGCGGGGTGGTGACGCGCCTCGTGCGCACGCTGCGCGGCGGCGACCGGCCGAAAGGCGCGCACCTGGTGTACCCGGAGGTCTCGGTGATGCCGCGCTCGGCCCACGAGCCGTGGGGGCTGTTCCGCAAGCCGCTGGAGGGCACGGTGGCCACCAACCTGGCCACCTGGGGCGCCGGCGCGCTGCGGCGACCGAGCCAGGACGTGCCGTTCAGCGACGTGATCCCCTGCGCCCC
>JBIKWC010000358.1:0-6872 GCA_044356535.1 Myxococcota bacterium
CGCCCTCTTCCGGTCGGTTCCTGTTCGACACCCTGGGTTCGGAGATGGACACCGTCCTCGCGGTGTACGAGGGGTGTGAAGGCGCCGAGCTCGCCTGTGACGACGACGCCGTGGTCACGCGCTCGGCCGTGGTGGTGGACCTGTCCCGCGGCGACGAGGTCGTGGTCGTCGTCGCGGCGAAGGGCCGCTCCGGCAGCGCGGTGGTCAACGTCACCGAGGTCCCGGCCAGCGAGGGTGACTGCGGCGATGGGGCCGATGACGACCTCGATCTCCTGGTCGACTGCGAAGACACCGACTGCTCGGCGGACCCCGCGTGCGGGGGCGAGACCCGCTGCGGGGACCTCGTGGACGACGACGGGGACGGGCTGATCGACTGCCTCGACCCCGAGTGCTCGGGGCGCGCCACCTGCGCCACGTGCGCCGACTACAAGCTGCCCTCGATGGCGCCGTTGGTCGGCATCGTGGGTACCACCACGGGCTACCTCGACGACGACGCCGGCAGCTGCGGCGGGAGCACCGGGGAGGACGTGTCGCTCGAGTGGACCGCGCCGGCCGACGGGTACTACACGTTCGACACCACCGGCTCGGCGATCGACACCGTGTTGTTCGGCCGCTACTCGACCTGCGCCGGGCTCGAGGTCGCCTGCAACGACGACATCTCGGCCATCGACCGGGACTCGTCGTTCACCGGCTACCTGTACGCCGGGGAGGTGCTCATCCTCACGGTGGACAGCTACAGCGCCTCGGGCATGTTCACGTTCAGCGTGTACTGACCTGCAGAAGCGGCAGCGCTAGACTCGGTGTCGCAGGGCCCGTTCCGATCGAGGTGGTGGATGCGCGTGTGGTCGATGGTGTTCCTGGCTGGTTGTTGGCCGCTGATCCCGGGCGACGAGCACCGCGCGCAGATGGACGGCTCACCCGACGGTGACACGGACACCGACACCGACACCGATTCGGACACCGACACCGATTCGGACACCGACACGGACACCGACACCGACACCGATTCCGACACCGATTCCGACACGGACACGGACACGGACACCGAACCGACGGGGTCCACGGGGAGCACGGCGCACACCGGCTCGCCGGGTCACACCGGGACCACCGGCGCCACGGGCCACACGGGCGCTACGGGGACCACCGCCGAGACGGGACACACCGGGTTGCCCGTGTGCTGGGACGACGACCTCGCCTCCACCATCCCCACGTCCGGGACCGGGAACACCGCAGGCAACGACTTCGTGCTGACGTGTGGCCTCGCCGTGGGCGCCGATCGGGCGTTCCGGTTCGAGGCGCCGGCGGACGGTCGCTACCTGTTCGACACCGTGGGCTCCACCTTCGACACCGTCCTCGGGATCCTCGACGGCTGCGGCGGCGCCGAGCTCGGGTGCGACGACGACACCGTCGGCACCCGGTCGGTGGTCGTGGTCGACCTCACCGCGGGGCAGGAGGCCATCGCCGTCGTGGACTCGAAGCCGGGTGGGGGCTCGGCCACCGTGAACGTCACGTTGGTTCCGCCGTCCGAAGGCAACTGCGGCGACACGCTCGACGAGGACCTCGACGGGTTCGCGGACTGCGCCGACGCCGACTGCAGCGCCGATCCGGCGTGTGTCGCGCCGCCGGGGTGCCCGGAGCTCTCGCTGTCCGCGGTGCCCTCGCGGGTGTCGGGCTCGACGGTGGGGGCGACCGACGACTTCGACGACTGCTACTCGATCGGCCCCGCGGGCGACGTGACCGTGGAGTTCACGCCGCCGGCCACCGGTCGGTACGTGTTCTACCTCGACCCCGCGAGGACCAACTTCGACTCCTCGCTCGCCTTGTACTCTTCGTGCACGGGCATCGAGATCTCGTGCGACGACGTCGCCACGTCCGACGGCGCCGAGGTGCTCGCCCAGAACCTGCTCGCCGGCGTGCCGATCGTGCTGGTGGTGGACGGATACGGCGGAGAGGAGGGCGCCTTCGAGCTCGTGGCGGACACGGCCCCCACGACCGAGTCCGACTGCGGCAACGGCGTGGACGACGACGTCGACCTGGACACGGACTGCCTCGACGCGGACTGCGCCGCGCGCCCGGAGTGCCAGGAGGACTGCGCCGTGGCCGGCGACGAGGACGGCGACTTCTACAGCGATTGCCTCGACACCGACTGCGCCGGCGACCCGATCTGCACCACCGGCTGCCCGGCGCTCACCCTCACCGGCACCGTCGCGTCGGACAACATCGGCGAGATCAACCGCCTGGTGACCAACTGCGGCGGGACCTCGGCCGGCGAGCAGAGCCTGTCGTTCACCGCGCCCACGGCGGGGCGGTGGCTGTTCACCCTCGACGGCGCGGCGACCACCTTCGACGCCATCCTGGCCGCCTACGACTCGTGCCTCGGCACCGAGCTCACCTGCACGAACTTCTACCTCGGGGACCCGGACGGCTCCATCGTCGTCGACCTCGCAGCGGGGGAGACCATCGTCCTGTACGTCGACGGCCTGGCCGGGGCCGTGGGCAGCTTCGAGCTCACCGCGACGCCGGCGCCCACGACCGAGGTCGACTGCAACGACCTCGCGGACGACGACTTCGACGGGTTCTTCGACTGCGGCGACCCGGACTGCGCCGCCGTGCCTGTCTGTGTGGGCACGTGTCCGGCGGACGTGATGTCCCCTGCGCCGTCCTCCCTGGTGGGCGACACCACGAGCTCGCCCGACACGTACCTGCCGAGCTGCAGCAACCTCGGGTTGGCCCGCGACGAGGTGTACGAGTTCACGGCCGCGGTCGATGGGCTGTACACGTTCGACACCGTCGGCAGCTCGTTCGACACGGTGATGGCGATCCTCGACGCCTGCGGGGGCGCGGAGCTCGGGTGCGACGACGACTCCGCCGGGGGCCTGCGGTCCGAGCTGCAGCTCCCCCTCACCGCCGGGGAGGTCGTGTACGTCCACGTGGACGGGTACAGCAGCACCAACTTCGGCCCGACCCAGGTCAACGTCACCTACGTCCCCTCCGCTTCCGAGGTGTGTGACGACGCGCTCGACAACGACCTCGACGGCTCGATCGACTGCCTCGACCCGGACTGCGCCGGCGATCCGGCGTGCGCGACGTGTGCGGCGGTGGTGCTGCCGAGCCTCGCGCCGCAGTCGCTGTCGGTGAGCACCGTGGGCTCCGTGAACGACACCACCGGGAGCTGCGGCGGCGCCGGCGAGGACCTCATGGTGGAGTGGACGGCGCCGGCCGACGGCTTCTACTTCTTCGACACGAACGGCTCCAACTACGACACCGTGTTGTACACGCGCTTCGCCACCTGCAGCGGCGTCGAGCTCCTGTGCGACGACGACGGCGGCGTGGGCACGCAGTCGCTCCTGTCCGGCTACCTCACCGCAGGGACCACCCTCGTCATCGTGGTGGACGGCTTCTCCACCGTGACGCCCAGCGGAGACGCCGTCCTCAACATCTACTGAAGCTGCACCGCTACGGAGGCGCGGACGCCGCAGGACCGACCAGCACCTGGACCCACCAGGTGTCGCCGCAGCGCTTCACCGAGCGCGTAGCGGACGCACCCGCGTCGAGCTCGAAGCTCAGGCGCTTGCGGGGCACGGGGACCCCGTCGCGGACCGGTCCGGCAGCGAGCTCGACCACCGCCCGCGTGCCGTCGAACACCGCCACGAACACCCCCAGGCCGTGGCGCTCCGACCCGAACGTGCGGGTGTAGGGCAGCAGCTGGGCATCCTCCACGGCGACGCCCGATGGGTCGACGACCCGGATCCACGCTGCGGGCTCCTGCGCCCACGCCGCCGCCCAGAGCCAGCCGATCACAGGCGCCCCCGGACGGCGTAGTACCCGAGGGCCAGCACCTCGCGCAGCGACCCGCGGATCCGGACCCAGGGCGGGCTGGTGGCCCCGATCCCGGCGGGGTCGCGGAAGTGGCGGCCGAACACCCGCGTGCAGCGCAGGACGTGGTACCGATCGGTGACGATCAACACATGGGCGTCGCCGATGCGGGCTCGCAGCTCGCGCGCGTTCTCCTCGGTCGAGGTGGAGCGGTCCTCCCCGACCATCACGTCCCGGGGCACCCCGAGCGACGCAGCGAGGTCGGCCGCGACCACGGCCTCGGCGGGACCCCAGTCTCCCACCCCGCCGGTGAAGGCGAGCCGCGGCGCTGCGCCCTGGCGCCACAACGCGACGGCCAGCCGCGTCCGGGCCTCGAGCGCGTCCGAGGGCACGCCGCCGGGCATCACCCCCGCACCGGCCACCACCACGTAGTCGTACGGGCCCTCGGGGGGGACGGCGCCGCCGAGGTGGTCGAGCGTCGCGGCGGCCCCGGCCCACGTCACCAGGCCGGTCACGATACACAGCGGTCCGAGGACGCGCCATCGGCCCAGGGTCATGGCACCCTCCTATCGGGGACCACACGACCGTGCTCCTGCTCCCGCTGCTGCTCGCCTGCACCCCCACCTCCGACGAGCTCGCACGTTCGGCGGTGCGGGTGTCGATGGCGCTGCGCGGGACCCACCCCTCGCCCCGCGAGCTCGACGCCCTGCTGGCGGGCGAGGTGACCCTCGAGTCCCTGGCCCGGGACTGGGTGCGCGACCCCGCGTTCGGCGAGACCGTGCGCGACCAACACGCCGAGCAGCTGCTGCTCCGCTGGGACACCGAGTCGCACCCCCCGCCCCTCGGACCCCTCGAAGGGGTCCCGCAGGGCGAGCTCGGGCGGTCGCTCGACGAGGAGCCCCTGCGCCTGGTCGAGCGCATCGTGCTCGAGGGGCGGCCCTACACCGGGATCCTGACGGCCCCGACCACGGTGGCGGACGAGACGGTGGCGACCGCCTACGGGCTGGCGTGGGATCCGGCGGGGCCCGACTGGCAGGAGCTGGCGTGGCCCGACGGGCGCCCGGCGGCCGGGATCCTCGCCTCGACCGGGGTGTGGCAGCGGCACATGTCGAGCGACACGAACTACCAGCGGGCTCGCGCGAACCTGCTGTTCAGCCGCCTGTTGTGCCAACCGTTCGACGCAGCGGGCCGCGGGGTGCGCCTGCCGTCCACCAGCCCCGACGCCGTCCGCGACGACCCCGAGTGCGCCGCCTGCCACACCCGCCTCGACCCGGTGGCCTCCGCGTTCTTCGGGTTCCGGCGGTACGTGTTGCCGTCCGAGATCCGGGGGGCCTACGCGGAGGGGTGCGCCGACGGCGCGGACTGCTACCCGTTCACGTTGTGGAGCCCGGACGCCGTGGACGACTGGGCCGAGGTGGGGATGCCAACCCCGGCGTGGAACGGCGAGCCCGTGGCGGATCTCACGGACCTCCTGCAGCGGGCGTCCGAGGAGCCCGCGTTCGCCACCTGCACCACGCGCCGGTTCGCGCAGTGGCTCACGCGCGTCGAGGAGCCCGATCCCAACGCCGTCGCCGGGTGGTCGGCGGACTTCGTGGACGGGGGGTACGACGCGCGCGAGCTCGCCGTCGACCTCGTGTTGTCGGAGGACTTCCTGGCTGGGCCGCGAGCGCTCGCCCGGCCCGAGCAGTACGACCGGCTGCTCACCTCGCTCACCGCGTACACCTTCGATGCATTGCCCGGGGAGGGGTGGGGTCCGGTGGGCCTGCTCACCAACGACGAACACGGCCTGCGCGCGCTCTCCGGGGGGATCGACGGCTGGCACAGCATCCGCGCCGACGACGGTGCGTCGCCCACCCGCGAGCTCTCGTGGGAGTGGGGGGCCTCCGAGGCCGCAGCGAGCCTCGTCGCCACCGGTCGGTTCGACGGCGTGGAGCGGCGGAGCGACGTGCGCGACACCCTCGAAGGCCTGCACCGGCGCTGGCTCGCCGAGGTGGACCCCGACGTGGGCGCGTCGCTCGCGTTGTTCGAGGACGTCGCCGCCCGGCGCGGTCCCCGCCACGCCTGGGTCGTGGTGCTGACGGCCCTGCTGCTCGACGACCGCGTCGTGGGGTACTGATGCGCCCCAGCCGTCGGGACCTGCTGATCGGGGGCGCGGCGTCCGGGCTCCTGGGGCTGCGGGCCGCCAGCGGCGCCCCTGTCGCGAAGCACCTGATCGTGGTGGTGGCGAACGGGGGCTGGGACCCCACCTTCCTGTTCGACGCCCGGCGCGGGCTGGGCGACGGCCCCTTCGTCGACGAGGACCCCGAGGACGACGGGGACGTCGAGGAGGAGCGCACCTGGGGCGAGCTCGTGGTGTCCACGAACGCTCGCAAGCGCCCGGCGGTGACCACGTTCTTCGACGCCTGGTGGCAGCGGACCGCGGTCGTGAACGGGCTGTGGACCGGCACGTTGTCCCACTGGGACGGGATGCTCCGCGTCCTCACCGGGACCTCGGACGCGGCGGCGCCCGATCTGGTGGCGCGGCTCGGGGCGGCGCACCTCGGGCTCCCGCTCCCCGCGCTGGACGCCGCCGGGGTGGGCAGGGCGGGTCCGTTCGGCACCACCACCGGGCGCACCGGCGTGCGGGGCCAGCTCGCGGCCCTCGTGGCTCCGGGGGTGCGGTACCCGCGCGGGGACGGCTCCGACCGCCCGGCTGCGCACCTCGACGACGCAGATCGCCGGGCCCTCGACACCTTCTTCCAGCAGCGCGGGCTCGATCGGGACCGCAGTGAGGCGAGGGCGCGCGCGGAGCAGCTCCGGGAGCGGGGTGGGGAGCTCGTTGCCCTGCTGCCCGAGGGGCGCCGCAGGGGGCTCGGGGACGACCTGAAGCTGGCGGTCGAGCTCTGCGCGGCCGGGGTGAGCCAGGGGGTGCTGGTGGACTCGGGCCAGCACTGGGACACCCACGCCGGCGCCGCGCAGCAGCACCAGAGCTGGAATGGCCTGTTCCAGGCGCTCCACGGCATGGCCACGGGCCTCGAGACCCGCGGGATGCTCGACGACACGCTCGTGGTGGTGGT
>JBIKWC010000359.1:0-6864 GCA_044356535.1 Myxococcota bacterium
TACGAGCTCCTCACGCTCGAGAGCTTCGGCCGCATCCCGCCTCGTCCCAACAAGTTCCAGAAGAAGATCGAAGAGCGGGTCGCCGCGGTGAAGCTCGAGGGCGAACCCGAGTGGTCCGATCAGGTCAGGGACACGCTGCGGCTCATGCTGTCGTACGACCCGAAGGACCGCCCGACCTCCGCCCAGCTGGTCGAGATCATGGAGCTCCTCGCGCAGGAGGCCAAGGACCTCGGCCTGCGACGATTCTGCCGCACGACCGTCGCCGAAGCGAAGGCGGCCCTCCCGGACCCGGAGGTCGCGGACCCGCTGGCGGGCGCCCTCGTCGACGAAGACGCGTCCGCCGGGACCGGGCCCCAGCTGCGGACCACCACGTACCCGACCGACGACGAGGCGCCGTCGTCCTCGAACAGCGCTTCCGGTCCGGTGTCGACCCAGGGACGACCGAACCCCACGACCGAGCAACCCAAACAGCCGCAGCAGCCCCAGACTTCGGAGCCCCGCCCGATCCCCGCGATCCAGGCCGGCGGAGCGGCGGTCGCCACCGCAGACGGCGGAGGCATGGGCTACACCGCTGTCCTCGCGGGCGGCGGCCTCTCGGTCGTGCTGTTGCTCGTGGGCGGGGTGGCAGCCGTCGCGGCCGTCGCCGGTGGACTGTGGTGGTACTCGACGCTCGAGACCGGTGGCGGAGGCGGCGTTCCAGACCCCGTGCCCGTCGTGGAGCCGGTCGACCCGAAGCCGCCGGATCCGCCCCCCCCGCCGCCGGCGCCGCAGGGCATCGTGGGCGGCCGCGTGGTCAAGCCCGACACGGGAACGGAGCCCAAGAAGGCCAAGACGACGCTCCGGTTCAGCGACCCGAACGGCGCGGACATCCGCATCAAGGGTCCGAACGGGTTCGAAGCCGAGTGGGACGGCAAGGCCCCCTTCGACGTCGGCGCGCTCGGGGCCGGCTCGTACAAGGCCAACGTCAAGCACGGCGAAGAGAACTTCCGGCTCAAGCAGTTCGTGGTGGAGCCCCAGAAGGGCTCGTGCACCTTCGACTTCGAGCTCCCGAAGGGAGAGTGGGTCGGCGGCTGCAAGTGAACGGTCGCCCGTGAGCGCGCGGTGACCGCCCAGGGCCGGTTCGCGGCGCTCGTCGAGGCCGCGACCACCCACCAGCGCGACCGCGCCTGGGAGCTGGCGGGTGGGGCCTGGATCGAGGCCGCGCGGGTCGCCGTCGACGCAGGCGCCGTGCCTTCCGCCCGCCAGGCGCTCGCGGCAGCCGGCGAGGCCTTCCGGCGGGACGACCGACCCGCGGAGGCGTCGCGGGCGCTGCGGGTGGCGTTGTCGTACGGTCCCGAGCCGGCGGAGGGCGCGGTCCTGCAGCTGCACCTCGCCGGCGTGTGTGCGGAGCTCGGTTCGGCCGACGAGGCGCTGGAACGCCTCGAGCGGGCCCTCGACGCCGCCCCGCCGCCGCTGCGCGCCGCCGTGCTCGACACGCGGATCGGGCTCGTGTTGGGGCACCGTCGCAAGGAGGAGGCGCGTCCCCTCGTGGCCGAGCTCCTCTCGGGGGCAGGCGCCGTCGCTTCCGCCGGACGGTTCCGGCAGGGGCAGCTCGCGCGGCTCGATGGCGACCTCGCGCTCGCCCGACGCCTGCAGCACCAGGTGATCGACGCGCTCGGGAGCCAGCCGGACGCGGGCGCCGGCGTCGCGGCCGCGCGGATGGAGCTCGCCGAGCTCGATCTGCTCGACGGGCGCGCGGTCTCCGCCGTGGCGGCGGGGGAGGCCGCCCGGCGCGAACACGAGGCCGCTGGGCGCCGGGGCCTGGCCTGGCGCGCCGAAGCCGCGCGCGCGCGGGCAGCGGTGGAGGCGGGGCTCGCGGTGTTTCCAGGACCGCTGCGCCAGGGCATCGCGTTCGCCACCGATCGCGGGCTGCCGATGCTTCTGCTCGAGCTCCAGCTCGCCGTGGGCACGGTCCTCGCGGCGAGTGATCCGGTCGTCGCGCGGGAGTTCCTGGTGGCGGCGCTGCGGTCCGCCGACCAGCACCAGGCGCCGCTCTCGGCCGGGCGTGCTCGCTGGGTGCTCGCTGGGATGTCGGCAGGCCCCGAGCGCGAGGACCTCCTGGCGCGCGCGCGCCTCGATCTCCAGGACCACGTGCCCCTGCTCCGGAGGCTCGATGCCCGCTGAAGCCGGACCCCGCCGCCTCGTGCGCCGCGCCGAACACGTCGTCGTGCCCTGGCGCAACGGACGGGGCACCACCACCGAGCTCGCCGTGGAGCCCCCGGGCGCCACCTTCGATCGCGGCCTGCGCTGGAGGCTCTCGGCGGCCGCCGTCACCGAGGACGGCCCGTTCTCCAGGTTCGCCGGCCTCACGCGTACCCTGGTGCTGCTGGACGGGCCGGTGCTGGAGCTGGAGGTCGACGGTCAGGTCGTCCGCCTCGATCGCCCCTTCGCGCTCGCGCGGTTCCCGGGTGGGGCGACAACGGGGGGGAGGGTGCCGGAGGGGCCCGTCCGCGACCTCAACTGGATGGTGGCCGATGGGCTCGCCCATGCAGCGGAGGTGTGCAGGGGCGGGGGGCACCTGCCCGAGGTCCCCGGGCGCGAGTGGCTGGTGGTGCCGCTCGACGCCGAGATCGTCGTGAACGGCGAGCCCCTCGCTCCGCTCGAGGTCTGGGTGGGCGCGGGTGGAGCCTGGGCAGGTGCCGGCGCGGCGTTCGTGGGGTGGATCGGGGTGCAACCAGAGGGAACCGTAGAACACTCGGGTGATACATGAGGTAGGATATTGGAGCACCCAACACTGGAGGTTCCCATGGCCGAGCCGCAGATCACCGACATCGCGTCCTACTTCGCCACCCGCATCCCCACCGAAGGAGTGCCGGCGGACGAGGCGCGCGAGGCCTGGCGCCAGACCCTCCGCTACGCGCGCACCACGGGTGCCATCGACCCGTTGACCGCGCTCGTCGAGCGGGCCGAGCCCGAAGATCAGACGCTGAAGGCGCACTGCGAAGCGCTCCGGCGCTGATACGCACGGATCCAGGGCCACCAGCGCCGACGGTGTTCGCGCCGTTTCAGGTGATCTCCGAGCTCGGGAAGGGCGCCACCGCCGTGGTGTACGAGGTCGAGCACCCCGCGACCGGCCTGCGCTTCGCCCTCAAGCACCTCGTCGACGCGTCGCCCCGGGGCTCCCTCAAGCACGAGTTCCGGATCGCGCGCTCCGTGTCGCATCCCCACGTGGTGCTGCTCCACGAGCTGTCGGAGGTGGACGGGCAGGTGTTCTTCACGATGGAGCTGGTGCGGGGGCAGGATCTGGTCACCTGGTGCCGCCACCACCCGGACGGCGTGGGTCCGGCCTTTCGCCAGCTGGCCGACGCCGTCGACCACTTGCACCACGCGGGGCTGGTCCACCGCGATCTCAAGCCCCAGAACGTGCTCGTCGACGCAGCGGGCCGCGTGGTGCTGCTCGACTTCGGGCTCGTGCGGCGCGCGACCACGTCGCCAGCGGCTGCGTTCTCGGGTTCCCCCCTGTATGCGGCGCCCGAACGGCTCCGCGGCGCTCCGGCCAGCGCCGGCTCGGACTGGTACGGCTTCGGCGTGGTGTTGCTCGAGGCCCTGACCGGGGCGGTGCCCAGCACCCTGCTGTCGGACGCGCTGCGCGGCGAGCCTCCGGTCCTCCCGCCGCTCCCCGCTGCGTTCCCGCGCGCCGCCGAACTGCTGCGCGGCCTCCTCGAGCCCGATCCGGTCCGCCGCTTCGGTCGGTCCGAGGTGTTCGCGGCCCTGGGGGGTGGCCTCGGGAGCGTGGCCCCGCCCCCGTTGCTCGGCCGGCGGCCCGACGTCGAATGGCTCCGCGCTGCGCTGGGTGAACCCGGCCTCTCGGCGCTCGTGGGGCCCGCGGGGACGGGGAAGTCGAGCCTCGTGCGGTACGTGGTCGGCACGGTGGGGGATCGACCGGTGCTCCACTCGCGGTGTCACCCCCGCGAGAACGTGCCGTTCAACGCCCTCGACGGGGTCTGGGCCGACCTGGTCGGTCGCTCGGAGGCGCCGCGGTCCGACCCCCCGCGCACGGCGTCCGACCTCGCTGCCCAGCTCGTGGACCACCTCCGGCGCCTGCCCGCGCCGCCCGTGATCTGGATCGACGACGCCCAGTGGGCCGACGAGGACAGCGTGCACGTCCTCGCCGACCTGCTCTCGCACGCGGGCGTCCAACTGACCGTGGTCGTGACCATCCGCGGTGCGGTGACGGAGCTGCCTGCAGCGTTCCCGCGACCACACCGCGTGCGGGCGGTGGAGCCCCTGGACGCAGAGACCTGTCGGAGCGTGCTCACCGCGCTCAGCCCGGACCTCGAACCCTGGCGGGCGGACGCGCTCCTCGCGCTCTCCGCTGGCCGCCCGCTGTGGCTGGAGCGCGCCGCCGCCTGGGCGCGGACCCACCCGGGGGTCCCCGAGCGACCCGCAGACCTGCTGCTCGGCGTCGCCGCCTCCGCCCACCTCCCGTGGCTCGGCCTCCTCGCGGTGCACCCGCCGGGGCTGGAGCTCGAGGTGCTGGCGGCGGGTGGGCACTCCGTCGTCGGCGGGGCGTGGGACCTCGTCGACGCGGGCCTCGTCGACTTCGAGCGGTCCGGGACCACGCACCGGATGACGCTCCGACACCACGGCGTCGCGGAGGTGGTCCTCGCTGCAGCCCCGCCCGCTGAGCTGCTCCGGTGGCACAGGGTGCTCGCGGAGGCGTTCGCCGCGGTGCGACCCGGGGACGCGGAGTCGAGGTTCTTGCACCTGGTCGCCGCCGGTCGGGAAGCCGAGGCGATCCCGCTGGCCCTGCCTGCCGCGCGCCAGCTGCGGGAGCGCGTGGCCTTGCACGCCGCAGCCGAACGCTTCCGGTGGTCGCTGGCGCGCGCTCCCGACGACGGGGTGACGCTGGAGCTCGCCCAGGTGCTCGGCCGCGCCGGGGATGGTGCCGCCGCGGGTATGCTCCTCGAAGCGCTGGCGCGCGGCGCGTCCACCCCGTCTGAGCGCCACGAGCTCCAGCGCCTCGCGGCGGAGCAGTTCCTGTGCGCGGGAGCGGTGGAGCGGGGCCGGGCGCTGCTCGCGACCTGCCTGGCTGACGTGGGGGTCTGGATCCCCGGCAGCCAGCTCGGACGGATCCTGCTGACCCTGGTGCACCGCCTCCTCGTCGCGGTCGCCCCGGTGCGTCGCCACCTCCCCGCCTGGAACGCCGACAGCGTGCCGGCGCGGCTGGACGCGGCGTGGTCTGCCGGACTCGGCCTCAACCTCGTCGACGTCACGGCGTCGAGCGTAGCGCAGGGGCACTTCACGTCGCTCGCGTTGGCCCGCGGCACCCACAGCCAGCGCGTGCGGGCGACCGCGGTCGAGTACTCGTTCGGGATGCTCGTCGGGCTCCCGGGCTCCGCTTCGCGCGGCGAACGCCTGCGCAGCGAGCTCGCCGGGTACCTGGCGGGGCCCCTCGAGCCGTACGACCGCGGCCTCTTGCGGCTGTCCCACAGCGCAGGGGATTGGTTCCGCGGGTCGATCTCCAACGTAGCAGAGCAGGCGCGGAGCGCGGCGCGGGACTTCGCGGGCGAACTCGGTGTCCGGAGCTGGGAGATCACCAACTGCGAGATGTACGCGTTGTGGGCGGAGCTCGAGACGCTGCCCCTCCCCACTGCAGCGCCGAAGGTGCCGGAGGCGCTGCAAGCGAGCGCGTCGCGCGGGGACCGTGTCTACCGGCAGTGTTTCGTAGCGGGGCCGTGCTCCATCGCCTGGCTCGCGCTCGGTCGCGCGGACGAGCTCGACACGCACCTCGACGACCTGGCGCCGCCAGCCGGGCCGTTCGGCCTCCAGGAGTTCCTGCAGCTGGTCGCGCGGCACCACCTCGACCTGTACCGGGGCGAGTTCGCTCGATCGCGGGAGCGGCTCCGAGCGGTGGCTGCGGGGCTCCGAGCCAGCGGGATGCACCGCTTGCGGTGGCTCGACGTGTGCCTCTGCGTGTTGCGCGGGCAGTCCTCGCTCCACGCGCCGGACGAGGAGCTGGCCTACGTGACCCGCCGGCTGCGCAGCTGGAGCCACCCCCTGGCTGCTCCCTGGGCGGACGCGCTCGCGGCAGCAGGCTCGCCGACCCGCGCCCTGCCGACCGCGCTCGAGGCAGCGGCGGACGGCTTCGCCGCCATGGGGTGCGTCACCACGGCCGGCGCGTTCCGTCACCAGGTCGCCCGGCTCCGCGGGGGCGGTGCGTGGTCGTTCGCGGGCGCCGACCACCTCGCGGACGCGCTGGCAGTCCCGCTGTCTGCCCGCCACTTCGCCGCGCTCCGGAGCTGAGCCGGCTCAGGGTTCGTCGAGGGCCTCGGACAGGCCGGGGACGTCTCCGTCGTCGTTCCACCGCGCCCGGGTCAGGCGCTCGAACAGGTCGACCACCCGACCCAGCAGCGGGCCCCTGGTGGGCGGCGGGAGGGCAGGGTCCGTCCGCGTCAGGCCGGCCCAGGCCTCCGCCACCGACGCCGGGTCGGCTCCGCCCTGTACCTTGCGGAACAAGGCGGTCATCGCCAGGCGAGCGGCCGGAGAGAGGTCGGTGAGGCTGTCCACGCCGTGATCGAACAGCCACTGGTCCACGGCGCGCGCCGCCTCGAGGGCGGGCCACAACCGGATGGGCCGCACCACCGGCAGCTCCGACTCGGCAGGTGGATCGGCGAAGGTGCGAGCCAGTGCGCGGACCACCCATCGCGCGGCCTCGTCGGCGCTCTCCATGCTGCCCACGTCGGTGTCGGTCCGCGCCCAGTCGCTGGCGACGAAGAAGTTCCCCAGACCGGGGTCGGGGAGGGGGCGATGCAGGAAGCTCCCCGCGGGGCTCACCCACAGCGGGGTGGGGCAGAAGGCGCTGCCTGGGGAGAACCGGACATC
>JBIKWC010000360.1:0-6835 GCA_044356535.1 Myxococcota bacterium
GGGTGGTCGACGTACACCTCGGGGACGTGGATCGGCAGCGGCTTCAACAGCGGTTGCTCGACGGCGAACAGCTCGAGCGGCGACGCGCCGAGATGGCGCTTCTGCTTGCGGTCGACCTGCTCGCACCCGGATGGCCGACCCCACGTTCTCGGTCGAGGACCTCGCGGACGCGGTCTGCCAGGACCGCACCCACCTGTTCCGGCAGCTCAAGGCGCTGACCGGCGAGGCGCCGTCGACGCTGATCCGCACGGCCCGCCTGGAGCGCGCGGCCACCCTGCTGCGCGCGAAGGCCGGCAACGTGTCGGAGATCGGCTACGCGTGCGGGTTCTCGTCGGTGAGCCAGTTCTCGCGTGCGTTCAAGGCCCACTTCGGCGCCCCGCCGACGGAGTGGTCGGGGAGCTGACCCAGGAGACGTGCAGTCTCGACTCCGGCGTGCTGACGTTCGGACCCAAGCCGGGGGAAGAGATCGAGCTGCGGGTCATCGACGATGGATGGGTGGGTGAGGGCGACGTCCACCCGGCGCCAGGCGGAGGATACCTGTGCGACATCCTGCACCATGCGCCGATCACGGACACGGCGGACGACCCACCCTGATCAGTGGTCCGGCCGACTCACGGGGACGGGGGTCGAGCTCGGCGGCGAACACGTCGCCGGCCCCGCCCTGCCCGAGGGGGCGCACGAGTCGGTACCGGTCGAGCCTCTGCACGGGCCGGAGTGTACGCCGCCGGCCGGGCCGCGCCCCGGTCCCGCGTCAGTCCCCCGAGTGGACGGAGTCTCCGGAGTCGATCGGTGGGACGCCCGTGGGCAGCTCCGGCTCGGCCGTGTCCCCCGAGTTGCCGCACCACGCCCAGGTGTACGTGTACGAGGTCGTGCTCGAGGTGGTGCCCCACGCCCAGTCCATGCCCGTCGTCCCGCCGCTGTCCTGGGGGGAGCCGGGCGACACCACCACCACGGGACCGGACGAGCCGGGGGAGGTGCTCGGCGCGTCCGGGTCGGGTTTCGGGGCCTCGGCGCACGCCGACGCCACGAGCGCGAGCAGGGCGACGCAAAGCCCGAAGCGGCTTCGGTTTGACGCCCGGAACGCCGGGAACAGCCGGAGGCGCGCGCAGCGAGCCGACTCACGGAGCTCCCGCAGGGGCCACGAAGGTCCGGAGCCGTCCCCGTCGTCCCGCCGCATGACCGCCTCCCTCGCCGAGACCTGCAGGGTATCACGCCCCTCGCCAGCATCCGCAGCCTTCGGGGCGCGGTTCCACTCGGGCGTACCGAAGCACCTCAGAGCGGCCCCCTCAGGGCGTGCACCGCGCCGCTCGCCTCCGCCCCGTGGCGCGGGGCGCCGATCACGAGGTCCGGAGCACCGTCCGCGTCGAGGTCCGCCACGGTGATCGCGAACCCCGCGGCGTCGTGGAGGCCGATCCCCGACCACGAGCGGTCCGCGTCCGCGGCCGTCGCGTGCCCGTCGAGCGGCCCGCGGAACAGCAGCACCCGGCCCGGACCGTCGGAGCCGGGGACCCCCACCACCAGGTCCCGCACGCCGTCGCCGTCGAGGTCCGCGACGGCGAGCGAGCGGCCGAGGAACGCGTCCGGCGCGTCTCCGTCGAGCACGAAGCGAGCGTCGGCGAGCGTGCCCGCGGCGGCGTCCAGGACGTGGACCCGCCCCCGCCGCTCCCCGGCCGGCCACTCCGGCGCCGAGACCACGAGCTCGTCCCGGCCGTCCCCGTCGAGGTCCGCGGTGAGGAGCGCAGCGCCGAGCTCGTCGTCCGGGTGGTCGGCCGTGAACGTCCGCCAGACCGCGTCGGGCCCGAGCGCCCCGCCCGGTGCGAGCGGTCCGCGGACCACCGACACCGTCGAGCCCCAGCCGAGCACGAGGTCCCCGGCGCCGTCGCCGTCGAGGTCCCCCACCGCGAGGGCCTCGGCGCCCACCCCGGTCAGGACCGTGTCGTCGGGCGAGGGCTCGCCGCTCCGCGGGTCGGCGCACACCCGCACCTCCGTGGAGGTCCCCTCCGGCCCGTCGACGTACGCCACCATCACGAGCTCCTCCGCGGAGCCGCCGGACAGGTCCCCGAAGGCGGCGGGGAACCCGGCGGACCCGGTATCGAACCACGGGGCCCCGAGCCGCGACGGGACCCCGCTCGGGAGGTCGAGCTCCCACACGTACCGGCGCTGCCAGGCGCCCACGGTCAGGAGGGTGCCCGCGCGGTCGATCGCCACCGAGGTGCCGAGGAACGCCTCGTACCCCTCGCCGCGCCACCGACGCCGCTCCCGCAGCCGCGGGCCCTCGAGGAGCGACACCACCCCCTCGCCGCCCGCGCCGTCGTACGTGCCTTCGAACCCCGAGCGCTCCTGCGAGCCGGCCGCGACGAGCGCGCCGCGCGCCGCGAGCGAGAACCCGAGCTCGATCCAGCCCTGGTCGGGGACGTGCACCACCCCCACCGCCCCGAGCCAGTCGGACCGACCGTCGGCGCCGTCGCAGTCGCGGTCCACCCCGTCGCCGGGGGGATCGGCGGCCTCGGGGTGGCGGTCGGCGTCGCGGTCGTCGCAGTCCTCGGCGCCCGGGTACCCGTCCCGGTCCCGATCCTGCTCCGCGGGGTCGCGGGGCGCGCAGGCGAGCAGGAACCACGGCCCACCGAACACGCCCACCCCCGAGCCAGGATGCCCCACCGTCCGTCGCGCGGCCAGGGGCGACGAGATCACCGAACGATCACGAGCCGGGGGGCGGGGGGCGGACGTAGGAGAGACGGAGGACATCACCTTGGGAACCCACTGCTTCCGCGAGCCCGACTCCCGCGTCACGACCTGCGTCGACCTCGACCGCCCCGCCCCGGAGCCCGTCCGGCTCGGGGAGCTCGCCTCGCGCGTCGGCGACAGCAACCACGCGCTCAACGAGCGGCTCAACGGGCTCGGCGACGGGTACGGGTTCGTCACCAACAACGCCGTCGGGGGGATCGCCGGGATCTCGAGCGAGCTCGGGGGCCGGGCCGGCGCCCTCCCCCGGTCCGCGAGCTACCGGCCCACCACCGTCGGGTACACGTCGAGCGGCCGGCCGACGACGCAGCTGCCCACGGTGCCGCAGGCCATCCGGCCCGCCGGCGTGCCCGCGCCCGCGCCGACGCCGTCCCCCGCGCCGCGGGGGCGACCCGGCACGCAGGTCGTGACGTCGGGGGCCGCGTCGGAGGTGATCAGCGGCGAGCTCGCCACGCTGTCGCACCTCGAGCGCAACCCGCTCCACCCCGCGCACTTCTTCAACAACCCCGGCGTCTCCACCACCCTCGGGGTCCTCGGCGTGCTGCAGGGCGTCGACCAGGCCCGGACCGGGCTGCGCCAGCTCCGGGGGCAGGAGGCCGACCCGTACGTGGAGCGGCACCTCAACGTCGCCGCCGGCACCACCGGGGCGCTGAGCGGCGCGGTCGGCACCGTCAACGGGGTCCTGGCTCTGGGCGGAGCCGCCCTGCCCGGCGTGGTCACCGGCGCGGGGGCCGTCGCCGGCTCGGCGGCGGGCGGCATCGCGCTCGGGATGCGGGGCAACCAGTTCGTGCGCGACCGCCGCCTGCTCGGCGACCGCGCGGGCGTGACCACCGAGCGCGGCGTCACCGGCGGGGGCCCGGACGGGCGCGTCGCGCGGGACTGGAGCGACGTCGCGGTCGACCAGGGCCTCGCGCTGCGCCGCGAGCTGCTGGATCGCGGCACGAGCGAGCGGCGCGCAGACCTCGCTGGCCGCGTCGCGACCGGGTTGTACTGTCTCCCCGCCGCCGCGGGCGCCGCCGTCACCGGGCTCGCCGGCCTCGGGACCGACCTCCACCGCGCCGTCACCACGATGCCGTCGAGCGACCTCTCCGACATCGAGGCCCGCGACGCCGAGGAGCGCGACCCGGGCGGCCGCTCCGTCGCGCCCCCGGATGCCACGGAGGCCGAGCGCGCCCGGGTGGCTCGCGTTCAGGCGCACCGCGAGCGGCTGCGCGAGGAGCGCGGGGAGCGGCAGCGCCGGCAGGCGGCCGCCGTCCAGCAGGCCGAGACCGAGCGCCGCGCGGCCACCGACCGCGCGACCGGGACCGTCCGCCACGCCGCGGGCGCGCCCGTCTCCGAGTACCAGGTGCAGCAGCGGTCGCGCGCCATCCAGCAGCGGTGGGCGCTCGAGCGCGGCGAGGTGGGGGTCTCGCTCGATCTCGACGAGCTGGAGCGCGCGGACGCGCAGGCCCGGCGCGAGCTCGGCGCGGAGTCCGCCGGCGGCCGCGCCGACGACGTGCGCGTGCTCACCCGCCCGGCGCCGGCCGCGCCCCGCCCCGCGCCCGCCGCGCCCCGCCCCGCGGTGGGCGAGCCGCCCCCGATGCTGGCCCGGAACCCGCCCGCGGAGCCGTGGTGGGCCGCGCCGCTCGAGCTCCCGCGTCCGGGGGACGGGGTCCGCCGGCCGGCGTCGTGACCCCGGGTCGGGCGGTTCACCCGCGCTGGGGTCCGACGTCCGGGCCCGCACCGTGCCACGCCGCCCACGCCGCGTCCCGCCGCGCCGCCCGCGCCCGCTCCGCCACGCGCAGCAGCGCCAGGTCCCGCCGCCACGCCGCGTCCGCCGCCGGGTCCGGGAGCGCGACCGCCGCCCACACCCCCCGCAGCCCCTCGAGCACCCCGTCGAGCGCGAGGTGCACCGCCGGGGAACCCGGATCCGCCGCCGACAACGCGCCCAGAGCCGCGAGGCCCGCTCCGAGCGCGCCGACCGCCTCGCGGGGGAGCCCCGCCGGGCGCGACCACAGCCACGCCGCGAGCGCGCCCACCACGTGCACGTCCTCGACCGTCCGGAACGGGCGCACCACGTCCGCCCACCCGTCACCCGGCAGGACCCGCTCGGCCGGCGCGCCGGTCAGCGCGACCACGCCGTGCGGCACGTCCGGCACGAACGGCAGCGCCGGCATCGGGGTGAACGCCACGCCCGGCGCGTCGACCGGCACCACCACCGCCCGGAGCACGGCCCGGTCGCCGTCCTGGCCGACCTTCGCGAGCACCACGAGCGACCTCGCCCCCGGCACGCCGGTGACGAACGCCTTCCGGCCCGTGACCCGGCCGTCCGCGAGCGCGGTCGTGATCCGCGCGGGGTGCAGGGGGCCGTCCTCGGTCGCCGCGAGCGCCCCGTCGACGACCCCGGTCGCCGCGCGCACCGCGGCCCGGTACCCCGCGAGGAACGCGCCCCCCACGCCGTCCGCGGCCGCCGCGGCCCGCGCCCCGTCCCGGAACGGCCCGGCCGCCGGCAGGAGCGCCTCGATCGCGCGCGCCCGCTCCGGCGACGCGCTCACGCGGGCACGCGCCCGAGCCGCCGCCCACCGAGCCACAGCGCGTCCGGGGTGGCGAGGGAGGGGACAGGTAGGATAAGGGCCTCCGCCATGGTCCCGCTGCATCGCCGGCTTCCCTGGGCATGGGTTGGAGGGTAGCACGAGTCGCGCGGTCGGTGCGGCGTTGACGCTGGCCCGGTGGAAACGCGGCGTTGGTTCGTGGGGCTCCTCCGGCTCCCGTCGTCGGCGCGACCCAAGGGCACACCTCTCCCCGGAGCACGCCGTGGGCCTGAGCGGGTTGGTGATCCAGGCGCTTCGATCGCTCGGTCGCCAGCACATCACCCCCCAGCGGATCGCGCACCTCAAGCGCTCGATCCCAGCTGCCGATCGACGGGCGCTGATCAAGGATCTGCGATTCGCGCCCGCATGGATGCACCCGATCTTCCGCGAACTGGCCGGAGCTGGTCGGTGAAAGTTGCCTTCTTCGGGCTTCCGGAGTCGGAGCGACGGCTCTAAATCGAAGAGGCAGCGGCGCGCCGCGGCGTGTCTGCCGTCGTCATCGAGAAGGACTTCTAGGTGTCCTGGATGCTCGCGGTGCTTTTCCGCCGGAGCATCACCGCCCGCAGGACAAGGCAACACCGGACCGCTTCTCCAGGCACTACGCCGACCTGTCCCGACTCGCGGAGCACCCGTCGGCGCCGGCGGCGCTGGCGATGCACGAACTTCGCGATCGCGTGGTGGCCTGGAAGGGGCGCTTCTTCCACTCGTCCTGGGCCCGGTTCGACCTCGCTCGGCCGGGCTCTTTCCGGCTGATTCCGCCACCGTCACGCGCACGGGATCTTGCACGCGACTACGAGCTGATGCGCGAGATGTACCTCACGGAGCCGCCGGGGTTCGACCGTGTGCTGGACACGCTGCGGGACCTCGAGAAGCGAATCAACGACGGGTTGTGACTCGGAGCGGCACGCCCGATTCGACCATCGTTCGAAGCAGTTCCGATCGGGGAGTTCAAGCGGTCGGCCTCTCGCGATGCCGACCGTCCTGTTTACAGGCTGACGGCCCAATCGCCCCGGCTGCCCGGACCCGCCGGTGCGCGCCGAATGGCTCGTGCAGCTGGCGGAGTGCGACGGCTCGCGTCAGTGCATGCGGTCGAACGAGGTGCCGTTGAACGGGAGCACGCCCTCGCCTCCGACCCCGAGGTCGCCTGCGCCGTCGAACAGGATGAGCACGTGTTCCTGCATCGCGTTTGAAGTCTCGATGCGGCAGCGGATCGCAAAGCCCTCAGGCTGTGCGGCAATTGACTGGCCCGCGAATCGTCGGTCGTCCAGCTCGCCCTCGATCAGTAGTGCGGGATCAGCACGCCATATCTCGCGGCCAGGTACTCCACGATCACCCGCGTGTCGGTGGAGTGCAGCCGATCACCGGCCTTGTGGAACCGGCTCGCGTCGACGAACGGATGGTTCGATTGATCCAGCACGAGATTGGGGCAGCCCTGATGCATGTCGCCCACCAGCTGCACGATCTCTCGCCGCGGTCGCGGGAAGTCGACGTGCCGGATGTCGAGTTGTTTCCGAAGCTCGGGG
>JBIKWC010000361.1:0-6832 GCA_044356535.1 Myxococcota bacterium
TCGAGGCGGTTGCCTGGCGCGGCGACGACCGGGCTCTCGCCGCGATCGACGCCGCTGGCTTCGTTCACACCTGGCGGAGGAGGGATCGTGGCTGACACGCTCGACTGGGTCGTCGTGGGTGGAGGGATCCATGGGGTCCACCTCGCTGTGCGCTTGCTGGACGCCAGGGCCACGGTGCCCGACCGGCTGCGGATCGTGGATCCGGCTGCGGGGCTCCTCGAGCGGTGGGTGTCGTGCACCGGCGCGACGGGGATGACCCACCTGCGGTCGCCGGCGGTGCACCACCTCGACGTCGATCCCTACTCGCTGCTCCGGTTCGGGGGGCAGCGCCGCCAGCGCCCCCGGGGGCTCCCACGGGCCGAGCGGCCGTTCGTCCCCCCGTACGACCGCCCCTCCCTCGCGTTGTTCGCGGCGCACTCCGCGGAGGTAGTGGACACGTACGGGCTCGCGGGGCTCCACGTCCGGGACTTGGCGGCGCGGATCGTCCTCGGTGGCGACGAGGTGGTGGTCGAGCTGCGCTCCGGGGCCCACCTCCTGGCTCGGAACGTGATCCTCGCGCTCGGGCTGTCCCGACAGCCGCGCTGGCCCGCGTTCGCGCTGCCGCTCCGCGGAGCCGCCGCCTCCCACCTGTTCGACCCGGACCAGCCCCTCGTCCGGACCGACCTGCCGCCCCGGATCCTCGTCGTCGGGGCCGGCATCTCCGGCGCCCAGACGGCCCTCGCCCTGGCCGCCGCTAGCCGAGACGTCACGCTGGTCAGCCGGCACCCGATCCGGGAGCACCAGTTCGACAGCGATCCGGGGTGGCTCGGTCCTCGGTTCATGGTCGGGTTCGACCAGCTCGACGACGCCGGCGAGCGGCGCGCCGCCATCACCGCTGCCCGCCATCGCGGCTCGCTGCCGGCGGACGTGCACCGGGACCTGCGGGCCGGCCTCGCGCGGGGCGAGCTCCGCTTCCTCCGAGGTGAGGTGACCCATGCGTCGCGGTCAGGGCGTGGCGTGGCGCTGCGGCTCGGGGACGAGGCCATCGAGGTCGATCACGTCGTCCTCGCCACGGGCTTCGAGGCCGCGCGCCCCGGTGGCGAACTCGTCGATCACCTGGTGGAGTCGGGGCTGCCTTGCGCGGCCTGCGGCTACCCGCTCGTCGATCGGGCGCTCCGATGGCACCCACGGGTGTTCGTCTCCGGCCCGCTCGCGGAGCTCGAGCTCGGGCCCGCGGCGCGAAACATCGCTGGCGCGCGGCGCGCCGCCGAACGCGTGCTCTCCGCCAACATCGCCTCTTGAAGGAGCGTCCCTTGCCCGTCGACCCCCGCCTCCCCGTCACCGTGTTGTCCGGCTTCCTCGGCGCTGGCAAGACCACGCTGCTCAACCACCTCCTCGCCACCGCCTCCGGGCGCCGCATCGCCCTCATCGTCAACGACATGAGCGAGGTCAACGTAGACGGCGCCCTCGTCGCCGGCGAGGGTTCTCTCACGCGCACCGATGGCCGGCTGGTGGAGATGTCGAACGGCTGCATCTGCTGCACCCTGCGAGAGGACCTGCTGGTCGAGATCGAGCGCCTCGCCGCCGCCGGGCGGTTCGACCACCTCGTCGTGGAGTCGACCGGGATCGGCGAGCCGCTGCCGGTGGCCCAGACCTTCTTCTTCGAGCACGATCACGCGACCCACGGACCCGGCTTCCGGCTCGATCGCGTGGCCCGCCTGCAGAACCTCGTCACGGTCGTGGACGCGGGCTCGTTCCTGGGCCTGGTGGGCGCCCACGAGCGCCTCTCCGACCGGGGGCTGGCGGTGGACGAGACGGACGATCGGTCCCTGGCGCAGCTCCTGGTCGACCAGGTCGAGTTCGCCGACGTGATCGTCGTCAACCAGACGGATCGGGTGGACGCGGAGGGACTCGAGCGGGTCCTGGCCGCGGTGCAGGCCCTCAACCCGACCGCGGAGCGCTTCACCGTCACCCGCGGCGCAGTGGACGCCGGGGCGTTGCTGGACCCCACCCGGTTCGACGCGGCGACGGCAGAGCTGCGGCCGGCGTGGGCCCGGGAGCTCGAGGGCGTCCACCTCCCGGAGACGGAGGCGTACGGCATCTCGAGCTTCGTGTGGCGGCAACGCCGTCCCTTCCACCCGCACCGCCTCCAGTCGCTGCTGAACCGCGAGTTCGCCGGGCTGCTGCGGATGAAGGGCTGGTTCTGGGAGGCGACCGCCCCCGCGCGGGTGGGGATCGTCCAGCAGGCCGGCGGCGCGCGCACGATCGGCGACGCCGGTCAGTGGTGGGCCGCGGTCCCCGCCGAGAAGCGGGACGCCCTGGCGCCGGACGCGCGCGCGCGGGTGGACGCCCAGTGGCACGAGGTGTGGGGCGACCGTCGCCAGGAGGTGGTGTTCATCGGGATCCGGGTGGACGAGGCCGAGGTGCGGCGCGCGTTCGACGCAGCGCTCCTCACCGAAGAGGAGCTGGCCGACCCGGAGCGGTGGGACCGGTGGGGCTCGGTCTTCACGGACGCCACCCCCGGGTGACTCAGACCAGCTCGACCTGCCCGTGGTGGTCGCAATGGCCGCCGTGCGGGTGGTGCAGGTGCCCGTCGACGACGTAGTCCACGTGGTCGCCGTGGGGGACCGCGGGGTGGCCGCAGCCCGGGCCGTGCACGTGCGTCGCGTCGTGGCCGGCGCACGGGTGGCCGTGGGTGCACGCCGCCGGGTGGGTGGTGCCGACCGCGATGACCTTCTCGTCGACGTGGTCCCCGTGGGGGACGTGGAGGTGCCCGTCGTGGAGGTACACGACCACCCCTTCCAGCCGGAGGCCGGGGTGGCCGCAACCGGGCCCGTGGACGTGGGGGTGGTTGCCGTGTTCGTGACAGCTCATGAGGCCTCCTCGAGGTGCTCGCTCGCATGGGCGAGCGCGTTGGTGATCAGGTCGACCACGTGGTGATCGGCGAGCGCGTAGTACACGTGCCGCCCGTCGCGACGCCGCACCACCAGCCGCTCGGCGCGCAGGAGCCGGAGGCGGTGAGACACCGCGGGCAGCGGCTCCGCGAGGCGCTCCGCGAGGTCGGTGACGCAGTGCTCCCCGCCGGAGAGCGCCACCAGCAGGCGCATGCGCGCCGGCTCTCCGATGGCCCGGAACAGCGCGCTCACCGACTCCAGCACGTCGTCGGGGACGGGCGGGACAGGCGCGTGCGGCGGTTCGTGAGGCGGGTGGGGCACCCGCTCTCCGTAGCATACTTGTAGACCTGTGCAAGTGTCCGATTCAGCGGGTGGCGGCCCACTCCACGACGACCTCGACCTGGTCGGCCTCCTCGAGCGCCCGGGCCCGGAGGACGGCGTCCAGGCCGAGGGCGCTCGCCGGATCGGGCACGACCAACGTCAGGCCGATCGCCTGGACCCCACCCGCGCCGTCGTCCGTCCAGGGGACCGAGACCTCGAACGGAGAGGAGACGACGACCCCGTCGACGTCGAGCGCCAGCTCCACCAACCCAAAGCCGGGTGCGCCGTCCCGCTGCAAGGTGACCCAGACGTGCTGCAGGCCCTGCGGTCCGGGGTGCAGCCAGGCGACGTCCCCATCGGCGAGCGGCTCGAACCCCAGGTCCCCCTGCCCCAGCCGGAGCGAGCCGGCGTCAGCGTCACCGGAGTGACCCCCGACGGTGTCGGCCTGAGGCTCGCTCGCGCCCCGGCTGCACGCGAGCAACAGGCCAATCACGGCCCGATCCGGAGCACAGCTGCCTCGGACGCGACGAACACCGCGCCCCCACCGACGGCGAGCGCATCGGGGTAGGCCACCCGCCCGTCAGCGAGCGGCACGGAGCTGCCGGCCACCGGGGTGCCCGGCGCATCGACCTTCCCGAGCCACGTCGTCACCTCACCGGCGTCCAGATCGATTCGCCGGATCACATGGGCCCACCCGTCAGACACCAGCAGGCCGCCGTCCGGCGCGCCCACCACCGCGGCCGGGCCCACGAAGCGGGACCGCCGGGCGGGTCCGTCCACCACCTCGAGCGCCCCGTCGCTCCCGGCCACCGTCCGCACCCGCCCCGTTGTCAGGTCGAGCTCGCGCACGGTGCCCGCCTCCACGTCGGCCACGAACACGCGCTCGCCGTCCACCCACAGCGAGGATGGCGTCCGGAACGACGTCTCCGCAGCCGGGCCATCGTCACTGCCCGCCCGGCCCGAGCCCGCCAACGTCGAAACGCTCCCCGTCGCCGGATCGACGGCGACGATCTGGTGTGCACCTGCGTCCGCCACCACGAGCCGGCCATCGGCCAGCCCCGCGACGGCCCACGGCTCCGTGAGCCCGTCGACCACCGTCCGGGCGTCACCGGTGCCCACGTCCACCGCGACAATCGCGCCCGCGCCAGCGTCAGCGACGTACAGCACCGATCCGTCCAACCACGACCCGAGGGGCCAGCCGAGCCCGCGCGCAAGCGTGGACACGCGCCCGTCGCGGATCTCGCGCACCGTCCCGTGGTCGCTGTCGCTCGCGTACAAGGTGCCCGCTGCGGTGGCCGACAGGCCGTACATCAGGCCGAACCGGGCGACCGCCACGTCGCCGTCCCGGGCCCCGTACGGCTCGACGGGCCCGGCCAGGTGCCCCACCGCGCCCGCCAGGTCGAACGTGCGCAGGGCGTTCCAGGAAAGGTCCTCGTACGCGAAGCCGTCTTCCGTCGCCGCGGGGGAGGAGAATGTGCCCGACAGGCCCTCCGTCGGCACGGTGTCCAGCGACCCGTCGCGCCACCGGGCCACGCGGCCCCAGAAGTCCACGACCACGAAGCCCCCGGGCGCCGCCGCCAGGCCCTGCGGGGTGTCGAGCGTCCCGAGCGGTCCGTCGTCCCCACCCGCCTGCCCCGAGACCCCGGCCACCGTCTCGACCAGCCCGGTGTCGGGGTCCACGGCCGCCACGGTGTGGGTGAACGTGTCCGCGACGTAGAGACGCCCGTCGTCCCCGAACGCCAGCCCCCCCGGACCGTCGAACCCGGTGGCCACCGTCGCGACCTCGCCGGTGACGAGATCGACGGTGCGGAGCGCGTCGTTGCTGCGGTCCGCGAACCACACCACCCCGCGGTCCACGTCCCCGATCGCAGCGTGGACGAGGTAGCCGATCCGCGCCGTCTCGGCGGGCCCGTCTCCGTAGCCCGGCGCGCCGGGGAAGCCGGAGAACGTGGTGGTGGTGCCGTCGGTGGTGGCGACCCGCCGGAACGCACCTTCGTCGGCCACCACGAGCTCGCCCGGCAGGCAGGCGAGGCCGCGGGGCGAACGGAACCGGGCCGACGCTCCGGGACCATCCACCGTGCCGAGCTCGTGCGCCGCGCCGGCCAGCGTCGAGACCGCGCCCGTCGCGAGGTTCACGGCGCGGATGGTGCCAGCGAACGTGTCGGCGGCGTACACCACCCCACCCTCCCGGCACAGCGCGGTCACCCCGGTGAACCGCGCGTCCGCGGCAGGACCGTCGGCCGCGCCGGTCGGCGCCACCCCAGCGACCACCGAGACCCGCAGCGGGGCTTCAGGGGTGCGGATCCCCTCCCCAGCCTCTTCGCTCCGATCGCAGCCCCACAAGGTCCACCACATCGTTCCCTCCGAGCCGGAGGTTAACGCAATTCAGTTGCATCTGACTTCAGGACTGGATGCATCTGCGATGTACTGGTACACCGGATGTAGAATGGACGGACGCCTGTCGAACCTCCCCCTCCTGCTCCTCACCCTCGCCGCGCTCGCCCTCGGCCCGCTGTTGTCGTGGTCGCGGCCGAACGGAACAGCGTGGCGCGCGGTCCTGGATGGGGCCTCGCTGACGCTCGTCGGCGGGCTCTGCCTGTTCCACTTGCTTCCCCACGCGCTCCACGAAGGCGGCTGGACCGCGCTCGCCGCGTTGGTGGTGGGCCTCGTGGGTCCCTCGCTCGCCCACCGTCTCCCGGGCGGGCGGGCGTGGAGCATGGTGTGGGGGGCGGCGGTCCTGGTGCACTCCGCGATGGACGGCGCGACCGTCGCGGTGGGCGGCGGCGCACTGTCGCTGGCCGTGGTGGGGCACCAACTGCCCGTCGGGCTGGCGCTGTCCACGTTGTCGCGCGCTCCGGCCGCAGCAGACTCTCGCGTCGACCGCCGAACGTGGGTCGCCCTGGCCGCGATCGTTACCAGCACTGTCCTCGGCTTCTTCACTGCTTCATTGCTGGTGGGTGCCTTGGCCGAACCCGCGGCGGCGGCGGTGGAGGCGCTGGTCGCGGGCGGGCTCCTGCACGTGGTGTTGGACGCGCACGAACCGAGCCGAGCAGCACCTCGGATCGTCAGCATCCGAGCGTTGGTCCCAGCGAACGTCGCGCGGCCCCTGCTGTCGGCGCCACCCACGACGACGCCGGGGTGCGACCATGGCCCCGAGGCGTGCGGCCACCACCACCCACCCCCGGGACGGTCGACGGCGTGGTCGGCGGTCGGAGCACTGGGTGGGTTGGCCGTCCTCGCGGCCGGGTCGTCGGGAGATCACCATGGCGTCGAGCACATGACGCACACCGTGCGGACGTTCGGGTCACTCCTGGTGGATGCCGCGCCTGCGCTGCTGGCCGGGTACGTGCTCGCGGGGCTGGTGACGGCCCTCCTCCCGGCCGCCCCCCCCGCGTGGCTGTCGGGCGGCGGAGTGCTCGAACAGGCCGTGAAGGGAGTGGCGTTCGGCCTGCCCCTCCCGGTCTGTTCCTGTGGGGTCCTGCCGTTGTACGAGTCCCTGATCCGACGCGGGGTCCCGGCCACCGCGGGCCTGGCGTTCCTGGTGGCCACCCCCGAGCTGGGGATCGACGCGGTGCTGCTCAGCGTGCCCCTCCTCGGGGGCCCCTTCGCCGCCGCCCGGGTCGTGGCCGCTGCCGTCG
>JBIKWC010000362.1:0-6817 GCA_044356535.1 Myxococcota bacterium
GAACGTCTTCGAACAAGGAACCCCTCGGTGCGGACGCGTGGACGTCTGCTGAGCGGGGCTCTTAGCGAGAATCGGGTCCGGGAACAATGCGGCCCTGCTCTTCCGCTCGCCCTCGTTTCGTGCGAGAAGGTCTGGATCCCGCGCCGCGCGGGAGGGGGAGGGACGATGCACGCCGAGACGGCGCCGGTGAACGAGGTGGTCGACGCGCTCCGCGCCCGCTTCGGGGAGGCGCCACCGACCGCGCTCGTGCTGGGCTCGGGACTCGGTGGGCTCGTCGGCACCATGCGGGACACCACCCACGTCGCGTACTCGACCCTCGGGTTGCCGGGTTCCTCGGTGGTCGGGCACGCCAGCGAGCTCGTGGTGGGGCTCCTCGGGGGCTCACGCTGCGCAGTGCTGGCGGGCCGGGTGCACCTGTACGAAGGCCGGTCTCCGGCGGAGGTCGTCCGCTACGTTCGGGTCCTTCACCAGTGGGGTGTCCAGCGCCTCGTGATCACGAACTCGGTAGGCGGGATCACGCCGGGGTTCGATCCGGGCCTGTTGGTGGTCGTGACCGATCACGTGAACTTCCAGGGTCGAAACCCCCTGTACGGCGAAGCCTTCGGCGTCCGGTTCCCCGACCTCTCGCGCGCCTACGACCCTGGGCTCCGGGCCCACCTGCACGCGGCAGCAGCGGCGACGGGGATCCAGGTCCAGGAGGGTGTCCTCGCCGCGATGTTGGGGCCGTCCTACGAGACCCCTGCCGAGATTCGGATGTTGGCGCGCCTCGGGGTCGACATCGTCGGCATGAGCACGGTCCCCGAGGTCATCGCCGCCGCCGAGGTGGGCCTGCGCTGCGCCGTGGTCTCGCTCGTGTCGAACCACGCGGCGGGCATCTCGCTCCAGCCGCTCACGCACGAAGAAGTGACCGCCGCCGCACGCGACGCGGGCACCCGGTTCGCAGCGTTGTTGACCGAAGCCGTGCGCAGGTTCGGAGCCTGACGCCCATCCCTCAGGAGGTCCCCATGCAGGTGATCCGCACCGACCGCGCTCCGGGCGCCATCGGCCCGTATTCTCAGGCCATCGTCGCCAACGGGTTCGCGTTCTGCTCCGGGCAGATCGCGATCGACCCCAGCAACGGGAACGTCACGGCCACGACCGTCGAAGACCAGACCCACCAGGCGCTCGCCAACCTGGCCGCGGTGCTGGAAGCAGCGGGCGCGAGCCTGTCGTCCGTCGTCAAGTGTACGGTCTTCCTGCGCACCATGGACGACTTCCCCGCCGTGAACGCGGTGTACGGATCGGTGTTCGGCGATCACAAGCCGGCGCGCTCCACGGTGGCGGTCGCCGGGCTCCCCCGTGATGTCCGGGTCGAGATCGAGGCCATCGCGTTGGTTGCGCGTTAACGGCCCTGTTCCGTGGTGCACCGCTCCTGCGTACACCACGGCTTGAAGCCCACGCGCTCGTGGGGTATCTAGGGCACCGCCAGGTGCTGACCGCTGGTCCAGACGAAACGGAGCCTCTCCATGTTGACCGCTCTCCTCCTCCCGATGACCACCGCCGCCCACGCCGGCGGCGTGGGGCTCCTGGCTACGGGTGGCGCCCACACGGAGACGCTGTACTACTACCAGTCGGTCGACGATCAGGGGAACCCGATCGACGACCCGGCCCTGTACGACCAGTTCAAGGACCCGCAGCTCGTCGCCAACTTCGGTGGCGGCATCGAGTTCCTCCTGGGTGATCGCGACGACCGCATCTTCGGCGTCACGCGGTTCTTCTACCAGCAGGACGCCCCGCAGCTCGACCCCACGAAGGACGCCTCCAACCCCGATTCCGTGGTGGTCGCCTACCGCGACTCCGCCCGCCGGGTGGGCATCGGCACCATCGGCCTCAGCTGGGGAATCGTGGGCAACCCGAACAAGTTCCAGTTCGGCGTCGGCACCCACATCGGCTCGGCGTTCATGACCAACGACTACTCCGACTACTTCCTCGCCGCGGGCGGGCCGATGGTCACCTACCGGCCCACCAAGCAGGTGATGGTGTTCGCCGAGGGCCTGTACACCGTGCGCTTCCGCTTCGACATCCAGCACCAGCCCACCCTCAATGCGGGTGTGCGGTACTTCTTCGACTGACGCGCTGGCCCTCGAAGGGCCGCGAGCACACGGACGGGGCGGCCACTACGGCGCCCCGTTCTTCGTTCCGGGGCCCGCCTCCGTTCCGAGGCGCGCTCAGCGGTCCAGCAGCTGCCCGAACCGCTTGGCCAGGGCCAGCGTGAAGCCGACGGCGCGCTTCACGTCGGGGTCGCCGAGCTTGCCGAGCGCGCCGAACATACCCACCTGCTCCGGCTTGCGGCTGCGGGCGTCGACGAGCGCGGTCGTTGCGTGCTCAGCGGTGTCGAGCACCCGGTCCGATGCAGCCACGTCGAGGAAGCGGCCGAGCGCGGGCGAGGACGTGAGCTTGGCGAGCTTGCCCGCGAGCGCGGAACCGTCGCGGGCGAGGCTCACGAGGGCGGTCTCGTCCACGGTGTCCGTGGCGTCGAGCAGCTTCTCGACGAGGGGGCGACGGGCGAGGAGGCGCGTCACCAGCGCCGCGTTCTCCGGCTGGGCCAGCTGCTCGGCGAGAGCGAGGTTGTGGGGACGCATCAGCTCGAGGCCGAGCTCGCTGGCGCGCACACCGGTCGAGATGGGGTCGATCCCGCGGGCTTCGGCTGCGCGGGCGGCGAAGGCGACGCCCGCACCAGCGGCGTCGGTGATGGTCGGCAGGCGCTCGGCCAGCGTCCCGAGCGTGTCGACGAGGGCTTCGATGCGCTCGATCCGGTCCGCGAGGCGGCCGAAGCCGGAGAGTGCGTTCTCGAGGCGCTGCAGGCGCTGGTCGAGGTCGTCGAGCTTGCGAGCGAGGTCGGGTTCCATGGCGTCTCCGCGGGTCGCGTCCGTAACCCCCAGCCCGCGCGCAGGCACGAGGACCGTCACCGCACGACGCGCCGATCAGCTGCCGTCGGTGGAGGAGCTGCGGACCGGCCGAACCACGAGGACCTCTCCACCGAGGTGGTACCGCCCGGCGGGCAACATGCCTTCGAACACACCCGTCTGCGCGAGCCGATCCTGCGCGAACCGGATCGCGGCCACCTCGTCGGGCGCGAAGGGGAGCGCGACGGGCTCGAGATGGGTGCCCGTGAGTTGCGCGCGACCGTAGCGAAGCGCGACCTCGGACAGCCACTCGCGGGCCCCGGGAACGGACTCTCCGGTGGCCAGGACCGCGCGCAGCCGCGCGACGAGCTGTGCGGCGTCTCCCTGGTTGGCGGCGGCCTGGGCAGCGTTCCAATGGTCGGTCGCCTGCAGCGAGGCGCCCGCCAGCTCCTGCCCCCCCAGGCCGAGCTCCTGGCCGGCCAACCCCACCATCGCCTGGTAGGTGCGTTCCACGCCCGTCCACTGGTTCTTCTGGGCGAGCAGCAGCAGCTCTTCGCGCAGGCGATCCACCTCGGCGACCCTGGCGGCCGCGTCGAACTCCACCTGCGCGCCGGCAGCGTGGGGGAGCAGGAGGTGGAGGAGAACCAGGAACACGACGCTTCACCCGGTTTTGGCGGTGTCACCTAGCCCTGGTGCACGCGGCGTGCCAGAGGAAACAGCGTGTTTCCTGCCTGGATCGCGGCAGGAATGCCGCAGCCCCTGGAGGCGCCGGAGGGGAACGGGACGCGCCCGTCCCACCCCTCACGGAACGTCGACAGGTCCCTGGAACAGGGTGTTCAGGTCCTTCTCGACCGCGGAGGCGATGTTTCCCTTGTTGGCAAGGAACACGAATGGGGTGGTGTCGAGCTGGAGGTAGCGCCGACCCTCCGCCACGGGGATGAGCGCGCCCACCGTGTAGGAGTGGGGAACCTCCGCGCCGTTCTCGAGCTGGGTCCAGGTGACCCGATACCCGTCGTCGAAGCCCATCTCCGGCTTCACTTCCCGGCCTTCGGGCTGCAGCATCCGCAGCTGGAGGAGGTTGCCGAGGTAGTTCTTGACCGCCGCCTGGTCGATGGCGCGGCCCTCGCCGAACCCGGTGACCGTCCACTCCCCGCCGCCGTCGAGCGCGAAGGAGACCACCCCCTCTCCGGGACGCTTGAGCGTGACGGCCCGGAGCTGGTCGACCGGGACCTTCATCAGGTCGCGCTCGTAGTACCGGTTGTCGTTCTCGGCGAGCGACCACGCGGTGAAGCCCTTCACGTCGAAGGCCTCCTCCTCTCCGGCCATCCGGACGTGGGTGACCGGGCCTGTGCCGGCGCCGAGGTACAACACCCGGCTCGACCCGTCCTTGCCGGTGATCTCCACCTTGCGGGTGTGGTTCTCGTCAGCGACCTCGAGCGTGGCGAAGCTCTCGGCCTTCGTGGCGATCGGCTCGCGGACGCGCAGCTTGGCGAGGTTGTCGAGCAGGGGCTTCACGTAGGTTTCGGAGGCTGGGTACCCGTCGGAGGAGTCGAGGATCCACCCCGACTCCGTCCGGGTGAGGGACACTGGCTTGCTCGGCGCCTTCTCGTCGCGGGTGTTCCGGCCGTGCACCTTCACGTTCTGGATCTGCTCCACGGGCATGCCCAGCAGGTCGCGCGGCTCGTGGGACGACGCACCGCGCGGGATCCAGGTGAAGGCGAACAGGGCCGCCTGGGTGAGCGCGGCGCCGACCAGGAGCTTCTGGAGCGTGTTCATGCGGCCTCCACCGGGGCAGCCGGGAGGGCCGCCGTGTTGCGACGAAGGAGCCAGGGCACCGCCAACACGGCGACCAGCATGGCGAGGGTGAGGCACCAGGTGCGGTACTGCACGGCGCGGCTCTCGGCCTCGTCGAGCGGCCGCAGGGTGCGGGCGTACGCGCTGGCCGTGCGGATGGACAGGAGGTCCGTGTCTTCGACCGACCAGTCCACGACGTTCTGGATCAGCTGCACGTTGCCGGCATGGATCTCGGCTTGGGTGTTCATCGCGATGGCCTGGAGCAGATCGGAGGTGAACTCACCCGTGCCGACGACGACCAGACGCCCGTCGGACACCGATTTCTTGAGCGTGCGGCCGGAGTTGTCGACGTCGCCGCCGTTCTCGAGCGTGGGGTTCGGCTTGTCCGCGAAGTAGCTGGGGAACCGGCCAGAGATGGCGAGTGCCAGCGTCACCTCGCCGGGCGTCGGTCCAGGCGTCCAGGTGGGCCCCACCTGCGGGTCCATCGCGTCCGGGTCGATGCGACCATCGGTGCGCTGGGTCGCGGTGGCGTCGGTCTTCACGAGCCACTCGATCTTGCGGTCCTCGAGGGTCTCGGAGGTCGCGCGCACCGGGCTCGCCCACGGCATCGTGAGGCCGACGATGCCCGCCAGGGCAGGGTGCTCCTCGTTGAGCTGCTCGCCGCGCAGGTCGGGGAAGAACGGGTAGGGGATGAGGCTCACCTCCTGGATGCGCATGCCGTTGGGGAGCGCGCGCTGGGTGGGGAGCGGGAACGGCGCCACCTGCTCGCTCATCACGAGGGCGTCGTCGACGGTAGCGCCCCAGACCTCGAGGAGGTCGCGCAGAGCGTGGGGCTCGGGCGCCACCTCGATCCCTTCCCGGCCCGGATCGATCCGGTAGGCGCCGGCCAGGGCCACGATGGAGCCGCCGCGCATGAGGAACTGGTCGAGCGCGAACTCCTGCTTCGGAGTCATCTCGCCGATCTTCGCGACGACCACCACGTCGATGTCTTCCTTGACGAAGCCTTCGGCCAGCTGCGTGCGCTCCACCTGCAGGTTCTGCCCGAGCGTCTGCTCGAGGTAGCGGTAGTCGGGTGGAGGCGGGGGCGGCTGCATGTTCGGCGGCAGCTCCGGGTTGCTGGGCTTCGGCTCCTCGACCACGATGGCCACCCGCTTGAGCTGGCCCGGCGTGACGCGTCGGAACGCGGCCTCCACCATCTTCTGGACCTCGGGCTCCTGGACCTCGGCCCGCGGCATCACCCGCTGCACCTCCTGGCCGACCACGATGACGAAGTGCATGTAGAACTGCTGGGTGCCGAAGAGATCGGCGGCGAGGGGCTGCACGGCGTACTCGTCGAGCAGCTTCTGCTGGAGCGCGGGGTCGGAGGTGGGGTCCACGCGCTCGTACGTGACCTTGGCGGGGTCGATGGACGCCACCTGCTGAGCCACGCGCTCGAAGGTGCCGACCGACGCCTCGTAGGCCGGGGGCACTGCGCCGCCCACGTAGAACGAGATGCGGGCGGGGCCGGGGAGCTTGGCCACCAGCTGGTCCATCCCGACGAAGTCCTGGCTGACCTTCTTGACGGTCCGGGTGAGATCGTACTCGATGTTCTTGAGCTTGACCTGCATGCCCTGCGGCTCGGCGTGGACCTCGACCAGGTCCTCGAACGACAGGACCTCGAACTTGTCGCCGTACGTGAGCAGCACGTTGAAGTACGCGTTGAGCACGGACTGGCTGTGGCTGTCCGCGACCCCGAACGGCACCGACTTGATGCCGAAGCGCTCGTTGACCTCGCCTTCGAGCTCCTCGTCCTTGCTCGGGTCCGCGAACTCCACGGTCACCCGGCCGCCGGACGCCACGGCGTACTCGGTCAGGGTGTCCTTGATCTGCGGGACCAGGGGCGCGAGGAGGGGGTGGGTGCGCTCGCTGAACAGGCCGCGGATGTGGAGCGGCTCGTCGAGCGAGGCCAGGACCGAGGAGGTGACCGGGCTCAGGGAGTACTCGCCGTTCGCGGTGAGGTCGACCCGGGCGCGGTGCACGGGAGCGAGCCAGAGGTTGGCGAGGACCGCGTTCGTGGCGATCAGCCCGAGCGTGAGGACCATCGACATCATGCGGCGGCTGCCGTCGGCGGCGCCCACGTCCACCCGCTCGCGGTCGAG
>JBIKWC010000363.1:0-6816 GCA_044356535.1 Myxococcota bacterium
GACGGAAGTGACCTGCGACGACCTGTTCGACAACGACGCCGACGGCGACGTGGACTGCTTCGACAGCGACTGCGCAGCGTTCTCCTGCGTCGAGATCTGCGGTGACGGCTTCGACAACGACGCCGACTACGACACGGACTGCGCGGACGCCGCCTGCGCCGCCGAGCCCGAGTGCCTCGAGGTCTGCGACGACGGCCTCGACAACGACTTCGACTTCGACACCGACTGCCGGGACGCCGACTGCTCGGGGGACCCCACCTGCGCGTTCACGTGTCCCAACAACACCTGGACCGCTGGTGTCCCTGGCGCCGATGCCGGCGACAACACCGGCCGGCCCGACAGCTTCTCCGAGCCCTGCGGCTATAGCTCCGCCGGCGAGGAGACGTGGGAGTTCACGGCGCCGTCCGCCGCGACCTACACCTTCGACACCATCGGCACGACGTACGACACCATCCTGTACGTCGTCGACAGCTGTGACCCGTTCACTGCGACCTCGCTCGGCTGCGACGACGACATCGGCGGCGGTGTCCTCCAGTCCGAGCTGAGCGTGGTCCTCGCCGCTGGCCAGACGGTGTACGTGGTCGTCACCGGCTACGGCACCAACGCCGGCGCCTACACGCTCAACGTCCGCTGATCGAGGAGCCGGTTCGGGGCGCGGCCTCGGACCGGCGACCTTCCGCCGACGGCTCCGCCCCCGCCTTACGGGAGGCGGCGGCTCACTGGAGGCGATCCGTCACGTCCACGACGTGGAGCGAACGCCAGTCGGCGCCGCTCTGGGGGAGCGCGGTGTACGCGAGCAGGATGCGACCGTTCTGCTTCGTCAGCGCGGGCTCGCCACACGCCGTGAAGTTCGTGTCGATCGTCACGGTCTTGCTGCCGTCCGTCCGCGCCAGCACGATCTTGTCGCTCTTCGTGGGGTCGTTCCACGCCCAGCTCACCCACTGCTGGTCCGGGGTCACCGCAGGCCGCGCGCGCTGCGGCAGGCGTACGTCGCGGGCGAGGGTCTTCTTCTGGCCGGCCGAGAAGACCACCACGTCCCACAGGTCGGTGCCGCGGGAGTTGTCGAAGAACGCGATCGCGCCGCCCGCGACGTAGTTGGGGCGAGTCTGGTCGCCACCGCCACCCGCGATCTCGGTCTCGGTGCCACCCGCCACGGGGACCTCGAACACGTCCTGCCCGCCGCCGTCCTTGCGGGTGTACACGATCTTCGTGTTGTCGGGCCCGAAGATCGGGAACATCTCGGAGTGGCTGCTCTGCGTCACCTGCCCGATCTTGCTCGTCTGCGTGTCGCGCGTGCGGATGTCGCCGTTCCCCGTCTGGTCGGACACGAACACGAGCGTCTTCCCGTCCGGAGACACCATCGGGAAGGTCATGTCGCCCGGCATCGCCGTGGTGGGGATGAGCTCGGAAGCAGCACCACCAGCGGCCGCCCGGTAGTAGATCCGGTAGTTCCCGCCCTGGTTGCTGCCTTCGAACACGACGTAGCCTTCCCGCATCCAGGTCGGGTTGATGACGACCTGGTTCGTTCCGGACATCGCGGTGCCGCCGCCGGGCAACGCGATGCGGACCCCGTCCTTCGCGATCTCGCCCTGGACCTCGGAGACGAACAGCGAGGCGCTGCCTCCGCTCAGGCTGTTGACTTCGAACGCGACGTACCGGCCGTCCACGGACCAGACGGGATGCATGGCGTGGCCTTCGCCGTTGAAGCGCACCTCACCCGCCCACGCCGAGCTCCCGAGGAGGAGGAGCCCACCTGTCACGAACGACCGCATCCGAGCCTCACTTGGTGTTCCATGTCCATGGCGTCCGAACCCGCGACCCGCCAGGGTTCATCCCGAACCCCCGCGGCCTGATCCCTCGCACCCTCAGCCTTCGTCGAACCGGGGGACGGTCGGGACGATTCCGACCCGCAGCCCCACGGTGTAGAACCCGCGGTGACCGTCAGTCTGCCACGAGCCCCCCAGGTCGACAATGCCGCGCAGGGTGTTGAAGTCGAGGAGGCCGTATCCGACGGAGCCCTGGACGCCGGGACCCCAGGAGACGCCCTTGTATCCGATGCGGGAGTTCTCCTTCACCTGCCCGATGTCGAACCACTCGGCCAGCCCCGTCCCGTTGCCGGACGTGATCTGGAACTGGGGGCCGAGCGCCAGCCGGAGCTCGCCCGGGCGCGCGACCCCGGACAGCGCCACGTTCGTCAGGAGGAACGTGTTGGTGCCCAGGCCCCCCTGGAAGCCGACCGTGGCCGCCAGGCCGAGCGCCGGCTCCGCGTACGTCAACCCGAGCTCCGCGCCCACCTGCGCTGCGAACCCCGTGAGGCTCACGCTCGCCGGCGCGAACTGCTGGAACGAGTTCGCGTCGTTGTCGTCGAACACGAACGGCTTGCCGGGCTCGGGGGACGAGAAGAACGCGGGGCCGATGTTCGCCACGACCGAGGCGTAGCGCAGGAACGACTGGGTCTGGGTGCCACCCGTCTGGACGAGCGTTGGGTCGGTGCCCTCGGGCGGCTTGGGTGGCGCCTTGGCCTTGCCGACCGTCACGACCTGCCACTCCGCGCCCGTCTCGACGGTGAAGTCCACGTCGCCCACGATGTACGCGCCGAGGGGCAACATGCCCTTGAACGACCCCGTCTCGGAGACGACGGTGACCGCCCACTCCACGGCCTTGCGCTGGTCGGTGGCGAACGGCATCTCCGGGCGGCTCAGGACCGGGCGCCGCCGCGGGTCGCCCACGATCTCGACCTTGCGGTACGACTGATCGATGGCGTCGATCGAGGCCTGGATGGCGTCCTTGCTGCGCTCGGCGTCGTCGGTGGCGGCCGGCGCCTGGGCGAGCGCCGTCTGGAGCCGGGTCGACTGCTCGTACACCTTGCCCAGCAACTTGGCGGCTTCGGCGCCGAGGAAGTGCTGCTCGAAGCGGAGCTCGCACTTGGTCGCGAGGAGCGCCTCGTACGTACGCTCGACCCCCGTCCACGCGTTGCGTGCCGCGAGCGACTTCTGCTCGTCGGCCAGCCGGATCTGTTCACCGGAGTCACACGCGAACGCCGGGGACGACCACGCCACACCCAGCAGCATCGCGAGCCCGAAGTGGCGGAGCGGTGGGGTTCCTCGGCTCATGTGGCCTCCAGTGCGGCGATACCAGCGGACGACTTCCCGGACATTCTACGACTCCGTGGACTGGGAAAGGTCGTGTTCTCCCCACGGATCGAACAACATTCTCGCATACGGGTGTTTCGGGCTGCCTTCCGGCAAGGTCAACTCCTCGACCACCCGACCCTCCAGCATGACCAGCGCGCGGTGACACCACTTGCGGACCTGGGGCATGTCGTGGGTGACGAGGATGCAGCCCGCGCCGGGCGGGAGGTTGACCACGAGGTCCTGCAGCACCGCCTCCTGCCGATCGGGGTCGAGGCCGCTGGTGGGCTCGTCCGCCACGATGAGGCGCGGCTGGAGCACGAACACCCGGGCCAGCGTCACGCGCCGCTGCTCCCCGCCCGACATCTCTCGGGGAAGCGCGTCGGCGCGGTGCGACAGACCGAGCCGCTCGAGCATGGCCAGCGCTTCGACCCGGGCGCGATCCCGCGGCTTGCCGCCCAGCACCCGCAGGGACTCGAGCACGTGCTCGAGCGCTGTCTGCTGCGGGTCGAGCGCCGACAACGCGTCCTGAGGCACGTACTGGTACCGGACGCGATCGGGGCGACGCGACGCCTCCGAGCGCCCGTGCCACGGCTTCCCCTCGAGGTGGATCGCTCCCGAGGTGATGCCCTCGAGCCCGAGGATGCAGCGCGCGAGCGTGGTCTTGCCCGAGCCGGACTGGCCGACCAGCGCGAGCACCTCCCCGGGCGCCACGGTGAACGAGACGTTGCGGACCGCCTGCACCTCGCGCGAGGGGGACCACGGGTACGGGCCGGCCGCGCGGAACACCTTGGTCACGTCGCGCACGTCCACCACGGGCGGGGCTTCGCTCACGGGTGCTCTCCTCGGCGATCCACCGGGGGCGGCGTGCGTCCACCCTCCGTCGGGCCGACCCGGACCACCTCCTCGGCGATGCGCCGGACGGTGTCCATGTTGTGGCTGATCAGCACGAGGGCCACGCCGCGCTCGCGCGCCACGTGCAGCATGAGCTCGGTGACCACGCGCCGCAGCACCGGATCGAGCCCTGTCTCGGGCTCGTCGGCGATCAGGATGCGGGGGTTGGGGGCGATGGCGATCGCGAGCGCCGCGCGCTGCGCCATCCCTCCCGACAGCTCGGACGGCAACGACGCCGAGGCCCGCGGGGGCAACCCTACCTCGTCGAGGATGCGTCGGATCTCCCGGGCTGCGTTGTCCGGGGCCTCCGTACGGCGCGCGAGGCAGAGCTCGAGCTGCCGACCGATGGTCCGCCCCGGGTTGAGCGCGGACGACGCGGACTGGGGGGAATAGGTCACGTAGCTGCCGCGCAGCTTCGCCGTTCGGGCCGCGAGGGTGCGCTGCGCTCGCTCTCCGCCGCCGTGTACCCCCGAGTACCAGTCCTCGGAGGAGACGCCGGGGAACCGCAACGAGCCGCGGAACAGCCCGGGAGACACGTCGATCACGCCCATCGCCGCGCGCGCGGAGAGGGTCTTCCCGGAGCCGGAGTGTCCCACCACGGCGGTGATGCGACCGGCCCGGATCTGCAGGGACACGCCGTCCACCAGCGTGCGCTCCGTGGACCGGATCGCCAGATCGGAGAGCTCGAGGAGGACGTCGCTCATCGGGCGCGCGCTCCCAGCCGGAGGAACTGGGCGAAGGCCGCCACCGCAGCCACGAGGCCGAGGCCGAGCGCGAGCGAGTGGAACAGCGGCACACCGAGGAGCGCCGTGTACCCCTGGTACAACAGCACGGCCCACGAGGACGCGCTGTCGGGGTGGGTGAACGAGGGCTCGTTCCGGCGGAGCGCGAGGTAGGACAACGCGATCTCCAGGAAAACGACCTGCATCAGCACCTCGCCGGCCTGGCGGGCGAGGATCGGACGGAGGTTGAGCCACAACACGTGGTAGCCGTAGATCCGCGGCGCAGAGAAGCCGTGGGCGCGCAGCGACTCCACGAACCGCTCCCCGCCGAGCCGGCCTGCTGTGGCCGCCGCCTCGTCCATCGCGCCCGGAGCCGCCAGCAACGCCCAGGTGAGCGCGATGGGGTACAGCGACTTGAGCTCCCGCGGCACGACGAGCGCGGCCACCAGCACCACGACGAGCCGCGGCAGCGACCCGGTGAACTCGCCCACGACGTGGATCAGGCCGTCGACCCACGGCAGGCCGAGGCACCGGACGAGCCCCGCGAACGTGGCCAGGAGCGCGACGAGCACGGCGGCAGCGATGCTCGGGAGGGTCACGATGGACGCGCCCTGCAGCGCGTACAGGTGCAGCGGCAGGCCGCGGTCGTCGGTGCCGAACGGCGGCGAAGCCCACGGCATCGCGAAGGTGTTGGACAGGTCCGGGGTGGGCAGGAACTCCGGAGCGGACAGGGACGCCACGACCAGCGCCAGGAACAGCCCGCCCGCGGCGTACAGGAACGGACCCCGGATGACCCGACGGCGGCTCAACGGGCACCCTGGGCGACGGGCACGTCGACGGTGGGGTGCCGCCGGACCCACAGGCCGTGGACGAGCTCGACGAGGGAGTGCAGCACCAGCACCAGGGCCGACATCAACGAGAAGGCCCAGGTCGCGGCGAGGACGACCCCGAAGTCCTGCAGCAACGTCCCGTCGAACAACAGGTCGCCGATGCCGGGGATGCCGAGCACGACCTCCACCACCACCGTCCCGGACATCACGTGGAGCGCGCGCGAGCGGAGCTGGCCCACGAGCGCGGGGAGCACGTTCGGCAGGGAGTTGAAGAACACCGACTCCCCGCGGAGCACGGCGATCTGGACGTACCGCTGCTTGAGCTCCTCGTCGAAGGTTGCCCGCGTGCCGACGACGGCGGACGCGAAGGCCCCGTCGGCGAGCACCAGCACCACCGCCCCCGCGAGCATGCGGAGCGCCATGGGCAACCCGGTGTACGACTGCGCGCCGAAGCCGATCTCGATGCGCGCCGCCGCGAACAAGGCGAGAATCACGGCGGGCGCCAGGCCCACCACCTGCCAGACCCAGTCGAGGCGCCGGGGCATCCACCCGGCCGCCGTGGCCACGGACCCGAGCGCGCTCGGGATCAGCGCAGACAGCAGCAGGAGCGCGGTGAAGGGCACGCCCTCGCTGACGAGCTCGTACACGGGGATCCCCTGGACGACGCGCCAGGAGTTGCCGAACTCCCCGCGCAGCGCGTTGGTGATCCAGGTCGTGAAGTAGTGCACCGGGCCTTGATCGAGTCCCCACTTGGCCGCGAGGGCGTCGGTCGCCGAGCAGAGCTGTCGAGGGCACAGGATCTCGGCCGGATCACCGGGCAACGCCCACATGACGGCCGTGACCGCAGCAGGCAGGGCGACGGGGAGCGAGAGCGCCACCATCAACCGAATCAGAGGACGCCACCACCAGCTCACGGGGAGACCCCCCAGGGACGGACCGCATCATACACACTGCGATCCCGTCGGGGGCGGCGTCGACGACGGAGTCGCCTCCCCTCCCGCGGCCAGGAGGGGGAGCGGCGCCACGACTTCACAGCTTCCAGGTATCGAATTCGGTGAAGTAGTAGTACGGGGTGATGGTCCCGTTCTTGATCTCGTTGCGCCAGGCGGACTTCGTGTCGAGCTTCCACAAGAAGATGTAGGGCAGCTCGTCGGCCAGCATGGCGTGCAGGTCGTGGTAGGCGTCCTGGGCCTCGGTGTCGGTCCGGGCGTCGGTGTACCGCGTGAGGAGCTGGTCGAC
>JBIKWC010000364.1:0-6797 GCA_044356535.1 Myxococcota bacterium
CAGCGTCAACGCCGCACCGACCGCACGACTCGTGCTACCCTCCAACCCATGCCCAGGGAAGCCGGCGATGCAGCGGGACCATGGCGGAGGCCCTTATCCTACCTGTCCCCTCCCCCGGAGCGCTTTCGGTGGGCCTCCCGGGAGGCGGTGCCTCGGAGGACGGTGGGGGTGCTGGTGGACCCACCGTTCGGCGACACCGATCCCCGGATCGCGGCGTGGGTGCTCCGGGCCGCGGCGGCGCTCCGCGACGAGGGCCACGTCGTGGTCGAGCGGGCGCGGCTGCCGGGGACCGTGGAGGAGTTCCTGCCGGTCTACCAGTACCTGTTCGGTCGGATCCCGGTGCTGGCCCCGTGGCGCCTCACCCCGGTCGTGCGGTGGTTCCGCGACGAGGGGCGACGGCTCTCCCGCGGGTTCGTCGCCGAGCGCTTCGCCGCGCTCTCGGCCCGCGCCGCCGAGGCGATCGACGGGGTCGACGTGGTGCTGACCCCGACCACCGCGGTGACGGCGCCACTGGTCGGCGCGTTCCGCGGGCTGCCGCCGCGGGAGCTGTTCGAGGCGCTCGCGCCCCTCGGAGCGTTCACCGCGGCGTCGAACCTGACCGGCGCTCCCGCGGTCTCGGTGCCGTTCGGGGCCGTGGACGGGGTGCCGGTGGGCGTCCAGCTCGTGGGGCGCCCGGGGGACGACGGCCGCCTGCTCGCGATGGCGAGGATCTTGCTGGCGAGGGCCCCGGCGCCGACGTGACCGGACCGTCCTGACCCTTCACCCCTCGAAGAGCCCGCGCCGGACGACGCGCCCGTCCCGGACCCAGTGCGCCCCGCGCGCCCAGACGTGGCGCAGCGCGAGGTCCCCGGCCGAGAGCGCCAGGAGATCGGCGTCCGCCCCGACCGCGATCCGACCCTTCGACGGCAGGCGATACAGCGCCGCCGGCGTCGCGGTGGCCGGGCGGAGGGCGTCGGCCAGCGGGACGCCCCGCGCGACGAGCCCGCGGATCGTCTGCAGCAGCCCCGACGCCGAGCCCACCTCCATCGACCGCAGCGCGCCGTCCGGGTCGAACACCGGGAGGCAGCCGCCCGCGTCCGACGACAGCGTGGTGCGGGCCAGGCAGCCCGCGGCGCGCAGCCGCTCCACCGCGTCGCTCGGGTCCACCGTGCCGTCGTCGTACGGCGGCGGGAACGCGCTCACGTCGACCCACCCTCCCGCGGCTGCCCAGCGCACGCTCTCCTCGAAGAGCGACGGGTTGCGGTTCACGTGGGTCGGGTGCCAGACCCGCAGCGGGAGCTCCGAGGTCTCCTTCGCGCGCCAGAGCAGGTCGAGCCCGCGGGGGCCGTCGCCGAGGTGGAGGTGCACGAGGCCGGCCTTCTTCGCCATCATCCCGCCCACGTGCGCGTCGGCGGCCACCCGGAGGATCTCGTCGAAGGTGGGCTGGGAGCTCCGGTGGTCGGAGATCGCGAGCTCGCCCACCGCCACGATCCGGTCGACGTGGACCAGGTCGCCGCGGACCGACCCGGTGAGCGTGGGCGGGGGCACCTCGTACGAGCCGGTGTAGCAGAGGGCGGTGAGGCCGAGGGCGTCGAGTGCGCGCGCGCAGGCGAGGAGCTCGCGGATCGACCGGGTGGTGCCGTCGGTGCCGAGCAGCCCGACGGCGGTGGTGACGCCGTTGCCGGCGAGGGCCGACGCGAGCACCGGGGGCACCCGCGTCTCCGCGCCGCCCTCCCCGCCGCCGCCGGTGAGGTGGACGTGCACGTCGACCAGCCCCGGCGCGAGCACGCAGCCCCCGAGATCGATCACCGGCGCGAGGGCGGCCGGGACGTCGAGGCGGGGGCCGATCGCGAGGATCTTCTCCCCTCCGATCAGCACGTCGAGGGTGCCGATCGGGTCGGGATCGTGGACGGAGGCGCCGCGGAGCAGGAGCATCCGGCGTCGTACCCTCCCTGTCGCGACCGGTCGAGGCCGCTCCCGCTCGACCTCCGCGAGCGACCGCTGGATACAGGCGTCTGGGTCGTGCCACACTCTCCGGTGGAGGTCTCGTGCACCCCCGCGCGCTCCTGCTCCTGCTCCCTGCCCTCGCCGCCTGCGGCTCGCTCTCGTACTACCGCACGCCCCCGAACCTCGGCGACGACACCGGCGAGACCGACGGGGCCACCGGCGACGACGACGACGACCGGACGGACCCGACGGACGAGACCGATCCGGGGCCGGACACCGGGGGGCCGACCGACACCGACGACCCGTGCGACGCGGCGAACGACTGCGACCGCGCGGCGTGCGCGTCGTTCTGCGACGGCGACGGCGACGGCTCGGTCGACGAGACCCTCGGTGGAGACGACTGCGACGACGACGACCCGGACGTGGCCCCCGGCACGGTCGACACCTGCGACGGTAAAGACAACGACTGCGTCGGCGGGGTCGACGGCGACGCCGACGGCGACGGCTCCGACGTGTGCGACGACTGCGACGACGACGACCCGGACCGCGCCCCCGCGAACGCCGAGGTCTGCAACGACGGGATCGACCAGGACTGCGACGGGACCGACTGTCAGGACTGGTCGGACGGCTTCGAAGCCGGCGTCGGCCCCGACTGGTCGAGCAGCGGAAACCAGTGGTGGACCATCTCCTCGGTCTCGGCCCACACCGGCGCGAACAGCGCGGCCAGCGGGACGATCACCCACAGCCAGATCTCGCGGCTCACGCTGGTCGCCACCTTCGCCGCCGCCGGCTCGGTGTCGTTCTGGTACGCGGGCGAGACCGAGTCCAACTACGACTACTTCCGCTTCTTCATCGACGGGACGATGGTGGAGCAACAGGCCGGGACCTGGCCCTGGACCCAGATGTCGTACAACGTCCCTGCCGGTGCGCACACCTTCGAGTGGACCTACGAGAAGGACATCTCGGTGAGCGTCGGCCTCGACTCCGTCGCGATCGACGACGTGGAGCTGACCAACGGCGCGCCCTGATCGGGCTCCACGGCATCGACGCCGGACCGTGTGCTGGCCGACTGCGGTGTGGACGGCGACGGGGGAGCTGTCTACGGTGTCCTCCTTGGGAACTGGGGCGCAAGCGACGAGCAGGAACATGACACCCTCCGGGTACGCACTACCTGGGCGCGTCCCTGTCTGCCGCTCTGTCATGTAGTTGTTACGCGGGGGACGCGGACGCCGGAGCACCGACCGGGCCGACCTCACGCCGCTCGGCCCGAGCGTCAGCGGCGACGGCGCAACCCAAGTGCCAACGCTGCCACGCCCGACAGGAGCGCGGACAACGCTGCATCGGAATGGCTGCACGAGCAACCACCTGACGCCGGCGCCTTCGCATCGGTGTTGGTGTTGGTGTTGGTGTTGGCGTCCGTGCCCTCACAACCGTCGATGGCCCGCGCGGGGTCCTGATCGTCGCAATCACCAGCGCACGCTGCGTATCCGTCTTCGTCCAAGTCGAGCTCGTCGGCGGGAACGGCACCTGCACAACCGTCATCCTGTCCGTTGCACCTCTCCGGTGCGCCCGGCCACACAAGAGCATCCGTCTCGTCGCAGTCCACTGGAGCTCCTCCGACATCGAGTGCGCAGAAGCCATCTTCGTCGGCATCACCGCTCTCATTGCTGCCGATGCACGCATCGCAACCATCGGGAGCGCCATCGAGGTCCACGTCCTCCTGGTCCGGCGATCCATGGCAGCGATCGTCGAGGTCCCCCACACCATCTTCGTCGCTGTCATTGTCGTAGGGATCGGTTCCAAGGACCAGTTCTTCGTCGTCGGTCAGGCCGTCCAGATCGTGGTCGGAGTACCATGGATTCTCCATCGCGGCCGTGGGAGACACGAGATCGATCCCCGCGTCCCGATTGAAGTCCACCGCCAGGAGCGTACCGATGACTCCTTCAGCGAGCACGACGGGCGGTAGCAACCCCCCCGAACGTTCGAACCAGACAAGCTCGCCGTTCCGGCTTGTGCCTGCCAAATCCGCATCGCCATCGTTGTCCAGATCGGCTTCGACAAGAGTGGTACATCCCAGCGGGTCGAACCGTTGAGGCGCGATCCAGGTCCCGCCCCGATTTTCCATCCAATCCGTCACAGATGTGACCTCCGAGCACAGGCTGTCGAGATCAGCGTCACCGTCCACATCCACGAGGGTGCAAAAGTCGGACTCCTTCTCCGAGATCGGAGCGCCAGCGCCAAACTCCATCGAGCCCGTGCCCCGCAAGAACTGCACTCCATCCACAGCCGGCAACAGCAGATCCAGGATTCCGTCACCGTCGACGTCGCCCGCGGCCATCCACATCTCCTGATATCCCTTGTCCGCGACCCTCCGAACGGGCTGGAATGACCCACCGCGACGCTCTGCGACCCAAATCTCGTAGTCGCCCCCTGGACCGAATCCCTCAGACACCAGATCCAAATCACCGTCGAGATCTAGATCCACGAATGATCCGGCAAATCCATGGTCACCTTCAGCAACCTCCTCAGGTGCCGAGAACTCTCCGTTCGTGTTGGTGAGCACGAAGATGCCACCAAGCCAGTCCACCATCAACAAGTCTACGTCGGTGTCGCCGTCGAAGTCCGTGGCGGCAGTAATCTTGGGGGTGATAGGTCCGAAGTAGAGGACCTTCTCGTCGCTGAGCCCAGTGGAAGAGCCGTAGTGACAGGAGATCATGTCCACCGAGAACTTGACGTAGTCTTGAAACCCGTCTCCATCGATGTCGGCTGCGTGGCTCGTGTCGGCGGCCGCACTCCACACCACCTCTGGCAGCGCGCCGGACAGGAGGTCCGGGAAATAGATGGGGCCCGGCTCGGCTCCGATCAGATCCTCGAAGCCGTCGCCATCCAGGTCCCCGCTGGCCAGCACCCGCATCTGGGTGTCCTCGAACGGGCATCCCATGTCTACGAAGCCCGCATCTGTGGTCTCGACCCAGCAAAAGCCGGAAAAGGACTTGGTGTAGGAAAAGTCGAGATCGCCATCTCGATCGAGATCGAGCACGGACTGACCGACGGCCCAGTGGTCCTCGACGACTACCTCACGGTCGAAGACAAACCCCCCTTGGTTCCGGTAAAGCTGGAGGCTGTCCTGGCCCGGGTCGACACTCACGAAGAGGTCGAGGTCCAGATCTCCATCGACGTCCCGGATGACGACTTCCGCGTTGCATTCGTCAGTGAACTCGGCGCGAAGCGTGTTCGACGACCAGACCTGGAGTCCGAAGTCTCCACACAAGATCGCCTCGTCGGTCCCGTCGGCATCCAGGTCCGCGGCGCCGGCCCAGGACCACTCGTTCAGGAGCAAATGCTCGATTGCGTTGCCGAACACCCCGTCCGCGTTCTCGAGCCACAGGCTGCTCCCATCCGCTCCCACCACAAGGTCCGTGTCTCCGTCGCCGTCCAGATCGCCGGCCGCAATCGTACTGGTAAATCCAGAGAACGGGAGCCGAACAGGGCTCGACGCGAGCGACGGGTACCATTGGATCCCGTCATCCAAGGCGGAGATGATGTCGACCACCCCATTTCCATCCAGGTCTTCGAGAGTGAAGGAGTTGTGTTCGTAGGCCGCCGGATCCAGGACCTGGGGCACCGAGAATGCCGCTGCTCCATCGTTGCGAGCCCAGGCCAGACTCTCCCTACCGAGACCTACCACGTCGAGGTCGCCATCCTGATCCATGTCGGCGATGGCAAGCTGCGATGGGCCTTCGGTGCTGGCGATGGGGACCGCCTGCCAGGCGCCCGTACTCGACAGGGCAACGGAGACGAGTAGACGAAGTCCGAGCATGTGGGCCTCCGCGAGAGGAGAGTGGGTTCGGCCGCTGCGCTAGACGCGCGGGGGTCGCGGAAATTCAGCATGCAGTTCTCCCTCGGAATCCGCAACCCAGGGCCCACCGCTTGGCTCTGGGCGCCGCGTGGTCTACCGCGTCCGGCTACGGTGCTGCGATGTGGTGGCTGCTCCTCGCCTGTGCCCCGCGGGTTCCCTCGGCGTCGATCGCGCGGGTGCACCTGTCGGGCGTGGACTTCGACGAGCTCCGGGGCGAGGTGGTGGTGGCGGTGGACAACCCGTCGTACGCGACCGTGCCCGTGAACGGAGCGCGGTGGGAGTTGCTCCTCGACGGCCGCACGGTGGGGTCGGGCGCCCTCACCGACGCGGTGTCGGTCGGGCCGGACGCGATCACCGACCTGGCGGTGCCGGTGGTGGTGCGCTGGTCGGAGCTCGGGGCGGTGATGGCCTCGATGACCACGTACTCGGTGCCCTACACGCTGCGAGCGTCCCTCGAGCTCGACCTCCCGACCGGACCCCACACCCTACCGGTGGAGCGGAGCGGACTCGTCCCCAGGCTGTCGCCGCCACGGTTCGACGGCGCATGGCTGGGGTTCGACGGCACTGCGTGGGCCCTCGACGGGCGGGCGTGGGTCCCCGTTCCGCCGGGGGTGTCGCTGGACGGGTTGCGCTGGCTGGCCTCGCTCGACGACACCGAGGTGGGGAGCGGCTGGGCCACCGTCGCTGCAGACGGCGCCGCGCGGGTGCATGCCGAGCTGCATCCGGTGTCGGCGGCGATGGCGGCGGGGGCTGCGTGGTGGGCGGGAACAGGCACGGTGGAGTTGGCCGTCGACGGAACGCTGCACACGCCGCTCGGCGCGGTCCCGCTGACGGGCAGCACGCGGGCGCGGTGGTAGGTCACCCGACGCCGATCCACCAGCCCCACTGCACCCCGGCCCGGAACCAGCCCCGCACCTTCGCCTCGAGCCCGTCCTGGGCCCGCCGCAACCTCACCCACTACCACGGCGTCTTCGCCCCGGCGGCCCGCGGACGCGCTGACATCGTCCCCAGG
>JBIKWC010000089.1:0-24078 GCA_044356535.1 Myxococcota bacterium
TCACGTCGCCGTCGCCGTCCGCGTCCTCGAACGACGCGACGATGTCGTCGTTGTCGTCGTCCTCGGCGAGGTGGTTCGGGATGCCGTCGGCGTCGTGATCGGGGAGCGGGATCTCTTCGACGCTCGGCACGCTGTCGTCGTCGTCGTCGTCGTCGACCGAGTCGATGAGGTCGTCGCCGTCGGTGTCGAGGGGCTCGATGAGGGCGCCGTCGCCCAGCTCCTCGTAGTCGTCGAGGCCGTCGCCGTCGGTGTCGGCCTGGTCGGGATTCGTGCCGATCGTGAGCTCCTGGCAGTTGGCCAGCAGGTCGCCGTCGTCGTCGGCGAGATCTTCTTCGGTCGTGGGCGTGCCGAACGGCGGGCACGGCCAGTCTTCGTTGACGTTCGGAGGCGGGATGTCGAACGTCACCGAAGGATCGGACGGCTTGGAGGGCTCGAGCTTCTCGTCGCCCGAGCACGCGGCGAGGCCGAGGGTGGCGAGGACGAACATCGCGCGGAAGGGCATGATCTCTCCGATTACGGGCGAACATCGAGGTGGAACGAGAGCCCCGGGCAGAGGACCGCTCCACGGCGCCGGCATCATATTCCTTTCCGTGCATCGTGACACGGCGCGCGCGGATGTTCACTCTCGCCGTGCGCGGCGCTCAATGGAAGTCACGCGAGGGGGCGTCGATCGTCGCGAGGGGTGGCGTCTCGGGCTCCGAGGCCTCCGGGGGCGGCTCGGGGGCGGTGAAGAACCGCTCGACGAGCAGGCTCACTGCGTCGCCCTGGCGCTGGACCACCCCCACGGCGCCCAGGATCCGCGCGTTGCGCGCGAGGGTCCGGTGCTCCTGCCAGGTCCGGGGCCAGATCACGAGGTTCGCGAGGCCGGACTCGTCCTCGAGGGTCATGAACACCACGCCGTTCGAGGTCCCCGGGCGCTGGCGGTTCGACACGAGGCCCACCACCGCGGCGCGCTCCCCCGAGGGCAGGGTGACGAGGGAGGCGACGGGCACACACCCCTGCTCGTCCAGCGCGGCCCGGATGAGGGACACGGGGTGCAGGTCGACCGACAACCCGACCGAACGGTAGTCGGCGTGCAGGCGCTCGAGCACGGACATGGGTCGCAGCACGGGCTCCGGCTCCTGGCGCCCGAGCCCCGAGAACAGCGGCAGACCGGTCCACGCCCCCTGCAGGATCCACGCGGCCTTCCTACGGTCTCCGCCCACGAGCTCGTCGAACGCGCCGGCGTCGGCCAGCGTGGTCAACCTCCCCCGGTCGAGCCGGGTCCGCGCCGCGAAGTCGAGCAACGAACCGAACGGACGCTGGGCGCGGGTGTCGACGATCGCCTCCCCGTGCTCCTCACCGAGGCCCGCGATCAGGCGGAGGCCACACCGGATGGCGCCACCCTCGAGGGTGCAGTCCCAGCCGGACGACACCACGCAGACGGGGAGAACGCGCACCCCGTGGCGGGCAGCGTCGGCCAGGAGCGCACGCGGGCTGTAGAAGCCCATCGGTTGGCTGTTCACGAGGGCAGCGGCGAACGCAGCGGGCCAGTGGCACTTGAGCCAGCCCGACACGTACACGAGCAGCGCGAAGCTGGCGGCGTGGGACTCGGGGAACCCGTACTCCCCGAACCCGAGGATCTGGGCGAACACGGCCTCCGCGTAGTCCGGGGCGATCCCGCGCTCGGTCATCCCCTGCACGAGCTTGCGGCCCATCTCGAGGAGGTTGCCGCGCTTGCGCCACGCCCCCATCGCGCGCCGCAGCTGGTCGGCCTGGCCCGCCGTGAACCCGCCCACCGCCACGGCCATCGCCATCACCTGCTCCTGGAACAGCGGAACGCCGAGCGTCCGCTCCAGGATGGGAACCAGCGTGGGGTGCGCGTACGTGACCGGCTCGTCGCCGCTGCGCCGCCGCAGGTAGGGGTGGACCATCCCGCCCTGGATGGGGCCCGGCCGCACGATCGCCACCTCCACGACGAGATCGTAGAAGCAGCGTGGCTTGAGCCTGGGCAGCATCGACATCTGCGCGCGGCTCTCGATCTGGAACACCCCCACGGTGTCGGCGCGGCAGAACATGTCGTACACGACGGGATCCTCGGCCGGAACGGTGGCGAGGTCGAGGGTCGGCCCCCCTTCGCCCTCGATCAGGTCGAACGACTTCCGGATGGCCGTGAGCATGCCGAGCGAGAGGAGATCGACCTTCACGAACTCGAGGGCCTCCACGTCGTACTTGTCCCACTGCAACACCGTCCGGCCCTCCATCGTCGCGGGCTCGACCGGCACGAGCTCGGCCAGGGAGCGGGCGGAGATGACGAAGCCTCCGACGTGGATCGAGACGTGGCGGGGGAACCCGCTGAGCGACGCGGAGACCTGGAGAGTGGCGCGGACCTCGTCGGAGTCGGGGTCGAGCCCGGCCTCGCGCACCAGGGGCGCCACATCGTCTGCTGCGGGCGCGAACCGGGGACCGCTGCGTCCCTCGTGGGGTTGTTCGCTCTTCCTCCGGGCGCGGTCCGACGGGGCGGGTTCGTCGCGCGATGCAGGCTCGGGGAGGCCGGCAGACCAGCGATCGAGCGCCCTGGCGAGGCGATCGACCTGGTCGAGCGACAGGCCGAACACCTTGCCGACCTCCCGGACGGCAGAGCGTTGTCGGTAACAGATGAACTCGTTGACCATCGCTGCGCGGTCGCGCCCGTAGCGGGCGTAGACGTACTGGATGACCTCCTCGCGGCGCTCGTGCTCGAAGTCCACGTCGATGTCGGGAGGCTCGCCTCGCTCCTTGCTGAGGAACCGCTCGAACAGGAGCTCGGTGCGGCTCGGGTCGACCGAGGTGACGCCCAGGGCGTAGCACACGGCCGAGTTGGCAGCGGACCCGCGACCCTGGCACAGGATGCCCTGCGACCGCGCGAACCGGACGGCATCGTAGACCGTGAGGAAGTAGCTCGGGAAGTCGAGCTCCGCGACGACCGCGAGCTCGTGCTCCACCTGCGCCCGGACCTTCGCTGGCACCCCCTCCGGGAACCGCCAGCGGAGCCCGCGCTCGGTGAGCTCCCGCAACCAGGACATCGGCGTCTGTCCGTCCGGCACGACCTCGCGCGGGTACCCGTAGCGCAGCTCGTCCAGGCGGAACGTACACGACTCCGCCACGGCGAGGCCCTCCCCGATGGCGTCGGGGAAGTCCCGGTAGCGGTCGCGGAACCCGGCCTCGGTGAGGAGGTGCCGCTCGGCGTTGGGGAGGAGGTGTCGGCCCGCCGCGGCGAGGGTGGTGCGGCGGCGGATGCAGGTGAGGACATCCGCCACGAGGCGTCTCTCGGGGGCGTGGAACCGGACGTCGTTCGTCGCGAGCAGGGGGGCATCCAGCGATCGGGCCAGCAACCGGGCTGCGCGCACCCGCGGCACGTCCGCCGCCGAGAGGTCCCGGGAAAGCGTGACCCGAAGCCGGCTTCCGAACCCGTCCGCCAGCGGGCCGGCCTCGGCCGCGGTCCACCCCGGCCGGAGCACCCCGACGAGGCCCCCGGCCCGACTCGCCAGCTCGTCGACGGTGACCTCGCACCTGCCCTTCTCGCGGCGGTTGCGGCCCAGCGTGAGGAGCTCGCACAGGTGCGTCCACCCCGCGCGATCCTGCACCAGCACCGCCACCGACGCCCGGCCCCCGACCGTGAGCGAGGCCCCGAAGACGAGGTTTACCCCGAGCTCGTCGGCCACCTTCACCGCCTGCACCACCCCGTAGACCCCGTCTCGATCGACGAGACCGAGGTGCGCGGCGCCGCTGGCTGCTGCCGCGCGGACGAGCTCCTCTGGCTGGGACGCACCGTCCAGCAGGGAGAAACAGGAGCGGGTCAGGAGCTCGGCGTACGCCACCCGGATCGGTATCGGCGCACTGAACACCTGTCCAGTTACCCGAACTACTCTCCGGTGGTATCCGACGTGCTGCCTGCAAACTCCTGCGTCCAGTAGTGCCGGGCAGACATCGGGTCGTCTTCTCGCAGGTAGTACCCGATCCCGATCGCGCCGAACGTCGGCTCGAGGATGTTCGCGCAGTGTCCCGGGCTGCCCATCCACCCGTCGAACACGTCCTGCGCGGTGGGGTAGCCCGCGGCGATGTTCTCGCCCCAGGGCAACGAGCCGGTGAACCCAGCCGCCTCCATGCGGTCGAAGGGGTCGGTGCCCTGCGGGTCCACGTGATCGAAGAACTCCTCCTCGGCCATCCGGCGGCTGAAGTCGCGCGCGAGTCCCCGCAGGAGGGGGTCGTGCACGAGCGGCGACGATGCGGGGAACGAGTCCGTCGAGCACCTCCCACCAATGGCGCGCCGCTGGTTCACGAGCTCCAGCACCTCGTCCTCGAGGCCGGCCCAGCCCGGATCCCAGTCCGTCGTGGAGAACGTGGTCGGGTTCGGGTCCGTGCCCGACGACGGCTCACACGCCACCAGCCCGCCCACGACCGCTGACAGCACCACCACCACCGTCACTGGACGCATCCTGCCCCCGGGCCGAAGGTATCACCCCGGCTCACAGACCGGCGAGGCACCGCAGGCTCCGGAGAGCCTCCTTCTCGAGCTGACGGACGCGCTCCCTGGACAGCGACAAGCGACGACCCACCTCGGCGAGCGACAGCGGGTCCTGCCCATCCAGCCCGTAGCGGCGGGTGAGCAGCTCGCGATCCCTCGCATCGAGCTCGACGGCGACGGCGCGCATCGCCCGGTCGATCTCCTCGCGGCGCTCCACCTGCACGGAGGCGTCCACGGCGTCTTCGTCGGACAACATGGAGCCGAGGCTGCGGCCCCCGTCGTCGCTCATCGGCTCGTCCAGCGAGACGGCGTCCCCGCGGGACAGCAGGAACTCCGCGCGCTCCACCTCCACGCCCGCGTCCGAGGCGAGCTCGGCCAGTGACGGGTCGGAGCCCGACCGCTCGCGATCCACCTGCGCCTTGCGGAGGTTCCGGAGCTGCTCCACCGCAGCGCCCGGGAGCCGCACCACCCTCCCGTTCTGATCGATTGCCCGCGTCAGCTGGGCGCGGACCCACCACCGGGCGTACGTGCTGAACCGAAACCCGCGATCCGGGTCGAACCGCTTCGCAGCCCGCAGCAGCCCCAGGTACCCCTCCTGGGTGAGGTCCACCCGGTCCATCATCCGGCCGCCGAGCTTGCGGGCCTCGTGGAACGCGATGCGCTGCTGGGACATCGCCAGCTTCCAGCGGAAGCGTTCGGCTTCGTCCCAGGCCTTCCCGGCTGCTCGCGCCGCCACCTGCAGCTCTGGCCGGCCACGCGCCAGCTGCCGGACGATCCCGACGGCCTCTTCGAGGCGGTCGACGAGCCCAGCGTGCGTGCGGTACCGACCGGACGGTCGACGACCCAGCACGTGCGCGACCTCCGCCACACCGTCCAGCGCCTCCCAGACCCGCGCTTCGGCCGTGCGGATGGAGCGCCCGAGTGACAGCTCCTGGGCGGCGGTCAGCTCTCGATAAATCGGCGTCGTTCCAATTGCGGTCACCATCGGAACCTCCCGGAGCGATCCATACTGGACTGGAAAGTATAGATTAGCGATTCGACGTCCTCGCCGCCAGACCTCCTGACGCCTAATGACACGCCTCCACAACCGCCGGCGCCCGGTCCGGCACCAGCCAGCGTTGCCTCCGGCGGCCCTGGACGTTAGGCGCCACTGTTGAACCGTCCGAGCGAATCGAGGCGTGGCGTCCGGCGCCACGTCGTCGCGGGACGGTCGAGGAGCTGCACCACATGCCCTTCGCCATCGGGGACAAGGCCTATGTCCCGAACCACGGGGTCGGGATCGTCAAGGACATCGTCTCGGTCGACATGGGTGGCACACCCTACAAGATGTACCAGATCATGATCCTCGAGAACGGTCTGAAGTACTCCGTTCCCGTCGACCAGATCGGCGCGAACGGCATCCGCGAGGTCATCTCGACGACGGCGGTCGAGAAGGTGTTCGAGGTGCTGCGCGACAAGGACACGCCCGCCGACAAGCAGACGTGGAACCGTCGCTACCGCGAGTACACCTCGAAGATCAAGACGGGGGACCCGCTGGAGGTCGCCGCGGTCCTGCGGGAGCTCGCCCGGCTCAAGGCCGAGAAGACACTGTCGTTCGGCGAACGAAAGATGTACGACCAGGCGCACTCCTTGATCGTCCAGGAGGTCGCGGTGGCCCGGGACGTGGACGAGCAGGTCGTCAAGGTGGAGATCGAGGCCATCTTCGCGGCCTGATCTCCCGCAGTTCGGTGCGCTCGTGTGGGAACTCCCTGGGGCGCCGTGTCCCCCCTTCCCACCCGTGGGCTCCAGCATGGCCGGCCGACCGTTCCGCCTCTACAACACCCGCACCCGTCGGGTCGAACCGTTCGAGCCGCTCGTGCCGGGCCAGCTCGGGCTGTACGTCTGCGGAATGACCGTGTACGACGAAGCCCACATCGGACACGCCCGGGCGATGGTGGTCTTCGACACCTTCGTCCGCTGGGCGCGCTCGCGGGGCTGGGCGGTCCGCTTCGTCCGCAACTTCACCGACGTGGACGACAAGATCATCACGCGCGCCACGGCCGCGGGCGTCCCACCCCTCGAGTGGGCACAGCGCTTCATCGACCGCTTCCACGAGGACTGCGCGGAGCTCGGCCTCGCGAAGCCCGACGTGGAGCCGCGGGTCTCGGGTTCGATCGACGGCATCCTGGCCCTCATCGGCACGCTCGTCGCGGGGGGACACGCCTACGCCGCAGAAGGCAGCGTCTGGTTCTCGGTGCCCACGTTCCCGACGTACGGCGCCCTGTCCAACCAGAAGGTGGACGAGCTCCGCAGCGAAGACCCGGGGACCGGCAAGCGGCACTCGGCCGACTTCGCCTTGTGGAAGGCCGCGAAGCCCGGAGAGCCCGCCTGGGACTCCCCGTGGGGCTCCGGCCGCCCCGGCTGGCACATCGAGTGCTCGGCCATGGTGCGCGAGGCCCTCGGGACCACGATCGACATCCACGGTGGCGGCCTCGACCTCGTGTTCCCCCACCACGAAAACGAGATCGCGCAGTCCGAGGCTGCGCACGGGCACGTCTACGCGCGGTACTGGATGCACAACGGCCTGCTCACGATGGCGTCGGGCCAGAAGATGGGCAAGTCGCTCGGCAACGTCGTGAACATCCGCGATCTGCTCGTGGAGTACCCGGCCGAGGCGCTCCGGTTGTACTACCTGCAGAACCACTACCGCAGCCCGCTGCCCTTCGACGCCGAAGCTCTGCCCGAGGCCCTCGGGATGCTGGCGCGCCTGTACGAGGCACGCGAGGTGGCCGAGAAGATGGGTGGTGAAGGCGACGCCGACGGCATCGCCCGCTCGCTCGGCGGCGACGCCCTCGACGTGCTCGCGCTCGGGCGCGCGTTCCCCGCGCAGCTCGATCGGGCGCTCGACGAGGACTTCAACACCGCCATGGCGCTCGGGCACGCCTTCGAGCTCGCGCGGGCCGTCAACCGGCTCTCGAACCACCCGAAGGCGAAGAAGCTCGGGGGGCCGGTCGTGGCGCCCGCGCTCGAGGGGTTCGCTGCGCTCGCCGGGGCGCTCGGCCTGATGTGCCTGTCCACTGCCGTGTTCCAGGAGGAGATCAAGCGCAAGCGTCTCCCGTTGTCCGGGCTCAGCGCTGCCGACATCGACTCGCTCGTCGAGGCGCGGACCGAAGCGCGACGGTCGAAGGACTGGGCGCGCGCCGACCAGCTCCGCGCCGAGCTCGAAGCCAAGAAGATCGCGGTCATGGACCACGCCGACGGCTCGGACTGGCGCCTGCGGTTGTGAACGCCGAAGAGACGCCCCCAGCGGGACGTCTGCGACCTCGAGGTGAACGATGTCGAAGTGGGTGTCGGTCCTGGCGCTGGGCCTGGCCCTGGCGGGGTGCCACGCGAAGTTCAAGAAGGCGGCCCCTACGCTCGGTGCAGTCCGGCCGCAGCTCGTGTCCGTGGCTGCCGGGCCGTCGGTCGCGCTCGGCTCGTCGGGGAGCGCCGTCCTCGACGTGGTCAACGGGATCCGGTCGTTGGACGTGGCCGAGAAGCTCGCCCGCGGGGTCCGCCTCGAACAGGTGAACGACGCGTTCCAGGCGAGCCTGAGCGACACGCTGGGCGACGGTCCGCCGTTCGGGCTCACCGGCGACAAGAAGGCTCCCACCCTGCAGATCGAGGTCGTCAACTACGGGCTGTCGATCCCGCAGATGGGTGGCCCTGCGGCGTTCGTGTACGACGTCCGAGTCCGCATCTACCGGGAAGACGGCGAGCGGGTGTACTCCTCGAGCCTGTCGTGCGGCACCGGCGTGGACGGCGCCAACACGATCTCGCAGGTCCTCGACACGCGCGACAACATGGGGAACGTGCTCGAGATGCGCAAGAAGGAGATCCAGGCCGCGTTCGATGCAGCTGGGGAGGCCTGCGGTCGCGACCTCGTCCTGTTGATGCGGAAACACGCCAGCTGACTGGGCGCTCCGCCCGGGGTATACACCTGTTCAGTGGTGCCCCACCCCGCCCGGATCGCCTGCCTCGACCTCGATACGTTCTTCGTGTCGGTGGAGCGCCTGCTCGACCCGAGCCTGGTGGGTCGCGAGGTGGTCGTCGGCGGCACCGGCTGGCGCGGGGTCGTCACGTCGTGCTCGTACGAGGTGCGCGCCCGCGGCGTGCGCTCCGGGATGTCGCTCGCGGAGGCCCGCCGACTCGCGCCGGACGCCGAGTACGTCGCCGGGACCCACGGGGTGTACGCCGAACACTCGCGGGCGATGGTGAGCTCGAGGGTGGCACCGTCACGACCCGCCATGGCCTGGCCGGCGTTCCGGATGAGGTTGACCAGGACCTGGGTCGCCCTACGCTCGTCAGCGCGGACCCGAACCGGGCGCGCGACGACCACCCGGGTGCTGACGCCACGGAGCACGTCCGAGCACAGGCGACGGGCGGACTCCGCGAGATCGACGGCCTCCACCGTGGTCAGGCGGCCGACCGGCCTCGACACCCGGGCGAGGTCGGCGGCGACCCGACCGAGGTGACGGGCGGCTTCGTAGGCGTCGCCGAGCACGGCCGGGAGCTGCTCTGAAGCGTTTCCCCGCTCCACGAGCGCCTGGGCGAACTCGAGGTCGAGGAGCAGGCTCGTGAGGGCGTTGCTGATCTCGTGGGAGGTGACCGTCGTGATCGTACCGACGTCTGCCAGCGGCTTGAGCGCCTGAACCTGATCCCCCAGCCGCCAGCGGGTGCCGACCTCGAGCGCATACCGGATGGCCAACCCCACCATCCGCGGGTCGAGCTCGTTCCCGTTCAACACCCACGCGACGGGGGCGGGCAACGCGATGGTCCGCAGTCGCCGCGCGCCGTCGAGCGTGACCAGCAGGACGGGGATCCGGGCCACGAGCGGTCCATCCAGGCGCGCCGCGAGCCGCAGTCCGTCGTCGACGTTCTGGGTCACCAGCACCACCACCACCGCATCCGCATGAACGGTGTCGACCGCCCGGATCTGCCCAGTCCACACCTGCGAGAGCACCTCGTGGGCCTGATCCCGGAGCGCGCTCTCGGCCCCGATCAGCGCCAGTCGTGGTCCGTCGGGTCTCAACCGTTGCCTCCCTCCCCGAGCCCCTGCTCAGCGAGCCAGGCCAGCGCTCGCTGCACCACCTGGAATGAACGGAGCTCGCGGTTGCCACGCACGGGCTCCGCGTCGTCCGCATACAGCACCCAACCGACCGCGGCTCCAGCCCGCGCCAGCGCCAGGTTGTTGCGATGGAACGACACCCACAACGTGGTCGCATACACCTCCTGGGTCGGGAACACGGGCACCGGGTGGTAGCGGAAGTACGCCACCTGCCCCGGCTTCTGCGAGTCGATGGTCTCGCCGAGCTCCCGGGTGCGCCGCCGGGCGTCGGTTCCAGCGAACGGCCTGGGCACCAGCACCTCGAGCCCCACGTGTTTGGCGAGCACGCGCCCCTGGTTGCCCACGTGGGCCCGCAGCTGGACGAACGCGCGTGGACCGCGGGGGTCGGAGGTATCGAGCTCCGCGGTACCGTAGGGCGCAAGGCGGCTCAGCAGCACCCGCGGGTGCGAGGTGCGCCGGAGCACGTCCTGGACGTGGACGTGGCCCATCGGCCTGGACTTGCCGGCGATCCGCAAATAGTAACGATTGTCCCTCGACTGATGTGGAGCCTGCTCCGAGGCCGGCACGTCGAGCACGTACACCGCGCGGCCGGGGCGGATCGGTGAGCCAGGCCGCTCGCCCACCACCTCGAACACGTTGCACGACCGCAGCGGCGGCTCGACCGCGTTCGGGACGAGGTCCTCGAGCCAGGCGCGGCACCCCGACCGGAGGTTGCGCGGGACTCCGCCATCGATGACCCCGCGATCGTCGAGGCCCAGGAACAGCCGGCCACCCGCGCCGTTGGCGAACGCGCCCACCTGCTTGGACAGGTTGTGGGCGAACTCGGAGTTCACCGTCCCGTCCTCGTTCGCCAGCCACGCCGAGCCCTTGAACTCCTGGAAGTCGTGCTCGTGCGGAGCGAGGGCCCGCAGCAAGGCTTCCGTCCAGGTGCTGGGGGGCCCGTCCATGCCATCACCATAGCAGCGGCTCCATGGACGCGATCAGCCAGCGGTGCCCAGGACCTCCGCGACCCGCGCGAGCACGTCGTCGTGGACGTGGCCGTTGGTGGCGATCACGCCCTGGTTCTGCTCGAGGCCGCGCCCGTGGCCGAAGTCGAGGGCGCGACCACGGATGTCGGTGACCCGCCCGCCCGCTTCGGTGATGACCCGGAACCCGGCAGCGTGGTCCCAGATGCGCTCGACATAGTCCTTGCGGGTCGGCAGGCGCAGGTAGATGTCCGCCTCGCCCGAGGCGACCGCGGCGTACTTGGCCTGCGAGTCCATCCGCAAGGGAGGCACCCCGATCTTCAGGAGCTTCGCGATGAGGGCGGACTCGTCCTGGTCCGTGTGACCGGCCTCGACGCTCTCGGTGATGCGGGTCCTGGCGGGGTCGTGGTTCACCGTCGCCCGGAGGGGGTGGCGGTGATCGTCCGCCAGCGTGCGCCACCACGCGCCCTGCCCCTTGACCCCGACGTACACCCCACCGCGGCCGTGGGCGTTCGGCAGGTTCGGGCACCCGAGGACGCCCACCACCACCTCGCCGTCCTCGACGAGGGCCAGCGCCACGGCGTACTGCTCGAGGCGCAGGAACCCCTTGGTCCCGTCGATGGGGTCGAGGGTCCAGAACCGGCCGGACCGGCCACCGCCGAACGTGCCCCAGTCGATCGCGCCGAGCACCTCGGACTCCGACACCTGGGGCAGGACCGTCCGGGTGAGGGACACCACCTTGTCGCACATCGCGCGGTTGGAGGGCTCCCGCAGCGCGTCCGCGTTCTCCTCTCCGACCATGGGGACGTGCGGGAACTCGAGCGCGAGCAGCCGGCCCACCACGGCCTGGGCCCCGTAGTCCGCGACGGTCACGGGCGACTTGTCGCCTTTCTCGAGGGTCTGGCCCTTGATCAGGTGGTCCTGCACCGATGCACACAGGCGCGACGCCTTCACCACCGCATCCACCGCCGCCATCACCTCGCGCTGGTACGCCATCACCCCTCCCCTCGCGCCGCCTGCTAACGCTGCGGACGCGAGCCTACCGGGGAGGATGGCGCGGGTCGCGGACGTCCCACTCGCCCGCCAGCGGAGCGAGGAGGTCCACCCTGGTCTCCAGGAGCCGCCACAACCGAGCGGCGTCGGGGTGCTCCGGGTCGTACAGGTCGCGGGCCTCGACCCGGTCCCGGTTCCGGTCGAACAGCTCGAGCTCGCCGTCGTCGAGATCGTAGACGAGCTTCTTCCCGTCCTGGAGCACGCTCACCAGCGGACCCAGGCGCGCGACCGACGCAGCGAACCGGGGGCGGCTGGAAGGCGCGGTGCCGAGGACGTAGCCGGGGAGCTCGGGGTCGCCCTCGGCCGCGTACCCGAACGCGTCGAGCACGGTCGGAACGACGTCCACCGAGTGGGTCGGGCCCGTCCACCGCAGCGGCTCGAGGCCAGGCGCCCAGAACACCGCGAAGGCGTCGTTCTCCTCGGCGTGCAGGTCGAGGGCGTGCGTCTGGCGGCCGTGTTCGAAGAACTGTTCTCCGTGGTCGTTCCAGAACACCACCAGCGTGTCGTCGAGGTACCGCTCCGACGAGATCGTGGCCCACCACTGCTCGAGCTGGTCGTCGAGGTACCGGATCTCGCCCGTGTAGCGGGCCTCGAGCTGGGCGAGGAGCTCCGCGCGCTGTTGCGCCGACATCTCCGGCCAGCGCCGCATGGTCCGGTAGTGGCCGTCGAAGCTGTCGAGGTCCCAGGGCACGGCCGGGAGCTCGTCGATCTCCGCGGTGTAGCCCTCGTGCAGCTCGTAGTTCGGGTGCGGGTCGACGACGTGCACGTGGACGAACCAGGGGTCTCCCGTGTTCCAGCGCTCGCGCAGCTCCACCAGCGCCGCCGCCAGGACGGTCCGCGAGTCGCCGGAGGCGACCTCCACGAACTCGTCGTACCCCTCGGCGTTGTTCCAGGTGGGCGACAACCACTCGTTCGAGGACAACAGGACCGTGTCGAACCCCTCGTCCGACAGGCGGCGGGCGATCGTCGGTTGGCCGGCGGGCAGGGGCTTGCGGGCCGGCGCGAACAGCTTCGGGTAGAAGCCGGTCTCTTCCAGGTTCCGGCCCCGGAGCGTGCAGGACGTGGACGCGAACGTCCAGTTCGAGCACTGCACGTGGTCGTCGAGCATCACGCCCTCCTGGAACCGGGCGGTCAGGAAGTCGGCGCGGGGCACCCCGTCGGTCGCCCAGGGGTCCAGGTGGTCGCGGCGCGTGGTGTCGAACGACACGAACAGGAGGTTCCGCGGCCGGACGTCGCCTGCGAACACGAGAGCGGGTTCACCGACCGGATCCGGCCGGACCTCGGGCGGCGGACCGGGCTCCCGCGTACAGGCGAGCCACCAGCTGAGCACGAGGCCTCCGGCGCCAACGTAGCTCAACGCCGCATCCGCCCGAACGCGGGCGCCGAGTCCTGCAGCCGCCGCGGGTCCACCGGAAACACCTCGTCGCTGAACGGGTCGACGCCGCGGGTGTCGTCGTTGCCGAGCACGATGGACCACACACGCGCGCCGCGCGCCGCCTTCACCTGGCTCACCCGATCGACGACCGCGGGCGTGGCCCGGCACAACCCGTCGGTGACCACCAGGACATCGGCCGCGTCGAGCTCCTCCTCCTCGAGGAGGTCCATCGCGCGGAGCAGCGGCCCGTCGAAGTCCGTCCCCGAGTGGAAGTTCCGGAGCAGGAAGTCGAGCAGCCCCTCGAGGCCGCCGCGACCCTTGCGCAGGCGGATCTCCGACCGCTCGCCCGGCCCCCCGAACAGCAGGAGGTGAACCACCCGCCCCCGCGGGATCACGCGGCGACACACAGCGAGGACCAGCGCCTTCGCGGCCAGCTCCGGCGCGCCCTCCATGGACGCCGAGGTGTCGATGCAGGCGATCACCGGGCCTTTGCGGTCGCCCTGGGCGCGCCCCTCGTCCCCGCGACCGGTGAGCTCGAGCGAGACGAGGCGCTTCTCGAGCCACCGCTGGAAGAACAGGTCCTCGGTGTCGGGGTCGGACAGGAGCGCGAGCTCGGCGGGCAACGCAGTGGCGACGTCTCCGGAGAGCCGCACGCCAGCGACCTCCTCGCGCCCACCATCGCGGCGCCCGTCCCGGCGCGACGCGTCCTCCAGCCGGCCGAGGGCGTCCGCCAGCTGGTCGAGCTCCGCCAGCCGCGAGAGGAGCGTCGCCAGCTCGTCGAGGCGCTCGAGCAGGACCTGGTGCAGCGCCCCCGGCGCCTCGGACCACCCGATGCCCGGCACGAAGCGCTCGAGCCGACGCGCGACCGCTTCGGTCTCGATCGCGCCGTCCGCTGCCGCCTGGCTCACGGCGTCGAGCGCCTGCGCTGCCTGTTCGCCAGCGTTGGGGCCTGCGCCCACCTGCCGCGCCAGCTCGGCGATCAACGCGTCGAGGTCCGGGTCGTCGGCGGCCGCGTCCTCGCCGAGGAGTCCCGCCATCGCGCCGGCGCCGGCGTCGGGCTCGTCGCCCTCCCCTGGTTCCGGTGGCCCAGCGGCGGCGCCCTCCCCTTCCGGCGGCGGAGGCTCCGGCGCTACGGCCGGAGGCGAGTCGGGGTCTCCTCGCAGCAGCGGCCACAGCGCCGACGTGGCCCGGGCCGCTGCCTCTACGGCCATGAGCGGACGGCCTTCGCAGAGCCGCCGGGTGGGCCGGAACTCGCGCTGCGCCACGAGCGTCACCACCCGCGCCAGCGGAGACAGCTCTGCGTGGGGCCTGCCCACCAGCCAGCGGGCGAGGTCGCGCGCGAACGCCTCCGCGCGGGACTGCTCGGGTTCGTCGGCGCCGAGCCCGCGCACCAGCGGGTGCCGCACCACCACGTCGACCGGGTGGGACCCGGGACCGGTGGCGCCGCCGTTCACGGCGCCCGCAAGGGGGGCGGAGCGGGCACCGCTGTCTGCCGGAGCGAGCGCCGGACGCTGGCGAGCGCCGTTCCTACGTTCCGGGAGGCCCACGCCGGGACGGCGCGCACCAGGAGGTCGGTCTCGAGGGAGCCGCTCGCCCAGTCGAGCCAGCGCTCTGCCGACAGCGTCAGCTCGGGGACCTCCAGCCGCTCCCCCGGCGCCTCACCCACCGTCCGGCGAGCCAGCTCCTCCCGCTCTCCAGCCAGCGTGATGCCCACCCGCACCCCGGCCTCGGGGACGAGCAGCGCCAGCACCGCACCGTGCCCGTACACCCGGCGCTGGGTCATCGGGAGCTGCTCCACCAGCGCCTTCGCGGCGGCCGCCTCGTTGGCGAGGGAGTCCCGGTACGCCAGCGCCTGCGACAGGATGTGCGCGAGGTCTCGGGAGGCCTCGATGTGGGACGCGAGCACCTGCGCGGGCAGGTCGGCGATCCAGGTGTGGTGCTCGGTCAGCTCCTCGACCGCGGACCGATCGCGGGCCAGGCGCTCGACGGCCTCCTCGTGGAGCGCGAGGAACCGGAGCAGGTTCTCGCGGCGGAACGCCATGCGCTCGGCCCAGGTGGGCCCCAGGCTGTCCTCCGTCCGGAACGCGAGGTCCCCGGCCGGCGCTACGCGGTCCGCCTCGAGGAGGAGCCACTGGGCACGCAGATCGTGCTCGGGCACGGCAGTGGTTCCCAGGTGCTCCAGCACCACGTCACGCACCTCGGCGGCGCGGTCCGGGTCGGGCGGGAGCACGTACTCGAGGAGGAGCAGGTCGATGCGCGCCAGGGAATTGCGGCCGTCTGCAGCTGCGGCGATCTTCAGCATCTGTACGGCGTGCCGCCAGCGGCGATCCGACACCCGCCAGTCCTTCTCGCGCGCCGACTGCCACAGCGCCACCAGTGCGTCCTGCACGTCCGGCGGCAACTCCACGGCGTCGGCGGCGGCCCGCAGATCGCGCAGGTCGTCCGGGCGGAGCCGGAGCGCAGGAGCGAGATCCAGCGCGGGGATCCGGCCGGTGGCGACGGCCAGGAACGCCTCGGGGGTGCCGAGCGGCGGTACCGTCAACCGGACCAGGAAGCGATCGTACAGGGCGTCGAGGCCACCGTCCGGGTCCGGGAGCTCGTTCGACGCGCCCACGAGCCCGATCAGGGGCACGACGTCCCGGTGCCGCCCGTGGTGGAACGTCCGCTCGTTCACGAGCGTGAGCAGGCTGTTCAGGATGGCCGAGTTCGCCTTGAAGATCTCGTCGAGGAACGCGATGTGCGCACGGGGCAGGAACCCTTCGGTCAACCGCCGGTAGTCCTCCTCCTTCAGGCCCGGGATGCTCACCGGTCCGAACAGCTCGTCGGGGTGGGTGAAGCGCGACAGCAGGTACTCGAAGTACGCGGCGTCGTCGAAACACGTGCACAAGGCTCGGGCCAGCATGGACTTGGCAGTGCCTGGTGGACCCAGGAGCAGCACGTGGTGCGCGGAGAGCAACGCCAGGAGCGCCGCCCGCGTGTGGGTCCGCCGCTCGAGGAACACGCGATCGAGCCCGGAGAGCAAGGCGCGCAGGCGCTCCCGAAGGGGGAGGCCGGACCCGGCGACCACCACCTGTGCTGTCCCGGCGACCGGGGACGGCAGCGGCAGGCCGCTCCGTTGGTACCGTTGCCCCTTCTGCGCCACCTCTGCGGCGAGCTCGGTGACCCGGACGGCGTACGCCCGCGAGCTGTCGGCGAACTCCTTGGGTACGGGTTGGGTGGACACCCAGGCGGTGTACCGGATCGCGAGGTCGACGAGGTCGGTGCGTCCGTCCACCAGGAGCGCGCCCCCCGCGTCCCATCGGACCATCCGCGAGGACGGGAGCCAGGCCAGCAGGCCCTCGACCCGCCCGCGCTCGATGCGGGTCGCGCGGACCGCTCGCTCCACCACCTCCGCCCAACCGAGACCGTCGACGCTGCTGTCGAGCGCCACGGACAACACCTGCACCACCGAGTCCGGAGCGCGGGGGAGCCGCGGGCGCCCGGCCACCGCCGTGACGCCGGGGATGTCTGGCCAGCTCGCCATGCGCCACCTTAACCCGCAGGCAGGTGGTGCGACCTGCACCGCGCGCGCACCTGCGCTAAGCTGCCGCGCTGGAGCAGCGGATGATCGGGGAGGATTACCCATCCGGGAGCGCGATCGGTGGGTACCGGGTACTCGAGAACCTCGGCGTCGTCGGCCTCGCAGCCCGGTACCGCGTGCAGGCCCCGGACGGCACCGAGCGCACCGCGGGCGTGCTGGACGTCTCGAATCCCGAGATGGTCAAACAGCTCCGGGCGCTGCCCCTCGTCGGCTTTCGACACCCGAACCTCGTAGAGGTGGTGGACGTGACCACGGCCGGGCGCCGCACGGTGCTCGTGACGGAGGTCCTGCGCGGCGTCACGCTCCGGCAGCGGTTGAGCGAAGGCCCGATCCCGGACGAGCTCGCGCTGGCATGGATGCGCGGACTGCTGGACGGCCTCGCGGCGGCCCACGAGCGGGGCATCGTCCACCGCGACCTCCGCCCGGAGACGGTCCTCGTGGACGGCAACCGGGTGCGCATCCTCGACCTCGGCGTCGCGAGCGCGATCGTCACGCTGGTGTCTGGCGGCCGGAGCGTCACGACCAGCGGGACCACCGTGGGCCGACCCCACTACTGGGCCCCGGAGCGTGCGCGGCGGCCCCTGAGCGCCGACGCCAGGAGCGACCTGTTCAGCCTCGGTTGCATCGTCTACGAGCTGTTCGCTGGCATCGGCCCCTTCGAGGGGCTCAACCTGTACGACTGCTACCACGCGACCCTCGAGAGCCGGTACCCGCCGCTGGCGGAGCGGCGGCGGGGATTGCCACCCCACGTCGCCACGTTCGTCAGCGCGCTGGTACGGGGCAGGCCCGAGGAGCGCCCGTTGTCGGCCGAGGCCGCCCGCCAGATCCTCGACGGCGCCCGGACGGTGCCCTCCCTGTCGTCGATGCCGCCCGCACCCCTGGTCGTGCTCCCGCCCCGGCCCTCACCGCGCTGGCCACTGGTCGCGGGGAGCCTGTTGGCGATCGCCGTGCTCCTCGGCCTGATCGCCGCCGTCCTGCGCCGGTAGCGGCTACGGAAACGTGAACCCAGGGACCCCGGTCACGATCTCGCCGACCGTGTTGTTGTTGTACGGCTGCGGCACGTAGATCGCGTCGGAGAGCCAGCCCCCGATCCCGGACCCGAACATGGCGCTGTGGCCGTAGTTCGAGAACGGCGTGAAGTTCACGTAGGTGATGTGGGCGCCGGTGGTCGGGTCGGTGCGGAACATCTGCCCCGTCCCGTAGTCCGTCACGTAGATGTTGCCGCAGATGTCGAGCGCGAGCCCGTCCCGGTAGCTCGCACCGAAGTCCGCGAGCTGGCTGGGTGGCCCGATCGGGTCGTAGTTCGCGTCGACATCGACCTGCCACAGGGCGTAGCCGAAGGTCTTGGTGAAGTAGAACTTCGTGCCGTCCGGGCTGAAGCCCACGGACTGCGCCTCGTTGTTGGCGATGTACATGGTGGCGTCCCCCGACACGGGGTCGACGCGGTAGGTGCTGGTCCGGTTCCCGACGTAGATCAGGCCGTCCGGGCCTACGTCCACGCCATAGATGCCGTAGACGTTGCTGGCGATCCGGCGCGTGCCCGCCGTGTACGGATCGACGATGACGACACCGCCCCCATCGGAGGACATGACGAGCTCGCCGGAGGGGAGCGTGTCCATCCCCTGCGTCCCGCCCGTACCCGGAAGGAACACGGACGAGCCCCCGTAGTAGTCGGTCTGGATGATGTTGAGACCGGTGTCCATGCCGTACATGTACCCGGCGAGGTCGAACGTGAGCCCGTGGTAGCCGCGCCCGCCAGGGACGGGTCGGACGGACAGCGGGGTGGGCGAGACCGTGGTGCAGTCGAACTCGACCACGCCCGTGTGGCCCGTGCTGCCGGTGGCCCCGCCGGAGTGCCCCGTGTGCGCGGTGTGGGGCGTGGGAGGCTCGGTTCCGGAGTGAAGCACCGCCGTGTGCAGCGGTGGCTCTGGGGTGGTCGAGTCGGTGCTGGTGGGCTCGGGCTCGCGACAGGCAACCAACCACGACGACACCAACATCCCCGCCTCCCGCGAAGGAGTATGCCCCGGTCGGAGCGACGCCGTCACCCAACCGTCACCGAATCAGACGATCCACGCGAGGATGAAGACCAGGAACACCCACGCCCCCACGAACAGGATCAACCCGATCAACGAGGCTGCGCCGAGGATGATCGGGTCCTGGAACGGAGAGCCGCCCGGTTCGGGCTCCGGGCTCTCGGAGCGGGGCGGGCGTGCCGGCTTCTCCTGACGATCCTGACGCTCGGCCGGCGGGGGCGTGGCCGCCCGCTTCGGCGGTGGTGCCGGGGCCTCGACCGAGCCCGGTGGACGCCAGGTCTCCCGCCGAAGCTGCGCGCTGTGGAGCTTGTGGTGGGCGGGAGGTGGCCCGCCGAGCCCCGCAGCCTGCAGATCCGCCGGGCTGATCGGCCGGGTCTCGAGCGTTCCCAAGGCAGGCGGCTGGGCACCCGCGCCCATGGGCTCCAGCGCGGACGACAGGGTCTCCTCCCCAGCTGGGGGGTCGTCGTGCACCGACGACAACACGGGTGGCGTTGGTGGCGCCGGTGTGGGATCGGTCCTCGGCCGGACGTGTTTCGGAACGGGCGGGGGGTCCATCCGCTCGAGCGAGCCGCCGATCGTCTCCTCGCGCTCGGGCGGAGCGTCCACCAGCCGCAGCAGCTCGAGGGAGGCGCCGAGGGTCTCTTCGCGCTCGGGGGGCTCGTCGGCGAGCGTGAGCAGCTGGTCGAGCCCTCCCATGGGGCCTTGCGGTGGGGGTGGGGGGGGAGGCGAGGACGGAGTGGACCGCGCTCCCCGAGCCGGGAGCGAGACCGCGGAGGTCGACGGTCCCCCCTGCTGCTGCTGCGCAGGGCGGGCCTCCGGGCGCGCCCGTGCGGCGGGAGCAGCGGAGCGGGGCGGGGGCCGCGGCTCCGACCGGGACGGGGAGCGCGGCTGCGCATGCATCGAAGGTTCCATCACCTCGACGTCGTCGGCGTCGCCCGCGGCTTGGGCGGGCGCCCCACCCAGCCCGTAGGCCGCGAGCTCACTGGCCGACGGGCGGGGGCCGGGGTCGAGCGAGATCGCCTGCGGGCGGTCGGACGCGAACAGCCCCCGGGCGCGCGCGGTGTCCGGCGGGGGCATCATCACCTCGGGGAGGCCGAGGGACGGCTCGTTGACGGGCAGCTCGTCCAACCCGTCGAGCACCAGCGCGGCCGTCGACTCCGACAGACGCGGCGCACGCGGCGCCGGGGGTGGTGTGCTCGGAAGCTGAGCAAGCGCCACGTCTTCGGGCGTCAGGACACCGGTGGTGAGCGGATCCAGCGGCTGAGGTTCGCGCGCAGCAGGTTGGGGGGGTGGAGGCGTCGAGGCACCAGACCGCCGGAGCACCCGGTCCGGCGCAGGGGGAGGCGCTGAAGGCGCTGGAGGCGCGGGTGGCCGGGAGGGCTCCGCCCGAGGGGGCGCGGCGCGCACCGGCGGGGGCTCGTCGACGGCAGCGGCGAGTCCGGGATTCGGCCCCATCGACAACGTGAACTCGTCGATCGGACCCAGGAGGTGGTCCATGGGCTCGTCGGGATCCATCCCGGGAGGCACCTCGTCGAACGAGCCAGGAGGATCCTCCTCGACCCTGCGACGGGGTGGTCTCTGCGGAGGAACGGGTCCCTCGGCCAACGTGGTCTCCTCCCGCTCCGGGATGGGCCACGTATTCTCCCTCGGCGCGTCGTGGGCGGACAGGGGCGGCAGGGGGGGGAGCTCGGTCGACCTCGGGTCAGGACGCGGCTCCGTGCCTGCGTAGATGCGGTCCAACGTTCCGCCGGCGCCGTCCAATCGGGACGCCGTGGACGCGATCGGCGCGGCGCGCGCGGCGTCCGCTTCGGCGCGCGAGAACGCGTCGATGGTCGGGTCCTCCTCCGCGCGCGGGCCCGAAGCCCGGCCTGCGGGGAGCCCGCGGCCGCGGTCCTCTCGACGCCGGTCTCCGGCCAATCCGCTCTCCCCGCGAGCCGGCCCCGCGTCGCGCGGGGAGCCGGATGCGCGCAGTCTACACGACCGCTCCGGCCCGGACCCGACCACGCGGGCAGGTTATCGGCGGCGCCTGGGAGACTCCATGCTCTTCGCCCTCCTCTTCGCGGCGCCCGCGTCGGCGCAGTCCACGCCTGGCTACACCTGGCCGAACTCCGTCCTCGGGGTCACCGCCGGGACGCCCACCACCCTGGGACTGCGCGGAGAGCAGTGGCTCAGCGACGACGTCGAAGGAGAGCTCGGGGTCGGCGTGCAGAGCTTCGAGTCCTTCGACCCAACCTTCGACTGGGCGCTGCGGTGGCGCCCGGACTTCGCGTGCTTCGGCTGCGGCTCGCGGGCGCTCGTCACGATCGGCATCGGGCCTGGCGGCACGGTGGTCCCACCCCCGGCGTTCGACGGCCCGTGGGGTTTCGCCGTGGGGGCGGATCTCGGCGTGAACCTCATCGTGTGGACGGGCCCCAGCGTGGGCGTCAACGTCAGCGGTCGCGGCGGTGGCGGTGTCGCCTGGACGGGGACCGACTTCTCGGCGCTGGGCGGGACGGGGTGGGTCATGGGCACCCTCGGTCTCGCGTTCTGAACTGACTACCTGAAGATCAGGTCGTCGGGATCATCCGGTCCGGGATCCGGCCGCGGATCGCCTCCGCGCAGCGTCCCTGCGCTGCCTCCGCCTCCTCCGGTCCGAACATCCGCCCGTGGGTGCCCGCCACCCGACGCACACACTCCGACGCGAACTCCACCGACCGGACCCGGTCGTCGCTCGCGGCCGCTTGCGCCAGCGACTCGACGGCCCACAAGGCAGCAGCGCGGCCCGCGGCCTTGCGCGGATCGTCGATCGGCGCCGTGCGCTCCGCCTCGCGGTTCACCCGGGACGCCGCCGATCGGCAGTCGCCCGCAGACACGCGCCCCGCGCACCACGCTTCGACCGTGGTGACACCGTGCTCCGCGACCGCCCGGGTGTCGTCGTCGATGAGGTCCAGCACGAACCGGGTACAGTCCGCGGCCGCCGTCACCACGAGCCGGTAGTCGACGCCCGCCCGACCCGCTGCCCACAACATCCAGTCGCCGCGCTCGGTCTGCTCCCACCAGGCCCGGAGGTGCGGGAACCGGCCAGCTTCCGCCCGTGCGCGATCCGCCTGCGCGACCGTGGCGTCCGCGAACCAGCTGCCGGCACCCCCCATCTGTCTCCTCCCCCGTCCGTCCGCCTAACCGGGGTCGGCGCCCTCCGCCCCCACTGCAGGCGCAGCCGAGAGAGGCCGGTACACCCGACGGAACTCGACGGGAGGGTGCAGGGACGGACCTTCGACCCACACCACCACGACCACCTCGTCCGGGCGTTGGGCCGGGAGGAACGTCTCTGCGACGCTCGTCGCGCGCTGGCGTCGCTCGACGACGAGGTTGGCGCCGTCCATCCAGGCCCGCACCTTCCAGCGGTGCGGCTCGCGGGCGACCTTCACCCAACGACGGTCGACGCCGACGGTGACCGGCAGCTCTCCGGTCCACACCACCACGAGCTCGTCCCCCGCAGGGCGCAGCTCGATCCCACCCGAGGACCCCAGCAGCTCGAGGGCGTCGTCGAGCGCGTGTTTGCGTTCCTCCTCGGGGTCGGAGTTGCCCCCGTCCGGGGACATCTTCGCCGCTGCGCCTCCGTTGACCACCGGGTCGGTGACCGAGGCGCTCAGGCGCTCCTGGGGGTCGTCGCTCTCGGAGGGATCGAGCCCCCACACGCCGAGCCACGGGTCCCACGCGCCAGCGAACGCCATCGTCGACCACCACCACCACCCACCGATCACGCGCACGCCTCTCTGGTCATGGGACGAGCCCGGTATCACCCGTCTCCGGATCGAAGTCCGGCTCACCCTCGGGGACCACGCCGGTATCGGGTGGACCCTCCAGACCCTCCCCCCCTTCCGGGAGGCCCGTGTCTCCGGAGCCGTCGGGGGCTGCGGAGTCCCCCTCCTCCGCTCCACCCGTGTCGTCGCCGGTCTCCGGGGAAGGCGGCTCCACCACCTCCTCCTCGTAGCCACCTGTGTCCCCGGTCGGGGGCACGTCCTCCACGAGGGGCGGAGGCCGGGGAAGTGGTGGGGTGGCCGCGACCGGCGGGACGGGCAGGGCGGCGGTGGGATCCCTCGGCTCCGGCTCTCCGGGCGCCGTCAGCACCCAGCCCTCGGGCGGGGCACACCCGAAGTACAGGTCGCCGCTGTTGTCCGGCGCGTAGTACACGTGTGGCTCGGCGCACGACGGCCCTGCCGGAGTGTTCCCCGAGCAGCCGAGGGTCCACGCGAGCCACACGGACATCATCCGGCGCCCCCACCGGGCATGACCTCGATCGGGACCCACGGCGCAAGCCCGTCGAGAGGCTGGGACGGCCAGCTCACCTGCTGGCTCGGGCCCATGTCGATGGCCTCGTCCTTGTCGAGCAGCCGGATGCGGCCCACGTTGCGGAAGGGACCGAGCCCCCACGGCATCGACGCGGTCGCGCGCCCCGTGACCTGCCACACGCGCTCGGTCATGATCCCGCTCGACTTCTCGAACAACGCGACGCCCGAGGCCTCGACCTTGAACGTGGCGGGGATCGTGGATTCGCGGTCGGTGTAGGTCGACGCGGCCCCGACCGACGACAGCTGCCGCGGCGCCGGGCCCCCGATCCCGCTCGGGGCGGTGGTGTTGGTGATCGAGTCCAGATTCGCAGACGCTCCGGAGAACGGATCGCGGGAGTCCTTCGGCAGGTTCACCGTGACGGCGCCCTCCCCCACGGTCTGCACGAGCTGGCTGTCCTTGTAGGGCGACACCTGGTGCAGCAACATCGAGCTGCCGCGGGCGGCTGCGATCGACGGCAGATCGATGAGCTCCGAGTTGTACTCGACCCACTGGCCCGTCCGCTGGGCCTGGTCCGGGATGCGCAGGTGGAAGCCCGACATCACCCGGGCCATCATCTGGCGGGTGGTCTCCTGGATCCGCCGCTCCCGGACGTTGGTGGCGTCGATGCCTTCGATGTCGAAGTTGGTGATGCCCCCCTCCTCGTCCACCTGCATCTGCACCGTCGCCTTGGTGAGGCGGGCGTCGACGTCGGCCAGCACACCGTCTGCGAGGGCGCGGTCCACGTCGGTGCGCCAGCGGTTCTCGGTCGTGGCGAGGATGCCGATGTCCTCGATGGCGCAGGAGACCTCCCACCGCTTCTTGGAGAGCTGGGCGTCCTTGTCGCACAACACGACCGCCCGGATCTGGAACCCGAAGCTCCGGAACCCCTTGTTGTCGTCGGATGCGAAGTCCATCCCGAGCGGGAGGAGGAGCTCCGACTGCAACAGCCAGCGGGTGTTGTCCCACCGCGCGAACTGGTCTCCGTAGACGATGATCTCATCGTCCGCAGGCTTGTCAGCGGCTTCGGGTGCAGCGAAGGCCCCGGTCATCGACGCGAGCACGGAGACCAACCCGACCTCCCACCCCCGAGTGCCGCGGAGCCGGCGGTCTGTCAACACGGGGCGGGTCAGCTTTCGTCACCGGTCCCCTCGTGCGAGCATGCGCCCCCTGAACCTCGACCACCCCTCCC
>JBIKWC010000366.1:0-6673 GCA_044356535.1 Myxococcota bacterium
CGTCCAGGTGGTGGCGGGCCACCTCGCGGATGGCCTCGTTCATCGCGGTGTTGTTGTGGGTGGTGGACACGATGAGGTTGCAGCGGGTCACGAGGTCGTCGCTGCCGACCTCGTAGTGGTGGATCAGCGTGCCGCGGGGCGCCTCGATGATCCCGATGCCCTCGGTCCCGCGCGGTCCGGAGGAGGTGAGGGCGCCGGAGAGCAGATCGTCGTCGCCCAGCAGCCGCTCGATCACCTCTGCCGCGTGCAGGAGCTCGATCATCCGCGCCCGGTGGAACGCGAGCGGGGCGTGCTGGACTCCGCCGGCGACGAACGCGTCACGGGCCTCCTCCGCGAGCGGGGTGCCCAGCCGGTCGCAGTTCTGGAGCCGGGCGAGCGGCCCGACCTTGTACCACCCCGCTTCCCGGCCCAGGGCCGCCAGCCACGGGAACTTCATGTAGCTCCAGGACTTCACGTCCTCCGTGACGAGGGTTCCGTAGGCGTCGGGCGCGACCTGGTCGAACACCAGCTCGCCGCGCGCGTTCCGGACCCGGAGCACGCCGTCGTACAGATCGAGGGTCCCGTCGGGCGCCACGAGGGACAACAGGTGGGACGGGACGGTGCCGAAGGTGTCGTGGAACCCGCGGTTGGCAGCGTACAGGGCCTCGACCAACCGGACCCCGTTCCGCGCCCAGGACACCACGTCCGGGAGGGCAGCGCGCAGCTCGTCGCGCTCCGCCGCAGTCAGCAGCCGGTTGACGCCCCCCGGCACGGAGCCGGTTCCGTGGATCCGCTTGCCCGCGGTGATGCGGATGACCTCCTGGCCGAACTTCCGCAGCAGGATCCCCTGGCGCGCGACGTCCGGGTAGGCGGCGAGCACCCCGACGACGTTGCGGCGTGCGGGCTCTGCGTCGAACCCGAACAGCAGGTCCGGGGAGGCGAGGTGGTAGAAGTGCAGGGCGTGGGACTGCAGGATCTGCCCGTAGTGCATCAGCCGCCGGACGAGGTCGGCCGAGCGCGGCACCGGTCGGGCGCCCACCACGGCGTCCAGGGCCTTGGAGGCGGCGAGGTGGTGGCTCACCGGGCAGATGCCGCAGAGCCGCTGCACCATCACGGGGATCTCCCAGTACGGTCGACCCTGCACGAACCGCTCGAAGCCGCGGAACTCCACGATGTGCAGGCGGACCTGGTGGACCCGGTGCTCGGCGTCCAGCAGGATCGTGACCTTGCCGTGGCCCTCCACCCGGGTCACCGGATCGATCGCGATCCGGCGCAGCCCTGCGGGTTCGGCTGCGGTCTCGAGGTCGATCGTCATCCCACGGGCCGGTGGGAGCGCCGCCGACCGACCGCCAGCCCACCGAGGGCAACGAGCATCCAGCTGCCCGCGGTGGAGCTCGTGTCGCACCCGCAGCCGTGGGGAACGAACCGTCCGGGGACCTCGTCGTTCGGCGCATCGGTCGGGGGGGAAGCGGTGTCACCCGTGTGGGCCGCGCCCGTGTGGCCTGGAGGCTCCTCGCGCACGCCATCCACGCCGTCGCAGTTGGTGTCGAGGCCGTCACCCGCGGCGTCTGCCGCAGCGGGGTTGATCGCGGGGTCGGCGTCGTCGCAATCGTCGCAACTCCAGCCGTCGCCGTCCGCGTCGACCTCGTCGTCGCTGCGCGGGTCGCAGTCGTCGTCGATGCCGTTGCAGGTCACCTCCGGGTTCGTCGGGAACCGCAGGGGGTCCTGGTCGTCGCAGTCTCCCGCGCACCCCGCGATCCCGTCGCTGTCGAGGTCGTCGCCGTCCAGCGTGACCGGATCGCAGTCGTTGTCGAGGCGATCACACGTGACCTCGTCGTGGGTCGGGTAGACCTCGGGTTCGTCGTCGCGGCAGTCGCCCGCACACACGGAGGTGAGGTCGCCGTCCGCGTCGGGGTCGTCGAGCGTGGCGGGGTCGCAGTCGCCGTCCACGTCGTCGCAGTAGCGATCCACCACGCCGGGTCGGATCGCCGGGTCCGCGTCGTCACAGTCGAGGTAGCAGCCGGGCGCGCCGTCGAGGTCGCGGTCCGGGTCGTCCTCGGTCGCCGGGTCGCAGTCGTTGTCGATGGCGTCGCACGCGACCTCGAGGGCGCCCGGAAACACGGTGTCGTCGGCGTCGACACAGTCGCCGGCACACACGGTCCAGGTGTCGCCGTCGAGATCCTGGGCATCCGAGGTGAAGGCGTCGCAGTCGTCGTCGACGCCGTTGCACGGGACCTCGCCCGCTCCGGGGAAGACGCTCGACTCCTGGTCGTCGCAGTCGCCGTCGCACGCACTCACACCGTCGGCATCGACGTCCGGGTCGTCGCCGGTGAGCGGCTCGCAGTCATTGTCGACGGTGTCACACGCCACCTCGATCGCGCTGGGCTTGACCGCGATGTCGAGGTCGTCGCAGTCGGTGCAGGCGTCGAAGCCGTCCCCATCGCGGTCGGGGCGATCGGAGGTACCCCCGAAGCAGTCGTTGTCGACGCTGTCACAGGGCACCTCCAGGAACCCGGGGGACCGCGCGGAGTCCGTGTCGTCGCAGTCCCCGCCGCAGGTGCTGGCCCCGTCCCCATCGGCGTCCACGCCGTCGACCGTGAGCGCGTTGCAGTCGTCGTCGAGGCCGTTGCACGCGAGCTCGGGGTTGCCTGGGAACCGCAACGCCTGCGTGTCGTCGCAGTCGTTGTCGCACAAGCCGACGCCGTCATCGTCCCGGTCGGGGCGGTCCTCGGTGGCGACCGCGCAGTCGTCGTCGAGACCGTTGCACGTGAGCTCCGGCAGCCCCGGGCTCCTCGTGTCGTCGCTGTCGTCGCAGTCGTCGCAGAAGCTGGACCCGTCCAGGTCGCGGTCGGGCGCATCCGGGGTAGCTTCGTCGCAGTCCTCGTCGACGAGCGTGCAGAGAACCTCGTCGTGGCCGGGATACCGACGCCTGTCGGTGTCGTCGCAGTCTCCCTGGGCGCTCGTGACCCCGTCGCCGTCCGCGTCGGCGTCGACCACGATGTACACCCGCCCGGGGTACCCGGACTCCGACGCGTCGCCGACCCCACCGCTCACGTCGACGACGCTGAGCACCCCACCGAGACCCAGCAGCGTGATGCGTCCGCCGCCCCCGCCTCCGCCGTGCATCCCGTTGTCCGCCTCGCCGCCGTCTCCGCCCCGGGCCCGCAGCGCCCCGATCACCGAGCCACCAGCGGCGTGCACCAGGAGCCCTCCGCCGGCGCCACCGCCTCCGCCGTCGTACGGATCGTTGGCGTTCTGCCCGGGCGCGCCGGATACGTCGATGACGCCGCCGAGCGGGAGGTCGAACGCTCCCAGCGCGCCGATCTCGATCGCCCCGCCACCACCGCCGCCGTTGCGCCCGTCGGGAACCGCCTCGCCTCCGCCGGAGCCGCCCTCCAGCGTGACCTCGAGATCGCCGTACGTGACGCCGCCCGCAGTGCCGCCCTCGGAGCGACCGCCTGTGCCCCCGAACCCGCCCCCCCCGGCACCGGTGGCGTCTCCCGAGCCTCGCCCCGGACCCTGGCCCGCTCCGCCGGTGACGGTCGCTCCGTAGCCTCCGGGACCCGCGGTGACGCCCGACCCCGTGGCAGTGAGTGTGCCGCTGATGCGTACGGTGCTGCGCGACAACAAGGCGAGCGGGCGGGTCCCCACCACGGTCGCCGTCACCGGGAGCGAGATCGAGTCGAACGTGAACACGGCCACCCCGCCGGACGAGACCCCCGTGGCTGTGGCGCCGCCGGTGATCTGCAGGGTCGAGGTGTCGATCGTGATGGCGGCGTTCGGGGCGAGCGTGCCCAGGCTGACGAAGTCGCTCGGATCGAGCGGCGCAGCCATCGCCGGGAGCAGGAGGGAGGTCCACCACACGCGGCCATGGTACCAGATCCGGGCGAACGAACGGTCCGACTGCGGTAGAATGGCGGCGTGGAAGCCACGCCCGCGTCGCCGACGACCCGTCGGTTCGAGCTCGAACGGTGCCTCGGTCGCGGCGGCTTCGGAGAGGTGTGGGTCGCCTGGATGACGAGCCCCGGGGGCATCCGCACCCGGGTGGCCGTCAAGCTGCTGCACGCGGAGCTCGACCCGGAGAGCCAGCCCATGGAGCGGCTCCGGGACGAGGGGCGGCTGCTCGGGTTGCTCGACCACCCCCACATCCTGAGCGTGATCGACCTGTGTCAGCTCGGGGAGCGGGTGGCCCTGATCACCGAGTACATCGAGGGGGCCGACCTCAAGCAGTGCATCCGGGGCGCCGAGCGGATGCCGGCCCGCTGCGTGGTCGAGGTGGTGGGGCGCGTGGCCGAGGCCCTCGAGGCCGCCTGGAGCACGGTGGGTGACGACGGCGAGCCGCTGCACATCGTGCACCGCGACGTGAAGCCGGCGAACATCCGGATCGGTCGCCGCGGGGAGGTGAAGCTCCTCGACTTCGGCATCGCGCGCGCCGCGTTGCGCCCGTCGCGGACGGGGACCGACGTGATCCTCGGGAGCTTCGGGTTCCTCGCCCCCGAACGGTTCGAGCCGGGGCGCCCGGTGACGCCGCCGAGCGACGTGTTCTCGCTCGGTTGTGTCCTGTTCGAGGGGATGGTCGGCGCAGGGGTGTTCGCGGGCCTCGATCACCACGAGCACCTGTCGCTCGCGTCCGATGCCTACCCGTACGACCGCTGGCTCGCACGGCGCTTCGAGGCCCTCACCTCCACCCCGCCCGCGATCGCGGCGCTCGTCCGCGAGCTGCTCTCGTTCGACCCTGCGGCCCGGCCCACGGCCGCCGAGGTCGCCCGTCGGTGCGAAGCGCTCGCGGAAACGCTCGACGGCCCCGTGCTGCGCAAGTGGTGCCGGGACCGCCCCTGGCCCGACGTGGTGCCGGCAGGCGCGACGCTCGACCGGCGGGTGCTGGTCGAAGGTGCAGAGCCGGTCGAGCTTCCCGCGTCCGGGTCCGGGCCCGTCAGCGGCTCGGGCTCGATCGAGGTCCAGCGGAGCGGCCGGTGGCGTCTCGCGGGCCTGATCGGCATGGGGATGACGACGCTCGGCGCAGCGGGCGCCGCTGGCCGCGGCGCTCGTGCTGGTCGCGGTCGCGCTGGTCATCGTCCTGGCCCGCCCCGAAGCGCCGACCGAACCCGTCGCGGCTCGCGTCGAGGAGCCTGCCCCCAGGCCCCCCGTGGAGGCGCCGGCTCCCGCGCTCCCGGTCCCGGTGGTGGCGCCGGTGGTGGAGCCCGCGCCCGTGCCGCCTCGTGCGTCGCCGGCTCCCGTGCCGGTGAGCCGGCCGCCCAGCGTGGCCCCGGTGTCCCCGCCACCCGCTCCGCCGTCGCCCCGGCCGCTGGCCAGAGTGTCGCTGCACGGCTCGGTCCCGGTGGAGCTCCGCCGGGGCGCCGAGGTGCGGGCGCACGGCTCGGTTCCGGCGGGCAACTGGGAGGTCTGGGCCGACTTCGGTCACGGCTTCGTCCGCTCCCTCGCGCTCGAGCTGGCCGAGGGCGGCTCGGTCGCGGTGCAGTGCAGCCGGATCACCTTCACGTGCAAGGTGGAGCGATGATCCTGTGGCTCGCGACCTCCGCCCTCGGCGCCGACACCTGTGTCGCCTGGCCTGCCGCTCAGCTCGCCCGGTGGGACGTGGACGCCCGCGAGGCGCTCCAGGAAGAAGACGTGGAGCGGTTCTCCGCGGGGTGGACCGAGCTGCAGGCGGTGTTCCCGTGTGTCACCGGGGTCGTCGACGCCGGCACGTGGGCCCGGTACCTCGTGGCCCTCGCGATCTACGAGTACGCCGCCGGCGCGAAGTGGACCGAGCCGATCGACACGGCGCTCGCCACCTGGCCGGAGGTGCCGCGCGACCTCGGTCCACCCGACATCCGCGATCGGGAGGCGCCGGCGCCCGACGACGTGGCCGAGCCCCTGCCGGGCGGCGCAGAGTGGTTCGTGGACGGCCGTCCGGTGTCGTCGCTGCCGTCGCTGGCAGGCCTGCACCTGCTCCAGCGTCGGGTCGGTGTCGACGTGCAGACCCGGCTCGTCCGCAACGGCGTGTTCCCGTCGGAGTGGGCGGCGCCCGTGTCCACACCGGTCGTGGTCCCGCGTGCCCCGGCGGCCCACGTCCGTCCTGCGTGGGGCTTCGCGGCCGTCGGGGGTGGGTTCGGCGGGCGCGGTCAGGTGGTGAGCGAGCAGAACACCCACGTCCGCGAGCTGCAGGCCTCCGCGCCGGTGGTCGCGGTGGTGTCCCGGGGCACGCTCCCTGCGGCGGGCGCGGTCGTGCTGGGGTGGGACCTCGACGCCGCGATGCAGGTGGGCGCCGGGCCCGCGCTCGACGGGTACGCGCTGGTGGGCGGGAGGCTCGGACCAGTGGTGGTCGCGGGTGGAGGCGGGGCCACGACGGGCGTCGTCACCGTGGACGACGCAGCGCGGACCGTGGTGTTGCCGCAGCCCCACGCGGCGGTGCGACTGGGGGCGGGCCCAGCTGCGGCGCAGGTCGCCGGGGGCTGGACGCCCGCAGCCTGGCACGCCGGGGCGTCCCTGGCGGCGCAGTCGAGCCGCACGGCGGGAGCGACGGTCGCGCTCGGACTGCTGGCGCACCAGTCGCGGTTCGACGAGGAGGGCGGAGACCTCTCCCTCTCGCACCTCCGATGGACGACCACGCTGGCCGTGGGGGGCGCGTTCGGCGCTCCCTGAATTGAGCTTCGCTCGCGCTTCGCACGAGCGAAGCTCAATTTCCGTGTCGGTC
>JBIKWC010000367.1:0-6662 GCA_044356535.1 Myxococcota bacterium
GGTGTACCGCGTGAGGAGCTGGTCGACCTGCGGGTTCGAGTAGTCGAAGATGTTCCTCGCGCCCTCGCCACCGGAGCGGGTGTGGAACTTGTCGTTCACGTCCTCGACCGTGCCGAACGACCACTCGCCGATCAACGCGTCGAAGTTCGACTTGAGCCCCCCGGTGATGCCCTTCGACGCCCACTCGTCGGCCGGGACCTTGTAGACCTGCCGATCGAATCCCGCCTCCTGGAGCTGGTTCCCGATCTGGTTGAGGAGGTCGCGCGCCTCGCCGTCGAGCGGGGCGTTCATGCCGATCCGCAGGGTGACCGACTGGCCGTTCATGACCCAGCGCCCGGCGTTCATGGCGGCGCCAGCCGACTGCATGAGGGTCTTGGCGCGCGCTGCGTCCGAACGCTCCTGGACGGGTACGGCGCGGTTGTAGAACGGCGACGACTGCACGAACGGTCCGGACACGAACTCACACGGGGGGTTCGGGTCGTTGGCGTCGACGCCGATGGTGACCTCGCGCAGCTTCGTGCGGTCGAGGGACAGGTGGATGGCCTGCCGCACACGCTTGTCCGACAGGATCGGCGAGCTCGTGTTCAGCGCCATGAACCACCACGACCGCAGGTCGTAGCTCTTGAGTGCCACGTCGTCGGACGCCGCCACGTCGGGCCGGTAGCTCGGTGCGACCGAGATGATGCCCTGGATCCCACCCGTCAGGAGCGTACGGACCTGCACCAGCGGGTCGGCCCCCTCGTTGAGGATGAGGGTGTCGATCTTGGCGTTGTGGTGCACGTTCGGCACCGCGGTGAGGCGGATCTCGTGTTTTCCGCGCGACGCCTTCATGGCGCCGGTGCCCACCGGACGCGCGTTGAACTCGTCCGACTGCGTGACCGTGGTGTTCGGGAACAGGTGCTTTGGCAGGACGTGGAACGAGACGCGGTCGCGCGGGTTGTAGTACGCCTTGTCGAGCGTGATGATCACCGCGTTCTCGGACTTCACGACCTCGCAGCCGAGCAGCGTCTCCCGGTACTCCTTCGTGTTCTCGGAGGAGGTGTTCGGGTCGCGCATCACGTCGACCGTGAAGCAGATGTCGTCGGGCCCGAGGTCCTTCCCGTCGTGCCACTTGATGCCTTCGCGCACGACGAGCTTGAGGCGTTTGCCCTCCTCGAGGCGCTCGAACCCGGAGACGATGCGACTCTTGGGCTCGTTCGTGATCGCCGACCGGTAGAACAGGCGATCGAACACGAGCTCGGCGGTACGGACGTCCGCCATGGTCCGGGTGAGCACGGGATTCAGCGTCGTCGGGAGGTTGTCGTCGTAGTAGGCGACCTCTGCCCCGGTGAGCACCGGTACCAACGCCAGCGCGACCGCCGCGGCGGCTCCGCGGAAGGCAGCGCGCAGACCCGCCGGACGGGTCTCCCGAGAATCATCGAATCGAGGCCTCATACACTCCGCTCCTACATCCCGGGCGTGCTCACGGACTCCGAGTTGACCCGCAACCCGAGCACGTCGAGACCATACCGCGCAATCTCCAACGAAGGGTAGCGCTTGATCTGGCCGTGCAAGATCTCCTGAGCGCGCAGCGGATACCTGTTCGAGGCGTCCCACGCGCCCAGGGCCAGCATGCCCACGGGGCACGCCGTATGCTTCTCGCTGTGCTCGAGCGCGTTGATCCGGAACAGCCCGCTGACCTCCCGGTCGCGCTCCACTTCGGCCACGAGCGCCAGCCCCCGCAGCGTCCCCGCGAACGCGATGTCGCTGAAGATGCGGTGGTGACCGAGCGTGTTCCCGCCCGTGCGGGCCGCCGACCGGTCCACCAGGTCCTGGCGGAGGCGGGCGGTGATGTCGAGCGCGGTCTGCACCTCGACCTTGCCGTCGACCCGGGACCGGCGGGCGATCTCCGCCAGCAGGCTCGTCGCCGCGTGTGCATCCACCGCGGCCGCGCCCATGGCACCGTGCAGATCGGCCAGGAACGCTGCGTCTCCAGCGACGAGCTGATCCGAGCCGAACAGCAGCTCGAACGGGAGGTCGCCCGCGGGCGCCGGCTGCGGCTCTGCCGGCAGGTAGTACCCGGCCCGCAGGGAGTCGACCGTGGCGACCGCGTCCGGGGCAGCGACGTGCGAGGCAGCGCGGTGCCACTCGGCCATGGCGAGGAGGAGGCCGGGATCGGCCATGGTGCGCTTCGAGGTCGAGCCGTCGAGCTCCTGCATCTCGTACGGCAGGAAGTCGGTGGGCTGGGGCCACTCCCCCACCGCGGGCGGCGGCAGCGTCACGGGGAGGTGAGAGAGATCGGGCGGCCACTTGCTGGCCGGGTCGGCGAGCCAGCCCTTCCACGGGGCGTGCCAGGGGGCCGTCACGTCGTCCGCAGGCAGGCTGTCGGACGCGGCCTTCGCGCGCTCGCGGTCGCCCACGATCGCGTACGAGACGGCGAGGAGGTGCCGGGTTCCGACGGGGTCCGACGGCTGCGGCGACTTGCCGTAGACCTCGATCAGCGAGAACGCCATCATCAGCGCCGACTCGCGGTACATGGCGGCGGCTTCTGCGTGTGCGCGGGCCGCGGGGAGCCCTCCCGCGCGCCCCAGCTGCTGCACCGCGCGGCCGTAGTCCCGCTTCATGACGAGGCTCACCCAGCCTTCGTCGTTCGCCCACTTGGAGACGGCCGACTCCTCGGCGAGCTGGACCACCCAGGTCGAGTCGAGGCGCTCGACCGGGAGCCCCTCCGCTGGGCTTTCGACTCGGACGTCCCGCGCGGACGTTCCCGCGCAGCCGGTCCAGACACCCCACAACGTCAGGAGCAGACCCGCCGTTCCCATCACCCTCTCGCAGTCCGCAGGTTGGCCACACTCCGCGCAGTCTCGCGAAGCGCGGACCGCCGGATTCAGTTCTCGCAGTAGTTCGCGGTGCCCGCTGCCGAGGTGCACACCTGAAGCGCGTCCGCCGTATCCCTTCCGACGGACTTCGCATACTCGTACCACTCGCGGGCGAAGACCTTCGTCATGTTGCGGCGGTCGTCCGCCTTCTTGCGGGTCTCGTCGGTCGGGGCCGAGGTGTGGGCTTCCTCCGCGGCCTTCCACAGCGCCTGGGCCGCGACCACCCGCACCTTGTAGAGCGAGTACACGCGAGAGGTGTAGGTGTCGCCTGTCCAGACCGTCCGGTTCTCGAGCGCGACCTCCGCGTACTTGATGGCCCCGGTCGCGCGGCCGGCGCCGAGCTTCCCGAGGTGCAGCGCGTACTTGTAGGCCATGTCGGGGTCGGACTCGTCGATCTCCTCGAGGTGCCGCTTGACGAGCTTCTCCCACTCGGCCTTGTCGCCCTTCGACCAGGCGTTGTTCTGCAGGAGCAACGAGTACTTCTTCTTGTCCGTCATCTTCGCTGCGCCGACGAGCGAGTCCTCGCAGCTCGAGATCTGATCGGGCGTCAGCTTGCCCAGGGTCGCCGAGGCCTCGAGGCCGAGCAGGTCACAGGAGCCTCCGCCCCCACCACCCGCCGGCGCGGGCGGGGCAACGGCCGGGTCGGGCGGACGGGTCTTCGCGAGCTCGGCCTGGCGCGCGGCCTCCTCGGCGGCCTTGCGCTGCTCCTCCGCCTTCTTGGCGTCGGCCGCCATCTTCGCGGCCTCGGCCTTCTCGGCGGCCACCCGACGCTCCTCCGCGATGCGGGCCTCCTCGTCGGCCTTGCGCTTCGCCTCGGCCTGCTTGGCCTCCTCGGCCTTGCGCTTCTCTTCGGCGAGGCGCTGCTCTTCCGCCAGGCGCTTGGACTCCGCCTGCAGGCGGAGCGCCTCCGCGGCGGCGGCCTTCTGGGACTCGGCGTCGGCGGACTGGGCGGCCTTCGCTTCGGCCGCGATTCGCGCGGCCTCCGCTTCCTCGCGCTGCTTCTTGAGGGCCGCCGCCTGCTGGGCCGCCGCGAGCGCTGCCGCCTGGGCAGCCTGGGCGTCGCTCTGGGCCTGGCGCTGCGAGGCCTCTTCCTGCTTGCGGCGCTCGGCCTCCTGGGCAGCGCGCGCGGCCTCCTCCTGCTTGCGCCGCTCGTCCTCTTGCTTGCTCCGCTCCGCTTCGAGCTTGGCGCGCGCGGCGGCGTCGGCCGTGGCCCGCGCCTGCTCTGCGGCCTGCCGCTTCTTCTCCTCTTCGGCAGCGCGCCGCTGGGCGTCCTGTTCGGCCTTCGCCTTCGCGAGCGCCTGCGCCTCCGCCGCCTTGCGCTGCTTCTCGAGCTCGTCCGCCTTCCGCCTGGCCTCCGCCGCTTCCTTCTCGAGCTGGGCCTTCTCGGAGGCCTCCGCCTGCGACGCCGCCTGTGCAGCCCGTCGCGCGGCATCGTCGGCGGCCTTGCGCGCCTCGTCTTCCGCCTGGCGCTGGCGCCGGGCCTCGGCGTCGGCCTCGCGGCGCTGGGCCTCCGCCTCGGCGGCTGCGGCACGGGCTTCGTCGTTCGACTTGCGGGCGTCGGCGGCGGTCTGTTCTGCCTTCTCCGCCTGGTTCTTGGCCTCCCGCGTCTCCGGGGTGTCTTCGACGTCGGCGTACGCGTCGTCGATCGAGGGCGCAGCCGCTGCGACGGGCTCCGGCTCGGCTGCGGCGGCTGCGACTCCGATCTTGTCGTACTTCGAGAACTCGACGAACGGCGAGAACGTGGCGGTGGGCTTGAGGTCGAACCACCCGATCCGCTGTCCGGCCATCTCACCGCTGTGGAGATCCGGCGTGACCGCCGCCCCGTCGTACAGGCAGGCCATCCAGCCGTCCTGGCACGGGAACGACGGGAACGCAGCCGTGAACGAGCTCCAGGTCTGGGCGTGGGCGTCGGCCGACCAGGTGGAGAGCGCGGCGAGGACCAGGACGAGGGAGGCGCGGCGCATGGGAACCTCGGAGCGAAGGGACGACGACGGGACGAGCGCGACGGACAGGCAGGGGGAGGCGCCTTCTGGCAGAACCCGGACTAGTCGATCGGCTTGTCGCGACCGAACTGGATCATCACGTCGTCCGGGTTCTCCTCTTCGAGCTCGACCTCCATCTTCTGGAGGTAAACGGGGAACTCGTTGCGGCGCTTACGCACCGTGTAGCCGACGATCTGGTTCACGTAGCCGGGGGCCGAGACCTCGAACTGCAGGGTCACGCCCTTCTCGAACTTCTGCTCGGTGCCGTCGGGCAGGTAGAAGACGTTGCCCGTCCAGGTGCCGAGCTCGCGGTTGACCCGGTGGCGGGTCTCCTCTTGCGGGTTGCGCACCACGGCGGTCGGGATCGGCGTCTGGGTCTCGGCGTCGAACACCTGCACCGTGACCGGGATGCCGTCGTCGTCTTCCTTGGCGAGCGCCGGAGAAGCGAGGAGGAACGAAGTGAACCCGAGGAAGATCGGGAGTCTCATTGGGCCTCCAGGAACTGCTTGAGTGGGCCGTCGGTGGCATGGCTCTTGGCCGCTTCCGCAGCCCCCGCCTGGTACAGACACCTGGCGGCAGCGGCGGATTCCATGCCCTCCACGAGTTCCTTCGCGATGTCGGGGGAGGCCAGGGCGCAGGCGGTGGCGAGCGCGTCGGCGAGGCCGTCCTGTGGCGTGTCGGACGCAGCCTTGAGGCCGTTGAAGATGAGCCGGGCGTCGTCGATGCTGCCCTCGGCGACGAGGCCGACGGCGCGGGTGGCCTGGTACCGCCACTGCTGGCCGTCCGGGGGGAAGGTGTCTTCGAGCAGCCTGCGGGTGACGTCGGGGCGGCCCGACGTGGCTGCGCGGCCAGCCCACAACAGGATCTGAGACGACTTCGTCGCGTCGTCTTCCGGCAGGGCCTTGAGCGACTCCTCGACCGAGGTCACGGCGTTCGTCCGGTCCCCGAGCGCCCACAACGCGTTCGCCTCGGCGAGGGCGCCCTTGTGCTGATCACCGCTGGCGATGAGGTCCGAGTACGTGCGGGCGGTGTCGCCCACGGCGTCGGTGCGCTCCTTCAGCTTCGTGAACAGCGCCTGCGCCTGATCGGCGTCGAGGTCCACCAGATGGACCTCCGCGGCGAGCAGCTCCCCTTCGGGCAGGCCCGAGCCGGTGCCCAGCTCCTTCACCTTGTCGAAGTCCTTGGCCTGCAGCGCGACCAGGGCGCGGCGGAGCTTGATCTCGCCCGCCTTCTCGCCCGCCTTCGCCTCGATCGCCGACAGGGTCGCGTCGGCGCCTGCCGCGTCGCCGGACATGAGCTGGACGTAGGCCTTGCCGACCGCGGCGTCCACCGAGTCGGGGTTCTCGCGCACGAGGCGATCGTACTCCTGCCCCGCGGCGGGGAGATCCCCGGACTCCAGGAGTTGCTTCGCGCGTTGAATGGGGTCTTCGCCGCCGAACGGGCCCCCTCCGCTGCAGCCCAGGAGGACCGCGATCACGAACCCGACCACAGTGGCGCGGGTCGCGCGGCTGGACCCGAGACGTCGGTGGGGAGTCCAGGTTGCCGGGGTGCTGCGCGCCATCGAACCCTCACGGGCAGGGACACACGCGCCCCGCGAAACCGGGAGCCGTCCCTGACCCATCGCCCGACGTTCTACACCCCGGAGGCCCTGCGAATCAACGGGTGAGCGCAGCCCCCCCGTCGTCCGGTGGCGGGCTGGATCGCGCGATGCGCGGGCTCTGGGCAGCGTGACCCCGCGTCCGTCGCTCGTCGAAGAACGCCTCCACGACCTCCATCACGGCGTCCGGGGTCTCTGCGTGCAAGATGCGCCAACGCAGCTCCT